>NZ_JAKJSP010000014.1:0-244934 GCF_050337085.1 Photobacterium sagamiensis | reverse complement strand
ACGGCAACTGGACCTACACCTTAGATCAAACCAAGGTGCAGCAGCTGGATCAGGGCGAYRAGGTTACAGACACCATCACCTTTACCGCGACCGACGGCACCGAGCAGCAGATCACMGTGACCATCACCGGCACCGAAGATGCACCTGAAGTGGCCGGTACTTTCACCGGGGCGGTGACCGAAGGCAATATCGGTGATGCGCCGGTAACAACCGGCGGCAGCATTGCGATCAGCGACGTGGATAACGGCGACACCCCAGGCTTTGACAATGTGGCCAGCACCGCCGGCGACAACGGCTACGGCAGCTTCGAGCTGGTTGACGGCAATTGGACCTACACCTTAGATCAAACCAAGGTGCAGCAGCTGGATCAGGGCGACAAGGTTACAGACACCATCACCTTTACCGCGACCGACGGCACCGAGCAGCAAGTTACAGTAACCATCAACGGCACCGAAGATGCGCCGGAAGTGAGCGGCAGTTTCAGCGGTGAGGTGAGCGAAGGCAATATCGGTGATGCACCGGTAACAACCGGCGGGAGCATTGCGATCAGCGACGTGGACAACGGCGACAACCCGAGCTTTGACAACGTCAACAGCACCGCGGGCGACAACGGTTACGGCAGCTTCGAGCTGGTCGACGGCACCTGGACCTACACTTTGGATCAAACCAAGGTGCAGCAGCTGGATCAGGGCGACGAGGTTAAAGATACCATCACCTTTACCGCGACTGACGGCACCGAGCAGCAGATCACAGTGACCATCACCGGCACCGAAGACGCACCTGAAGTGGCCGGTAGTTTTACCGGGGCGGTGACCGAAGGCAATATCGGTGATGCGCCGGTAATAACCGGCGGCAGCATTGCGATCAGCGACGTGGACAACGGCGACAACCCAAGCTTTGACAACGTCAACAGCACCGCGGGCGACAACGGTTACGGCAGCTTCGAGCTGGTTGACGGCAACTGGACCTACACTTTGGATCAAACCAAGGTGCAGCAGCTGGATCAGGGCGACAAGGTTACAGACACCATCACCTTTACCGCGACTGACGGCACCGAGCAGCAGATCACCGTGACCATCACCGGCACCGAAGATGCACCTGAAGTGGCAGGTACTTTCACCGGGGCGGTGACCGAAGGCAATATCGGTGATGCGCCGGTAACAACCGGCGGCAGCATTGCGATCAGCGACGTGGATAACGGCGACACCCCAGGCTTTGATAATGTGGCCAGCACCGCCGGCGATTACGGCTACGGCAGCTTCGAGCTGGTTGACGGCAACTGGACCTACACCTTAGATCAAACCAAGGTGCAGCAGCTGGATCAGGGCGACAAGGTTACCGACACCATCACCTTTACCGCGACCGACGGCACCGAGCAGCAAGTTACAGTAACCATCAACGGCACCGAAGATGCGCCGGAAGTGAGCGGTAGTTTCAGCGGTGAGGTGAGCGAAGGTAATATCGGCGATGCGCCAGTTACAACCGGCGGCAGCATTGCGATCAGCGACGTGGATAACGGCGACACCCCAGGCTTTGACAATGTGGCCAGCACCGCCGGCGACAACGGCTACGGCAGCTTCGAGCTGGTTGACGGCAATTGGACCTACACCTTAGATCAAACCAAGGTGCAGCAGCTGGGTCTGGGCGACAAGGTTACCGACACCATTACCTTTACCGCGACCGACGGCACCGAGCAGCAGATCGCCGTGACCATCACCGGCACCAACGATGCGCCTGTCATTCACCACCCGGACATGGGTAGTGATACCTGGGTTCATGACACCTATGCCGAAGGTTCAGGTAAGCAAAATGTATTTTCTGAGGTATCAGTTTCCGATGTAGACAGCGCCAACCTGTCCAGGGCCGTAATAAGCCTTACTTCGCCAACAGAGAAAGACGGTGAATTGCAGAACGGTTACGATCCCGCTCACGATAGCCTGACGCTGCCGGCAGAGTTGGCCGACCAGTTTGTGCTGACTTACAGAGACTACCCGGACGCAAACGGCAACCCAACCGCATACTGGACTCTGGAGGTCAAAGACGGCGGCACTCTGCCTAAGGCCGAGTTTGAAGCAGCACTGAAAGCGCTGCAGTATGAAAATACCGCCGATGAGCCGGTAGGGATCAATGCAGCCAAGTCTTTTGGCCTGGATGTGCTCGATGATCAAGGGGCGAGCAGCAACCGCTTATCGCTGGAACTTAAGTTGCAAAATACCAACGAAGCTCCAGAGTTTAGAAGTCCCGGTAATGATGACCACGGCCTGGATGCCCAAGGCCAAGCAGATGCGGACAGCTATAGCTTCATGGTGGCGGAAAATGATGCTGGTGCCAAGGTTGGTCAGGTTGCATCTTTCGATCCGGATGCCGGTGATAAGTCGACCTATTCTCTGACTAACCACACCGATCTGTTTGAGATCAATCCCGAGACAGGTGAGATCAGCCTGAAAGAGGGTGTGGCACTGGATCACGAAACTAAGGACAGCTACGAGCTGAATATTGAGGTCAGTGATAAAGATGGTCTGAGAGACACGGCCACCGTCGAGGTAAAGGTCGATGATGTCAATGAAGCACCCGAGTTTATCAGTCCCGGCAATGATGCCCACGGCCTCGATGAGCAAGGTCAAGCCGATGCGGACAGTTATAGTTTCGAGGTGGCGGAAAATGTCGCTGGCGCCAAGGTGGGTCAGGTAGAATCTTTCGACCCTGATGCGGGTGATAAACCAACCTATACACTGACAAACCATACCGATCTGTTTGAGATCGATAGCGACACCGGTGAGATCAGTTTGAAGAGCGGGTTGGCGCTGAACTATGAGTCGCAAGATAACTATGATCTTACCGTTGAGGTCAGTGATAGCAACGGCCTAAAAGATACCGCCACCGTTGCTGTGTCGGTCACCAATGTCAATGAACCGCCGAGGCTCGAACTTGACGTTGTTAAATGGCAGATCCCGGAAGATACCGATACCAGCAGCTCAATCAAGGTGGCGGATATCAACGTCATTGATGACGGTATAGGTACCAATAACCTGCGTCTGGCCGACGGTGACGACGCAATGTTCGAAATCGTTTATAACAATGGCCAGCCGGAGCTTCACCTTAAAGCCGGGGTCGAGTTGGACCATGAGACCCAAGATACTTACCAGCCCACCGTAATGGTTGATGATCCGACTGTCGGTACCGGCTCGTGGGATGGTTTGGTTAGGCTTGATGTCAAGATTACCGATGTCAATGAGGCTCCGGATGCGGTTGATGACAAGGGAATCGAGACCGAGCCGGTGATCCTGAATGGTGATAACTGGGATACCAGCGCCGATATCAAGGTCGATTATTATGTGATTGACGTTAAGACCGGCGTCAAGGTAGCGGATGCCCAGAAGGTGGAATTTACCGGAGACGGTAATACTGAGTTTGGTGTTCATTCTGACCTTATTGATGGCAAGGGATCAGACCCAGAGAATATTTGGGTGGCTCAAATGGCTCACGCTGACGGTAAAAGTGAGGCGATGTGCTTTAGCTTTGAAAACGATCAGCTTTCAAACCATGTGGATGTATCTATCGGTAATCTCTGGGGTAACGGCTGGGAACTGGAACAGGGTGTATGGAAAGCCTATTACCAAGGCTCTTTGGTCGCGACAGATGTTTTCAAAATGGTCGATCTTGCCCCGAACGAGCCGGGCGGAAGTGATCACCACATATTGGGAATCGATACGGGAAATCGTTATTTCGATCGCATAGAGTTTTCTGCTATTGAGTACGGAGAGGGTACAAAAGGTGCTGATAGCTCCGACTATTTCATCACGAAAGTAGAAGCGAATCTAACCGCTTTCGACAAGGCGTTCCAGACCAATGAGACGGACTCTCTGGAAATTAATGTGCTAGGTAACGATACGGATCCGGAGCAGGATGCGCTGAGCATCGTAGAGGGCAGCTATCCGGATTATGTCTCCCTTGTGGACGGCAAACTGGTGTTTGATTCTGTCAAGTACCTTAAAACCCTGGCTGCTGATGAGCAGGATCTTAAGGTGGGTGAGGCCAAAGAGGTCAAGTTCAGCTACAGCATCACGGACGGAGAGCTGACCGATGCCGCCGAAGTGACCGTCACCGTGATTGGTGAGAATGCGTTACCTGAATTTATTAGCTCTGCTGATGCAGATCAGATACAGGGTATAGATGCAGAAGGTCAGCCTACTGACGACAGCTTCAGCTTTGATGTTGCCGAGCTGGAATCAGGCGTGATGGTCGGCAAGCTTAATGCGTTTGATCCCGATACTGGTGATCAGTTGAACTATGAGTTGATGAACGGCGACGCTGATAAGTTCGAGATCAACTCGAGTACTGGTGAGATTTGGCTTAAAGATGGTGTAGAGCTGGATTACGACCAGCAAGATCAGTATCAGCTTAAGGTGAAGGTCAGCGATGGCAACGGCGGGAATGACTTTGCCGATGTCACGGTAAATGTCAGTGAGAATCATGTACCAGAAAACCATGCGGTGCATGGCTATGCTGAGGTGCAAGAGCAACCGATCAACAAGATCACTGTGGTGTTCGATTTCTCCAGCAGCATGACCCGTACCTTTGATGGTACCAATACGGTGAGAGACAGTGATCAGCCGGATGAAAAGCTGGCACCGCGTTACGAGTCCCGGGCCTATCAGGCAGCCGAGGCGCTGCATAATATGATTGGGAATATGATCGCTGAGGGCGGTGAGTCTAACAGCTATATCCGTCTGGTTAAGTTCGGTGGCGAGGCTCAGAAGAACGGTTGGTTTGAACTCAAGACTCTGTATGACATGAGTACGCCGCCGGAGCTGGGGGATCGGGAGCTGTCTGATGCCGACTATCTGAGCGAAGTGAACGTATATGTCAGCGACTGGTGCTGGATCGACAGTCGGGGGCTGAACACCGACTACTCCCAAGCCCAGGAAAGCGTGATCGGATCTGATGGGCGGATGGGCTATCCGTGGCAGGATGGTCTGGATGAAAACGGTGAGTTCGATTGGGATTTGTATCTTAACGAACAGCCAATCAACAGTGTAGATACCATCTTTTTTATGTCCGATGGTTCGCCTAACCCGAAAGAAGGGTCGGTTGCTGCGGACGATCTCGACCAGCGTTGGGATGAGTATGTTAAGGCCCATGATGCCAAGGTCTACGGTATCGGTATAGCGACGGAAGGCAATGATAAAGTGGACGAGGCACTGCATCAGGTTAGTGATGAGGTGGTGTATGTGAACTCAGGCGATGATCTATCTCACTACCTGAACCACTTTTCGCCAGATCCGGTCGCAGGAGAACTGCTGGCCGGAAGTCATGATGCCGATGGTGATGCGTTGACTGTGTCTCTCGATGAAAATGATTTCTCCCTGCTTGGGGCGGATCTGCATGGGACTGATTTCAAAGGATCGCTGGTCACTGGCACCGAGCTGAATGAAGGGAAGCTGCATGTTTCGACGGCATTCGGTACTCTTGAAATTGCAGCTAACGGCAGCTACAACTTTACCCAGAGTGAGAAATCTCCGCTGACCGACGGGCAACAGGTTGATCTCAAGTTCCTGTACCAGATCGAAGACGGCAAGGGCGGTGTCAGTGATAATGTCTTTACTTTGACTCTTACCGGCGGCACTGGCAGCGAAAACAAGCCGATTGAGGTGGAGCAGAACGGACAGACGGGTGATGAGCTTGCTAATATTTTGTCAGGAACTGACAGCGACGATATCTTGTTGGGGCAAGGAGGTGAAGATACCCTCGACGGCGGTGCCGGTAACGATATCCTGGTTGGCGGTAGCGGCAATGATATCCTGATCGGCGGACTGGGTGATGACATTCTCACCGGAGGTGAGGGCAGTGATGTGTTTACCTGGCATACATCGTCGTTGAGTGATACTACGCAGCTGGATGTGATCACGGACTTTAAACTGGATGAAGATAAGCTAGATTTGACCGAGATCCTTCCGGATATCAAAAATGATAATCCGGATATGGATGTGCTGCTTGATCATCTGGAAGCTGGCGTGACAGATGATGGTAAGGTCAATCTGACGATAACCGTTGATTCTGGACAGCAGAATATTGTGTTGGATAACGTTGATCTGTCCGGTTTGAACCTTGAGTCAGAGGTATCTTCCCGTGATATCGTCGATCAGTTGTTCCAACATCAGGTATTCAAGGCTGACCTGTAACTCATAACCCAACCTATAACCAGAAAAGCCAGTCATCAAGTGACTGGCTTTTTCTGCTTAAAGATAAGTACCTTGTATCTATATCTTCTTATTCTCGCTAAGTGATGTGACAAGCAATCTTATAACGTGCTGACCGACACGATAGTACTCAGAGTATGAGACTCGCCTGGCGCCAGTGTAATCGCCGGATCATGTATCGTTGATTCTACGCAAACCATGGTTTCATAGCTGTTATCGGCCATATCAGCCATGCTCACGGACAGTGCCTGCCATGGGTTCCAGATCACAGCTGCGTTGTGTCCTTGGTTTTCGATATGGATCTGACGTTGATTGTTTGGGTCAGTGATTGTGATTGGATTTTTCGGTTCGGTGTAAACGCGATCAACTTCCTGGGCGATGGTCAGTGTGTCACCACCTTCACACGCAATGTCACCTTGAACGCTATCAAGATATTTATCACCCATGCCAGTGATAGATACGGTGTTGATATCGTCAATATTAAAGTAAGAGTGCAGGGCACCACTATAAGACCACTCATGATCGTCAGTGTTGGTCGATGTCAGGTGAACTTTTAGTTCCTGACCAAACTCAAATGTAAGCTGGTTGTGGAATTTGTGCGGCCAGATGTCACGTGTTTCTTCATTGTCTTCCAGGGTAAGAGCGACAATAACCCCTTTTTCATTTTCACGGTGTTCGTGCAGTGTCCATTGGCTGTTACGGGCAAATCCATGTGATGGGGTGCCTGCTTTGCCAAACCATGGCCAGCAGACCGGAATGCCGCCACGAATGGCTTTTTGTGTATCAAATTCGGCTTTCTCACTGAGCCAGATCACGTCTTGTTCGCCCGCAGGTTTATACCATACGAGGTGGCCGCCGTGTAGAGAAATGCCAGCTTCTGCTGTTTGGTGGATAATACGAACTATTTTTATGTCTTGAAATTGACAGATAGTTACTGCATCTGAAAGTGCATTAATCGTTGAAAGCTTACCTAAATCCATCGATTATTCCTTAAGTTTTAATATCTATTCCATTAATTATCCCAGAAAACGGCTGAGATAAGCAGTGGGATAGAAACTTATTTTTCGTTTAAAAATATCAAAGTGTATGAAAGTATATTTGTTAAATTTGTGAAGAGTATAGAAGATAGCTTTGGTCGTTGAGGTACTTTATTCTAGTTTCTAGTTTCTAGTTTCTAGTTTCTAGTTTCTAGTTTCTAGTTTCTAGTTTCTAGTTTCTAGTTTCTCGAAATTCACATACAAAAAAGGCGGCTATCAGCCGCCTTTTATCACTTAACTAAGTAGCAATTACTTAGAGATGTGAGCTACAAGGTCAAGAACCTTGTTTGAGTAACCGATTTCGTTGTCGTACCAAGATACAACTTTAACGAATTTGTCAGTCAGAGCAACACCAGCTTTCGCATCGAATACTGAAGTCTGAACTTCACCGATGAAGTCTTGAGAAACAACTGCATCTTCAGTGTAACCAAGAACGCCAGCCATTTCGCCTTCTGAAGCAGCTTTCATAGCAGCACAGATTTCTTCGTATGAAGCAGCTTCTTTAAGGTTAACGGTTAGGTCAACAACAGAAACGTTAGCAGTTGGTACGCGGAAAGCCATACCAGTTAGTTTGCCGTTTAGTTCTGGAAGAACAACGCCTACTGCTTTAGCAGCACCAGTTGAAGAAGGGATGATGTTCTGAGAAGCACCACGACCGCCACGCCAGTCTTTAGCAGAAGGACCGTCTACAGTCTTCTGAGTAGCAGTAGTAGCGTGAACAGTAGTCATAAGACCAGATTCGATGCCCCACTTGTCGTTAAGAACTTTAGCGATTGGCGCTAGGCAGTTAGTTGTGCAAGACGCGTTAGAAACGATGTCCTGACCTGCGTAAGTCTCATGGTTAACACCCATAACGAACATTGGAGTTGCGTCTTTAGATGGACCAGTAAGAACAACTTTCTTAGCACCAGCAGTGATGTGCTTACGTGCAGTCTCGTCTGTTAGGAAGATACCAGTTGCTTCAGCAACAACGTCAACGCCGATTGCGTCCCACTTAAGATCTTCTGGGTTACGCTCAGCAGTTACACGTACAGTATTACCGTTTACTACTAGGTTACCGTCAACAACTTCAACAGAACCGTTGAAACGACCGTGAGTTGAATCGTACTTAAGCATATAAGCCATGTACTCAACATCGATAAGGTCATTGATGCCAACAACTTCGATGTTATCACGCTCTACAGATGCACGGAAAACGAAACGTCCAATACGGCCAAAACCGTTAATACCAACTTTGATAGTCATTACAGTTGCTCCACAACTTAATTTCTAATGAAAGATAACTGGTAGTAAAATTACAGAATACTTAGTGACCCTGCAAGCAAAAAACGAACTTAAATTGCTTAAGGTCAAAAAAATGTTCGGATTTTTTTTACATTCCCTCTACAACGACGGTAATTTGAACATGATTTGTTCAATTATCCGCAAGAGTAGTTGTTAACTTTTAATATGGATACCCAAAACAGATAAACTGAATTAGGTAAGTAAACGAATCTTTAAAGCAGAAAGTATGTGCTACAGTTGTGATAATTGGCAACCTTAAATGCCAAATTGAATTGAAAGGAATGAAAGCAGGTTCGAAAATGACTGACAAAACAGATGCTTATTGGCGAAAAAATTTAACAGAAGAACAGTATAAAATTTGTCGTGAAAGGGGGACAGAAGCGCCGTTTTCTGGCACCTTGCTTCATAATCGTGATACTGGAATTTATCGTTGTACTTGTTGTGATCAGCCCTTGTTTCTTTCAGACAACAAGTATGACTCAGGCTGTGGCTGGCCTAGTTTTGATGCGCCAGTGAACGGTAAGGCCGTCAGGTATATTGAGGATAACAGCCATGGCATGCATCGTATTGAAATTCGCTGTGCAAATTGTGATAGCCACCTGGGGCATGTTTTTCCGGACGGTCCAAAAACAACTGGTGAAAGATATTGTATAAACTCAGTTTCTCTAATGTTTAAGGCTGACGATTAATTCTCTGGCTGAGACTAAAAAGGACGACGGTGTCCTTTTTAGTTTCATACCAACGTCCATGACCACTTCTGTCTTGGTATCGGGGCCTCGCCAGAATATTGAGCTTGTAATGAAAAGTATGTGAGTGATTAACTGACCTATTTGTGGTTTTATTTCACCATATCAGCCGTAAACTCACCTTTCTCGAGTGCTTTGGTGATTTTCTTAGCTTGAATATTCAAAGCTTCGCGCTCAGCATCTTCCATAGGATATAAGGCTGCAAGTGTTTCAGGCTTGACGACTGGCAGGTTAAACTCTCCCCCTACTGTTGCCCATATATAAGCATGATGAGCCAATCCCTGCTGATGCGATATTGTTGCCAGGCTCAGAATAATCTCAGGCTTTATCGGCTGGTTCTCTTTGTACAGCTCAAGGGCATGAGACAGTATCTGTAATGTCTTCTCTTTATCTTTGCCGGTGTAGTAGGTTGCCAGTGCGAGCTGAAGTTCCGGCGTTTCGAGCTTAGCGCTGCCTTCGAGCAGCAAAAATTGACGAAGTGCTTTTTTATCTCCCTGACTCCAGCGATAGTAGATGATCTTTGGATCTTCAGAGCTAGCCAATTCCTGATTCAGACGTTTAATGGAATCATAGCTATGGATCAGTGCGCTCATGCGGCGTGATTTGCGTTCTTTCAATTCTGTTGGCTCTATGCGCGCGGCATACTCGAGACATATCTGGTATTTATAGGTGAGTTTTAACTCTTTGAATTTCGCTGTATCAGCTGAACTTTTCAACACATTATAGCGTTGCCATATCAGGTTGGTACGCTGGATCTTGCATTGGCCATCATTGACATTCAGTTCGGCACAGAGCGAGGGGTAAGCTTCACACAGACTGTCTGTGGTGCGGTGGCGCTCATAACAGCCGCTGAGAGCTATCACAGTGACTGTCAGTAATGTCAGTTTTAGATAACCAGAAAATAGGTTAATGGGGTACATAAAGTATCGAACTCGTCAGCGGGTTAAGGTCTAGGTAAAAAGCGACTATTACAGATTACTATTGAATGCTTGATGTTGTTAGAGATAAAAAGCACATTAATAGCGATGGAAATCGTTAGTACTGTATGTGACATGTGATCACGAAAGCAAATTTGTGGCTCTTACTTGACTGTCATCAGTCTGCTATTAAGGTTAGCGGTATGAATGGTACAAAACTTAAAGAAACGATGCACTATTAAGAAAAATGATGTGGAAACTGTGATGAGTAATGGGTTTTGTATTGAGCAATACATATGATCGTAATCATAAACGCATTGATACTATCGTGCACTGGAGCCGAAAAATGGATGTAAAACAATTATTAGAAGCAATGACGCCTGATGTTTACCGGCGCATCTTAACGGCAGTGGAAATCGGCAAATGGCCTGATGGTACCCCTTTAACAACGGAGCAAAGAGATTCGGCGCTTCAAGCGGTGATGTTATTCCAATCTCGTCATAATACGAATGCCGAACATATGTCGGTCGAAGCCGGTGGAGAAATTAAATTCAAGTCTAAAGCGGAGCTAAAACGTGATTTTGCGGGCGAAGGATCCGCTCAAGATGATATCGCCCGTTTTAGTCATGGTGACATGTAGCTACGATGAGGCATAGCTATTGCCGGATATAGCTATGCAAGATACCGCTCTCGTGAAACATAGCAATTATCGCCATAATGAGACAACTCGCAAGTTAAGTCCGTTACGCCTAGTTGTTATTAATGATCATAGTTATTAAAGATCATGGGTTCGCAATAAAAACTGCTGAGTTCATGATCTTCTTCGCTGATTAAATTAGCGATCCAAGGCTCTTGCTCTATTGCCGTGATATAGGCATGTAGTTTGGGGTAATGAGGAGCAAGCCTTAACCCTGCCATCCAGCCATTTCGCAGAATGCTCCACAGACTGATTTCCGCCATAGAAAAGTGGTCTGTAATATATCCTTGTTCTGGTATTTGCTCTTCCAGATATTGCAGTACCAGAGGCAGGTGATGATGCATGCATTGATCGATGGCATCGTGATCAACGTCTTTATTGAGCATTTTACCCCGCATGATCTTCTGATAAAACAGCACCCCACTGACCAGAGACGTTAGCCTGGTATCGGCATATTCTTCTAACCAGCGGATCTTGGCTCGGTGCTCCGCCGTGCCTGGATAGAGAGGGGGGACTGGACAGATATCATCCAGATAATGAGCGATGACCGTTGAGTCCATAATGCTGTGGCCATTGTGTTCCAACACTGGCACTTTTCCCATCGGATGGCGTTTTTGTGCCAGCTCTTTTTCTAAATAGGGGTTGAGCGGCTGTAAATCATAGGTCATCCCTTTATAGGTGAGTGCCAGCATGATCTTTCTGACAAATGGAGAGATAGATGCACCGTGTAAAATCATAAGCGTGTCTCTGGCTAGTTCTGACCAATAAAACTGTATTTATTCCAACACACTAATCCGTTTGCTCTCTATGTGATAGGTGTAAGTGTGATTGGTATAAGTGCGATTGGTATAAGTGTAGCCGTAAAAAAAGAGCCGAATTAAATTCGGCTCTTTTATGATGATTTTTCAGTTGTTAGCTGACGATGTGATTAGAGAGTTAACTCACCACGCAGATCTTGCTGCATTTTACTACGAAGCGTTTCCAGCGGCAGGTTCTGGCTTAACAGGAAGTGTAACTTTGCCAACGCGGCTTCAGGTGTCATATCGTAACCACTGATAACGCCCGCATCAGCCAGTGCACAGCCAGTTGCGTAACCGCCCATATTCACCTTGCCTGACAGGCATTGCGTCAGGTTCATCACGATCACCCCGCGCTCTGTTGCTTCTTTAAGCTGTTCAAGCAGTTCTGGATTTTGTGGTGCGTTACCCACGCCAAAAGTTAATAAAATCATGGCATTAACTGGTTGGCGCAAAGTGTTTCGGATCACTTTTGGTGAAATGCCCGGGTACATTGTAATCACCCCAATGGGTTGTGGTGTGATTGTGTGTACCTTAAATTTACCTTCCGGTTTTTTGTCTAATTCAACATTGTTCAACTTGATGTTGATACCCGCTTCCAGCAGTGGTGGCAGGTTGGGTGAAATGAAGGCGCCAAAACCGTCAGCATGGGCTTTAGTACTTCGGTTTCCACGGATCAATTGGTTGTTGAAGAATAGCGTCACTTCATTGATCGGATAATTTGCCGCAATGTGGAGTGAGTTCAACAGGTTACTTTGACCGTCTGAACGCAGTTCTGCCAGCGGAATTTGTGAGCCGGTCACAATCACTGGTTTATCAAGGTTTTCAAGCATAAACGACAAAGCAGAAGCAGTGTAAGCCATGGTGTCCGTACCATGCAAAATGACGAAACCGTCATACTTGTCGTAGTTTGCTTTTATATCATCAGCAATGCGCTGCCAATCCGCTGGCGTCATATCCGAAGAGTCGATAAGAGGCTCGTACTCATGGATCGTGAATTTAGGCATTTCTGTACGATGGAATTCCGGCATGCTTTCCAGCTGCTTATCCATAAAGCCAGCAACGGGAACATAACCATGGTCTGATTTCTGCATACCAATGGTTCCGCCGGTGTAAGCAATGTAAATGTGTTTTCTTTCCATATTTAGGCACAGACTTATCGGTTTGGTGGGCGCATTATACGGTTAACGCCCATTTAAAAAAGCCCGGCATTGCCGGGCTGATCTCACTTTTCGTTATTGATGCAGTTCAGGCAGAAGGCATACTGCCCTTTTGGGTCGTTGAAGTTATTCAATGTGGTGAGATCGGTTACAACTTGCTGAGTGACGGGTTGTACCGCACCAGGCAGCTGCCCCAATACCATCGTGGCGATCTTAGTGCTTACTTCACCAACGAATTCCTGCATAAATTGCTCTGCCGGGCTAAGAGGCTCTTCCATCCAGTTTATTTCATAACTCTCAAGTTTCGCCAGCTCTGTTGCTGCGATAATGGCATCGTCAAAATCACCCAATTGATCGACCAGGCCCAACTTCAGTGCATCGTGACCGGTCCATACCCGGCCCTGAGCGATTTTATCTGCTTGCTCAAGCGACATGTTCCGATACTGGCTGACTAAGCCGATAAAGCGCTGATAGCCATGCTCGACACCAAGCTGGAAAACCTGTGCGACACCTTCCGGTAATTCGCGAGTAACGCCCACACCAGAGAATGGTGTTGTCCCTACACCGTCACTATAGATGCCCATTTTCTCCAGTCCTTTTTCAAAGGTGGTTAAGATGGCAAAAATACCGATAGAACCGGTGATGGTTGTTGGCTGAGCGATGATCTTATTGGCACTTGATGAAATCCAGTAGCCGCCTGATGCAGCCAGGCTCGACATGGAAACTACAACAGGTTTACCGGCCTGCTTCAGTGCATCGACTTCATTACGGATCACTTCGGAAGCAAAAGCACTGCCGCCAGGGCTGTCGACCCGTAGAATGACCGCTTTTACATCATCATTTAATCGCGCTTCGCGCAGCAGGCTTGCGGTTGAATCACCACCTACGGTGCCTTGGCGCTGCGTACCATCGATGATTGCACCGCTGGCGACAATAACGGCGATCTGGTTTGGACTTGGTAAATCCATTTTGACCACTGTTGGCTGGTAGTCATAGTAGCTGATTTGATTAAAGCTGCTGTCACCGTCACTGCCAAATTTATCAATCATTTTCTGGCGAAGTTGAGGACGAGAAATGAGTTCGTCCACTAAGCCCATATTGAGTGTTAGCTGAGCAAAATCACCTTTAACGGCTTTGAGTTGCTCGACAAAGCTATCTAGATCCGGGGTTAACGAAGCGGCTTCAATGTTGCGGTTTAGTGCCACATCACCGGTATAGGCTGACCATAATTGATTCAACCAGACGGTATTGGCTTCACGAGCCGCTGGTGACATGTCATCACGAGTATAAGGTTCAACGAAAGACTTGTAAGTACCAACGCGAAAGACGTGGGTATTAACGTCTAGTTTGTCTAACAGGCTTTTGTAATAAAGGGTGTAGCTGCCATAGCCTGTTAGCATCACGCCACCATCTGGTGACATGGAAACCTTATCGGCGTAGCTGGCGAGATAGTATTGGCTCTGGCTGAAGTTATCACCAAACGCATAAACCGGTTTTCCGGCATCTTTGAACTGATTAATGGCCTTGGCGATGTAACGCAATTTGGTCAGGTTTGTACCTGCCATGCCTTTGAGGTTCAGCACTAATCCGGTAATACTCTTGTCAGTGGCAGCTGTCCGTATTGTTTCCACAATGTCGAACAGTACATTTTCCTGTACAGGCTGTTGCCCTAATACATTACTGGCAATGCTATCGATTGGATTGATATAGCTGCGCTGTTCAACGATTGGGCCTGATAAATCCAGGACCAATGCGGCTTCTTCAGGTAATTCAGGCTCTTGGCTATCCTGGCTTAGCGCAAAAATAATTGCACCCACAATTATTAAGAAGAAAAGATTGAGAATAAATTGTCGGGTGAAACTGATCAGTTTCCAGATAGCTTGGAATATTTTTCCAATGCCTTTGAATATCACTTTCATGAACGTTCCTGATGATGATTCTTATTCCTTATCGTAACTTACTCAACATGGAATTTCAGTAACTAATCCACTCATAGCGCTTTCACTCGGTACCCGAAGAACCGATTCAAATTATAAAATGTTGTATTAATGTAAACAAATGTTTGAAAAAAGTTACTCTTGTGCAATATACTGGTCAGACCATAATCAAAAAAGAATGGAAGCCATGGACGATAAATCTTACCCTCATTTGTTAGCGCCCTTAGATCTTGGTTTCACTGAGTTACGTAACCGAGTGCTAATGGGTTCGATGCACACAGGCCTTGAAGAGTCTCGTGACGGCTTTAAGAAATTGTCGGCATTCTATGCTGCTCGTGCCCGAGGTGGTGTTGGGCTGATTGTGACAGGTGGTTTTTCACCTAACTTTCGTGGTCGTCTGCACCCGCTCAGTGCGCAGTTCAGCTCTGCTCGTGCAGCACGTGCCCATCGCGTGATCACAGATGCGGTTCACGAAGAAGGCGGCAAAATTGCGTTGCAGCTTCTTCACGCGGGCCGTTATGCGCTGCACCCTTTTGCGGTAAGTGCTTCGGCGATTCGATCACCAATCTCCAAATTTACCCCGAGTGCAATGAGCTCTCGACAGATCCATAAAACGATCGAAGCCTTTGCGAAAAGCGCTGAACTTGCCCGTGAAGCCGGTTATGACGGTGTGGAATTAATGGGATCTGAAGGGTACCTGATAAACCAGTTTATCTGTAAGCGCTCTAATCATCGTTATGATGAATGGGGCGGTAGCTATGAAAATCGTATTCGCTTCCCGATAGCGCTGGTTGAAGCGGTACGTAAGCGCGCCGGACGTGATTTCATCATCATCTTCCGTTTGTCTATGCTGGATCTGGTCGAGCAGGGTAGTACCCAGGAAGAAGTCGTCAAACTTGCAAAAGAATTAGAAAAAGCGGGAGTGACCATTCTTAATACGGGGATTGGCTGGCATGAGGCCCGCGTACCGACGATTGCGACGCAAGTTCCACGGGCCGCTTTTACCTGGGTAACGGAAAAAATGAAAAGTGAAGTCAATATTCCATTAGTTACCACTAACCGTATTAATACCCCGCAAGTTGCCGAAGATATTTTAGCGTCAGATCAGGCCGACATGGTTTCGATGGCTCGTCCGTTCCTTGCTGATCCGGATTTTGTTGTCAAAGCAGAGCAAGACCGAGCGGATGATATCAACACCTGTATTGGCTGTAATCAGGCCTGTCTGGATCAGGTGTTTGCCGGTAAGCGTGCGAGTTGCTTAGTCAACCCGCAAGCTTGTTATGAGACAGAGCTGGTATTGACGCCTGCGGCCAATAAGCGAAAAGTGGCGGTGGTCGGGGCGGGGCCTGCGGGCTTAGCCTGCGCGACTGCGGCTGCAGAACGTGGTTTTGACGTCGATTTGTTTGATAAGAATGAATACGTCGGCGGCCAGTTTAATCTGGCGATGCAAATCCCCGGGAAAGAAGAATTTAAAGAGACCATTCGTTACTTCACTCGTCGTTTAGAACAGACAGGCGTGAATGTGACACTGGGGCATGCGGTCGAAGCGGATGAATTGAAAGGCTATGACGAAGTGGTTGTTGCCACTGGGGTGAAACCGCGTCTGCCGAATATTCCGGGTGTCGAGAGCGACAAGGTGATTGATTACCAGACACTGATCCGAGATAAGGTTCAGCTGGGCCAGAAAGTCGCCGTTATTGGTGCGGGAGGGATCGGGGTAGATGTTTCCACCATGCTAACTGAACCCGACCATCATGATTTAGATAGCTGGCTCAAAGAGTGGGGGATTGATAAAACCATTGAACATGCGGGTGGGTTGTATCCCTTTAAGCAGCATATGAGCCATCGCCAGGTGTGGTTGATGCAGCGTAAACCTGGCAAGGTCGGTAAAGGGCCGGGTAGAACAACAGGCTGGATCCATAAACGTGTGCTGGAAAAACGCGGTGTTGAACTGCTTGGTGGTGTCAGCTACGACAAAATTGATGAGCAGGGGTTGCATATTACCGTTGAAGGCCAACCGCGCATTCTTGATGTTGATAATATCGTGCTGTGTGCGGGACAGACCTCTGTTGAGCAGTTATCTGAGGGTCTCAAGGCCATGAATGTGAATGTTCATGTGATTGGCGGTGCAGAAGTCGCAGGTGAGGTGGACGCTAATCGGGTGATCCGCCAAGCGGTTGAGTTAGCTGCGAAGTTGTAACAGGCATAAGACCTAGGCTCTAGATTCTAGTGTCTAGTGTCTAGTGTCTAGGTTCTAGTACTTCATCACAGAAGTTTTGATGAGTTCAGCCACCAAACGTCGTCATTCCGTAAAGTGAGGAACGAACTTATACGGAATCTAAGGCGCACACGGTAGAACTGGATCCCGGATATCTCGTACCTCGATTCCGGGATGACATGTTTAGGAACTTCAACTATTCATAATTTATGTGAAAATGTACTAGGTACTAGGTACTAGGTTCTAGCAACCCCAGAACCCCCATGGTTTTTCGCCATCATTTTTGTGATATATTAAAAATAATAATCATTTGTATTTGAGGTCGCCATGGATGCGCTAGCGCTTTTGTTAAATCGACGTTCATTGCCAAAACTGATGGAGCCGGTTCCACAGGGTGATACGTTAAATAATATCTTTCGGGCTGGGCTGCGAGCACCGGATCATGCTGGTTTAACCCCATGGCGCTTTATCGTATCGCAAGGTGAAGGGCTGCAAAAATTAGCCAATATTCTGGTCGAGGCCGCAAAAGCGGATGGTGCCGATGACACCGTGATCGAAAAAGCAGGCAAATCGCCGTTCCGTGCCCCGATGGTGATCACTGTGGTGGCTAAAGTCACCGAGCATGAAAAAGTACCGGTTATCGAACAGCATTTATCGGCAGGGTGTGCAGTGCAAGCGATGCAAATGGCTGCGGTAGCGCAAGGCTTCTCCGGTTTCTGGCGAACGGGCAAATGGGCTTACCATCCGGTCGTGCGTGAAGCTTTGGGTGTGACAGGCAATGATTTAATTGTCGGCTTCCTCTATATGGGCTCGCCAGCCTGTCGTGAGGCGAAAGTACATGAACGCGATATCGCACAATTTGTCGAATATTTGTAGCCTTACCTTTTCTCGCTAATTTGATTTTTATAATCAACATTCGCAGGTTAGGGTGACACATCTGGTTCGCAGGAGTAGAATCCTTGGCTCTCTTTGTTATTCCGGAGTGTGTCATGGAAAACGTTCGTCTTACTCAATACAGCCACGGTGCAGGATGTGGTTGTAAAATTTCTCCTCAAGTTCTTGATACTATTCTCCAAACTCAGTTAGCACCGTTTGCCGATCCTAACCTGCTGGTCGGTAATGAAAGTAAAGATGATGCAGCCGTTTATGATTTAGGAAATGGCACGGCAGTGGTCAGTACGACAGATTTCTTCATGCCAATCGTCGATGATCCGTATGATTTTGGCCGCATTGCCGCAACCAATGCGATCAGTGACATCTATGCCATGGGCGGTAAGCCGATTATGGCGATTGCGATCCTTGGCTGGCCTGTCAATGTACTGGATCCTGAAATTGCCCAACAAGTCATTGAAGGCGGTCGTTCAGTCTGCCGTGAAGCGGGGATCTCCCTGGCCGGTGGTCACTCGATTGATGCGCCTGAGCCTATTTTCGGTCTGGCGGTAACCGGTATTGTCGATACTGACCGGGTTAAGCGTAACAACCGCGCTGAAGCGGGCTGTAAACTATTTTTAACCAAGCCGTTAGGGATTGGTGTATTAACAACGGCAGAAAAAAAATCCAAGCTTGCCGATGAGCACCACGGCCTGGCCCGCGACTGGATGTGTAAACTGAATATCCCTGGTGCTGATTTTGCCAATGTTGAAGGCGTAAAAGCGATGACAGATGTCACCGGCTTTGGTCTGCTGGGGCATTTGAGCGAGATCTGTGAAGGCAGTCAGGTTAAGGCAAATGTATGGTTTGATAGCGTACCTCACTTGCCTGGTGTTTTTGACTATATCGATCAAAATTGTGTGCCGGGTGGTACAGAGCGTAACTATGCAAGTTATGGCAGTAAGATTGGTGCACTAACGGATAAGCAGAAAGCACTATTGTGCGACCCACAAACTTCTGGCGGTTTATTACTGGCTGTAACCGCGGATGCGGAACATCAGGTTCAGGAAGTGGCTGAAAAACATGGTATTGAGCTACAAGCCATTGGTGAACTACTGCCACAAGATGGCGAAACCCTGGTTGAGATTTGTTAATGTCACGCCCAAATTGTGAAGATTACCGCCAACTGTTTGTCAATGGCACGCCGTTGATGGATATGCGTGCACCGATAGAGTTTACTCAAGGTGCATTTCCAACCTCGATCAACAATCCATTGATGTCGGATGATGAGCGGACTGCGGTTGGTACTTGCTACAAAAAACATGGTCAGGAAGCTGCAATTGCTTTAGGTCATCAGTTAGTGAATGGTGATGAGAAAGCCAGGCGTGTCGCACAGTGGAAAGCGTTTTGTGACGCCAACCCGACGGGTTATCTGTATTGCTTCCGTGGTGGCTTGCGTTCGCGTATTACTCAGCAATGGCTGAAAGAAGCGGGTATTGATTACCCGATGATTGTCGGTGGCTATAAAGCGCTGCGCCGTTTCCTTCTCGATACGATAGATCAGGTGGCTCAGCAACCAATGACCTTGATCGGCGGGAATACCGGCTGTGGTAAAACTATCATGGTGAATCAGCTTGCCAATGGTATCGATCTGGAAGGGGCGGCGAATCACCGTGGCTCATCTTTCGGGCGTTATGTTACCGCACAGCGAACACAAATTGATTTTGAAAATGCGCTGGCCGTTGAAATGCTGAGAAAACAAGCGTCAGGGTGTGAGCAATTTGTGTTTGAAGATGAAGGACGGGCGATTGGCTCGACCAGTGTACCTTTATCGATCAATGCGGCGATGCAAACCGCAAAAGTCGCCATAGTCGATGATCCGCTTGATATTCGTCTCGAGCGTTTATTAGATGATTACGTAGTACGCATGCAGCGTGATTTTGTGGCTCTCCATGGTGAAGAGCATGGCTGGCAGATGTTTGCTGATTATCTTGAAAAAGGGATGTACGGTATTCGTAAGCGACTGGGCCTGCAGCGTTATGAAGAATTGCTGGCAGCACAACAGCTCGCAGTCCAAACTCAGCAGAATAACGGCTCCCTTGCCGGGCATGATGCCTGGTTGAGACCTTTGCTCGAAGAGTATTACGATCCGATGTACACCTATCAGCTCAGTAAAAAAGCTGATCGGATAGTATTTCGCGGTGACTTCGATGAGGTCAAAGCGTGGTTGATCGAGCATAGTTCCTAGTTTCTAGTCGCGAGTTTCGAGGCCCTGGTATCTCGAAATTCGCTCCTCACCTCTTTGGGTACTGTTTTTTTATCCAGTAACTTCTTGTCCTCATCCCGTTCTTTCTATAAAGTTTCCTTCAAATAACACTAACCCGATTAACCGGATGACTCGTCTTTATATTGCTGAAAAGCCCAGTTTGGGCCGTGCTATTGCCGCGGTTTTGCCTCGCCCTCATAAAAATAACAATGGTTACATTGAAACGGGGAACGGGGATATTGTGACATGGTGTATCGGTCACTTGCTCGAACAAGTAGAGCCGGACGCCTATGATGAAAAATATAAAAAATGGAATATGGCGGATTTACCGATTATTCCCGAGCAATGGCAGCTTGTAGCAAGAAAGTCAGCAAAGCAGCAATTGGCGGTTATTCGTAAATTAGTGAAGCAGGCCACGGAAGTTGTGCATGCGGGGGATCCCGACAGGGAAGGACAGCTGCTGGTCGATGAAGTTATCGATCATGTGAAATTACCGGCCAGGAAAAAAGCCGAGATCCAGCGTTTGCTGATTTCAGATTTAAACCCTGCCGCAGTCAAGCGCGCATTGGCAACAATGCGCAGTAACCGCGATTTTATTCCGTTATCGGTTTCAGCTTTAGCGCGATCACGTGCCGACTGGATGTACGGAATGAATATGACCCGGGCGTATACGTTGCTTGGGCAAAAAGGGGGATATCGTGGCGTCTTGTCTGTTGGTCGAGTCCAAACGCCAATATTAGGCTTAGTCACTCGTCGTGATGATGAGATTGCGAATTTTAAGCCTAAGCCATTTTACGAAGTCTTTGCCTTAATTCCATATCAGGATATGGAAATTCGAGCGCGTTGGAAGCCCAGTGAAGCCTGTCAGCCCTGGCAAGATGAAGACGGGCGAGTGCTCAATCGCCAGCTGTGTGAAAACGTGGTTAAGCGAATCAAAGGCCAACCAGCCGAAGTCACTGAAGCGGAGCGAAAGGAAACCCGGCAGGCACCGCCATTGCCGTATTCCTTGTCGGCGTTACAGATCGATGCTGCAAAGCGTTTCGGTATGAGTGCGGCTGATGTACTGACTAACTGTCAGTCTCTGTATGAAAAACACAAAGTGATCACTTACCCTCGTTCTGATAGCCGCTATCTGCCAAATGAGCATTTTAAGCAGGCCGGAGATGTCTGTCAGGCGATTGTCGGTAATGCCGGTGAGTTAGCCAAGGCGGGCGAAGGGGCAAATCTGTCACTGAAATCAAAAGCCTGGAATGATAAAAAAGTCGATGCTCACCATGCGATTATTCCGACACCAAAGAAGATTAGTTCCGGCATATTGAGTGCCAGTGAAAGCAAAGTCTACCAGTTGATTGCCCGTCAGTATTTGATGCAATTTTATCCGGCGGCTGTTTATGCCGAAGCGAAGTTAGTCTTTACTATTGCTCAGGGACATTTTATTGCCCGTGGTCGCCAGTTGATGAGCGGTGGATGGCGTGCGTTACTGGGACGGGATGATTCTGCCAATGATCAGGCTGATAAGGGATTGGCTGATAAAGTGCCGCCACTTGAAAAAGGTACGGTGTTAACCTGCCGGAATGGCGAGATCAAAGACAAAATGACCGAGCCACCGAAAGCCTTTACTGAAGCGACATTGCTGCAGGCGATGACGGGGATCGCCCGGTTCGTCTCGGATACTTCGCTGAAAAAAATTCTGCGAGATACCGATGGCCTGGGTACTGAAGCGACGCGTGCAGGTATATTAGAGCTTTTGTTTAAACGACAGTTGCTGAAACGGCAGGCTAAGAACATTCATGCGACAGAAGCGGGAAGAGGGCTGGTGTACGCCTTGCCAGATGAAGCAACTTATCCGGATATGACGGCTCATTGGGAGCACCAGTTGCAAGACATGGCGGATAAAAAATGCGCCTATCAACCGTTTATGGACGCTTTACAGCAGCAAGTGCATCAGCTGATGGATAAAGTAAAGTACAGTGAAGTACCCGTTAGCTTACGTGAATTGAAATCACCCGAGCCGAGACAAACGGGTAAAAAGCGGCGGTATACCAAGCGAAAGAAAAGCTAAATCACGCAGTAACGGTTCCGGCCTTGTGATTTAGCCTCATAGAGTGCCATGTCGACCCGCTTGAAGAACTCATCGGGTGAGCCGTGTATCGACGGGATCATGGTACTGACACCAATGCTGATGGTGACAATGTCGGGGGCGTTATCGACGCCGTACTGCCTTGGCAACTGTAGTTTTTGTACTCCAGATAAGGCGCGTTTAGCTGCGAAAATTGCGGCACTATGATCTTGGCCGGGTAACAGCAGCACAAACTCTTCGCCACCATAGCGGGCAAAGAGTGACCCCGCCCGTCGCTCAAGCTTCGACAGTGTGGTAGCGATGATTTTTAAGCACTGATCACCGGCAGCATGACCATATTGGTCGTTATACATTTTAAAGTGGTCGACATCCATGATTAGCAAGGAAAATGGCAGTTGGTGGCGTTCTGCCCTATGCCATTCTTCCATAATCTTCTGGTCAAAAACCCTGCGATTATAGACTTCTGTCAGGGGATCGAGTTTGGAAATTTTTTCGAGCCTGGTGTTTACCCGCTCCAGCTCGGCGGTTCGCTCCGTGACACGTTGTTCCAGCTCTTTGTTCAGATTGATCAGGTTTTCTTCTGCCTGGCGGCGCACAATATGCTGCGAGATAATAAAGCCAAACTGTTTGAGCAGGTAGTGATGGTAATCATGCAGTGGCATGCCTGTCAGCAGGTTATCGCAAGCAATCCAACCGACAGGCGTATCTTCATCCCACAGTGAGATATAGGCACTCCAGCCAAAGCCGACCTGTTTCAGATCATGGTACAAAGGCGTATTGTTCTCAATCGCAAGGTATTCCTCATTTTTCACGGTATGGGCGGTAAACCACAGATCGGGGATTTCAGACTCAAAATAATGCTCATCGACAGTATTACCATGAATGTCAGTGCCATAAGTCCCGCGCATACGCTGGTTCTTTGCGAATAGAAAAATGGCCATACGATCGAGGTGTAATTCCTTTTTCCCTTTTTCTACCGCGGTAAATAGCATGCTATTCATTGAATCAGCGCGCCATAACTTGAAGGATATGTCATGCAAGGCCTGAAGTTGATTTAACAGGGCTTGTTGTTCATGCTGGCTGATTTGTAATTCCCGCTCAGCTGAACGGCGTCCCAAATGCTCATCTTTAATTGTCTGGCTGAGTAAGCCCGCATCGAGTTCAGAGGCAAGCAGAGTCGCTAACAGCGAAAAATCCTCACATGCATGCTGTGTCTCGGAGGGAAGATCGACAATTAAACAACCGATGATACTTGAGCGGCGTTCCAGCGGTAACCATAAACGTTTAATGTTGTCATGGACGGTATATTGCGGCCTGTGGGTAGTGATGGCCTTAGTGACGTGATCAAAGGGAATACGATTCTCGCCGACAACGTCAATGGGAGGAAACTGGTAGTGAATCCCTTCATGATCCATATCCAGCAAGGTTTTCCATGTCGACTTATAAGCGACAAAGAGCTGGCTGTGTATCACACCAAAACTTTCGCTGAAATTACGGCATGTTAATTCACAAATAGTACGAAGCCCATGGGCATTACCCCATTGTTCAATAATCCGCTGATAGAAAATACTTAACTGTTTATGACTGGCCAACGTCTGTCTTCCATACTATTTATTTTTATAAAATGTATTTTTAACGATTAGAGAGAATAAATTTAGCATGGAAGCCACAGTTTTATGTGAAATGTGGTTCGCATTTATAAATTTGCGACAGGAGCCTCATAAGTGCAGGGGGGCAAGTCAAATTGTTGCTGAAGCTAGTCGTTATTATCGATTGATTTGAGTTTAAGTGACTGGTTAGTAAATAATATTTCATCCGGAAATGTTTACTTGGTGATTTAAACAAAAAGATCACCAGTCCGGTGAAAATGGCCTGGCGGCTGATGCTAACAAAGAACACATCAGCCACATGCTGTTTACCAAGGGATTGGGGTACCATCAAAGTTGAAAAATCCACCACTTTGATCTGGCGTTAAGTTATCTATGATCTGCTTTAGGCCATGGGCTGATTTCGGTGCACTTATCAACGCATTTGGCCCGCCCATTTCAGTTTGAACCCAGCCGGGGTGAAGGGCGACAGAGATAATCCCTTCAGGTAGTAAATCATTCGAAAGGCTTTTCACTACAGAATTTAAAGCCGCCTTTGATGAACGATAAATGTATCCGCCGCCACTGGTGTTTTCTGCCATGCTGCCCACCTTTGACGAGATTGAAGCGATCACTCCCGGCATGCCGGCCTTGATTTGCGGGAAGAATGCCTCGGCAATTTTCAGGGGCGCGATGGTATTGATTTCAAACACCTTACGCCATTCCGCTACGTCCGTATTGCCAAAGCCGTAACCTTTCGGACCGTAATAACCGGCATTGTTGATCAACAGATCGAGCTTGGTATCATGCAGCGTATTACTGAGCTGAGAGATTGCGTTGTGATCGGTAACATCAAGCGGATGGAGAGTAAGCCCGAGATAATTCGCGCTGAGCTGTTGTAACTCCGTGGCATTTTCAGGTGAGCGGCAGCAGGCATGCACTTGCCAGCCATCAGCCAGGTAGGCTTGCACCAGTGCTAGACCGATACCGCGGTTGGCACCGGTGATTAGTAATGTTTTTGCCATTAGTGTTCCTTGTTGTCAGCCTGAAACAGAAAAAAATAATAAAAACATTATAGTGCGATGCTGTTATTTACACATTGATATTCAGTTGCTTAAGGTGGCGGTAAATAGTGTAGCGGGATATACCGAGATCGTGGGCGGCGCGGCTTATGTTACCGTTATGCCGACTGATGGCCTTGGTGATCTCCTGACGTTCAATTTCTTCCCGGGCATGTTTCAGGGAAAGACTTTTTTGGTGATGGGGCGTTGACTGAGGCAGGTCTAAGTGTTCGGGCTCAATAACGCTGCCGTCACAGAGGGTCACGGCGCGCATAACGCGGTTGGCCAATTCGCGCACATTGCCTGGCCAGTGGTAGTGATTTAAAGCCTGGGCCGCCCGGGGGCTGAAACGTAGTGGAGGCTTGCAGTTAGCTGAATATTTTCCCATAAAATCATTGGCGAGTGAGAGAATATCTTCCGGCCGTTCACTCAGTGGTGGCACACTGAGCTGAATGACATTGAGGCGATAGTAAAGGTCGGCACGGAACAACCCTTGCTCGACTTTTTCCGCCAGATCGACATTGGTTGCCGAGATAATACGCACATTGATGGAGTGGGATCTCTGGCCACCCACACGGCAGATCTCTCCGCTTTCTAACACGTGGAGGAAATTACCTTGTTGCTCCAGCGGCAAATCGCCGATTTCATCTAGCAACAGGGTGCCGCCATTGGCTCGTTCAAACGCCCCGCGATGAGTCTGGCTGGCTCCGGTAAATGCCCCTTTTTCATGGCCAAACAACTCATCTTGTACCAGGGTAGGCACTAATCCGGCACAGTTAACCGTAATAAACGGCTTTTTGCTGCGCAGTGAGTGCTGGTGAATAAACTGCGACAGGTATTGCTTGCCAGCGCCAGAGGGGCCGAGCAATAGCACACTGGCATCGGTAATAGCAATTTTCTCGGCTTGTTGGAGAATGTCTTGCATGGCGGCACTGCGGTTGAACTGAATCGAACTGGGCTGACTGGGTGCAGAATGTTGCAGGTGCGACACACCGCTGGCGTGGCCGAGGGCGTTATTGAGCCATTCTAATTGGGCCGGGCGGGTATGAAAATCGAACAAGAAGCGCAGCAGCCCTCGGTGTTCAGGCTGTTCAAAAAAACCTTTGCTGGCGAGGGCTACCCAGTAAACATGCGGATTAATGGTGGTCAGTTTGGGAATAAGTTCCGCCAGAGTACAGTCGTCAGATAAGCAGACCAACCCGACGTTCACCTGATCGTGCTGGTAGATATCTTCAGCACTCACAAAAACCCACCCAGCAGTTTCCAGAGCCCGGATAATCTGTCGGTCTTCTGGCTGCATCTTATTACCTTCCCACAGGGCACATTGGCGAACAGGTTGTTTGTTAACGTCTGATTTGCTCACGGTATTTCCCTTACAACTGACAAACAACGATATTGTCTTAAGTGTAGGAAGCCGAAAGAAAGTCAGGCTCTCAGGTTTGAGAAACAATCTGTTTTACGGCTTTAATGTTAAATTTCCCAGTATAGTATTTTCCACTTATGTATAAATACCGTCGTCTTTATTTAAATGTAATATTATCAGATGGTTAGATTGCTAGAAATTGTCGTAATCTTAGCTTGCTTGTTATATACCCAAACCCTGTAAAAAGTGTCACTTTATAACCCTCCAGGGGTGAAAATCGGCATGTAACCAAAGTGAGTATTATTGTAACGAATATGTGATAACGGTTGAATTATTTGTCATATTACTTCCTCTTTATTTTTCAACAAGTTGAAATGCTGAACGCAAAATAATCAAATAAGTTCTAAATCCTGACCAAAAATTGACCGTCAACTATTTGTCATGACATAAATCACTTTGCTAGAATGCCGACGTTTGATGCAGCTAAGGCTTGGGTTTGCAGGCGAAGTAAGTGCTTGCGCACTGTTCTGTTTTTTTATGGTCTGATGTGCATTTTTATACCTTAAATTCAGTCGGTAAGGCTGATTTAACAAGATATAAAAGTACTCGCTAAACGGTAAATCACGGTTGTTCGGGAGCCATTTTGCGAGTTCTTTCGAAATTATTTTGACTTTGTAGAGGGCACAATTTGAAATCAAGAAATACCTGTGGGGCATCGATCTTTTCCGTCCCCAAGCTGTGCGCCACCGCGCTGATTGCTTTTTCCTCTTACTCATTTTCTACCGCTGCATTAGCCGATGTGCTTGATGCACCGGGAGCGGCTCAAGGCAGTGCCAGCCAGGAGCACCGCCAGCAGGCGGAAAACCAGACCCAGGCATTGACCAAGGCGATGGCTGATTACCGCGGTGCTGATAAGTCAAATAAAGCCAATTACCTAAACCAAATGATGACGCTGGCTGAAGAGCGCCAGGCGCTGCTGGCCGAACTGGTGCAAACCGATCCGGCAGCAGCAGTGCGTGCAGCGCTAGCGGCAAAAGATCGCGGTGATATGCCGGCTGAAGTTCAGGCTTTGCTGGAACAAGAACAAGAGCTTGATGGCGAGCTGGAAGTTTTCTATGAAGATTATGAAGATCACAGTAAGAGCCGCCTGCGCCATGTGCTGAAAACCAAAAACGGCCGGGTAGAACTGCACCTGCCGACCAATGCGAAAGCCGATGCGATGCAATCTGGGATGCGGGTACGTGCCCGCGGCTGGCAGTTTAAAGACCACAGTGAAACGCTTGGCTCGTTGGCATTAGACGACGAGCAGGACAACCTGACGGTACTGGCGGCCCAAGATAGCACCACTAACACCACTACTACTAACACCACTGCGACTTCGGCATCATTCGCCAACACTTTAGGCGAGCAACGCACGCTGGTGATGCTGGTTAACTTCCAGGACAACGCTCAGCAGCCATGGACAGTCGAAGAAACCAGAGAGATGGTGTTCGGCACGGTCAGTGATTTCTATAAAGAAAACTCCAACGGCCAGACCTGGCTCAGCGGTGATGTTAATGGCTATTTCACTCTAGCCACTAATGAGGTTTGTGATACAGATGTCATTGACACCTATGCCAAACAGGCTGCGGCCGACAATGGGGTAGATACCAGCAGCTACAGCCGGCTGATCTATATCATCCCAAAAATCAACAATTGTGGCTGGACAGGTATGGGAACCATTGGCGCAAGTCAGTCCCGAGCCTGGATCAACGGCTCTTTTACCCTGAACACTATCGGTCATGAACTGGGCCATAATTTCGGGCTTCGCCACGCCCAGGCACTTGATTGCGGCGCGAATACGATTGGCGGCGACTGTCTCAACTATTCATATGGCGATACCCTGGATATCATGGGTAGTTCTACGGGTCATTTCAATGCCTTTAATAAGGAATATCTTGGCTGGCTGACCCCGACCTCCGGTGAAATAGTCACCGCCGACAGCGATGGCAGCTATCAGCTGGAGCCCTATGAAACAGCACCAGGCGGCGCGGCCAAGGGGCTAAAGGTGCGCCGAGGCACAGATCCGGCAACAGGACAGCCGCTCTGGTACTACATCGAATACCGCCAACCGCTGGGTTTCGACAGTTTTCTCGAAGGCATGAGTGGCATTACCGATGGTGTGGTGCTGCGTCTGGCTACCGAGTCAGATATGAAGAGCAGTCAGCTGCTCGATATGACTCCGGGTAGTATCTATTCAGATTTATCCGATGCCGCACTGGCTGCAGGTAGCAGTTACACTGACCCGGATGCCGGTGTGACCATTACCACCGAGTGGGCAGATACCTCTGGGGCAAGCGTCCATGTCAGCTATTCGGAGCAGGCATGCACCCCAAGCAGCCCGGAGATCACACTGACACCAAATGAAAATGCCGGGGTTGCTGCGGGTACCACCGTCAGCTACAGCGCAACGGTAACCAACAATGACAGCAATGGTTGTGCGGCATCTGATTATAACTTATTGGCGAATGTACCCGCCGGTTGGTCGGCAACGGGTTCAACGCTGAATCTGGAGCCCGGTACCAGCGATACGATGACCCTAAATGTCACCTCGGCTGATACTGCTACCGATGGCGCTTATGCTATTGCAATCAGCGCAGAAAACAGTGCTGACAGCAATTACCACAGCAGCGTTGTTGCCAGCTATGTGGTGGAAACGCCGGTCGCGGCCTGTGTATTGGCTAACCCGGTGTTGTCACTGTCTGCTAACAATAGTGGCGAAGTTACGGCTGGTACGATAGTCAATTACACTGCTACCGTGACTAGCCAGGACAGCAGCAGCTGTGATGCCGCCGTTGTTGATGTGATAGCCAGTGTTCCTGTAGGTTGGAGTGCCGACAGCAGCACTGTCACCCTGGCACCTGGCGGCACAGCATCTGTCAACCTTAGCGTCACTTCGGCGAGCACCGCCGCTGATGGTGTATATGCTATTGACGTCAGTGCATTTAACACTGCAGACATCAGTTACAACAGCAGTGCAGTGGGCAGCTATATTGTCGCGGCTCCCGCATCGGCTTGTGTGGCCGCCGCACCTCTATTGTCACTGTCAGCCAGTGCGGGTAATGTGATTGCCGGCAGCACGGTCAATTACAGCGCGACGGTAACCAACAAGGATAGCAGTGATTGTGCTGTCACAGACTTTGCGGTATTTGCCGACGTTCCGGCGGGCTGGAGCGGCAGCAATGCCAGCGTAAATTTAGCGCCGGGCGAAAGCGCAACCGTTAATCTCAGCGTGACCTCTGCCGCGACAGCCTCTGATGGTACGTATAACATCGGTATCAATGCGCAAAATACGGCAGATAGCAGCTTGCTCAGCAGTGCGATGGCGAGCTATGTGGTTGCGACACCGGAAACGCCGGTCAATAGCGCGCCGGTTGCGGTGAATGATAGTGTGACATTGCCAGCCAAAGAGGCGCTGCTGATTGATGTACTGGCCAATGACAGTGATCCGGATGGCGACAGCCTGAGCATCAGCGCGGTGAGTCAGGGGGCCAAGGGCAATGTGCAGATCACCTCTGATGGCCAGCTACTATACACCCCGGCAAAAAGCTTCAAGAGCAGCGACAGCTTCAGCTATACCATCAGTGACGGTGATAAAACCGCCACCGCAACGGTGAGTGTTAGTCTCGCCAGTTCCGGAGACGGCAACGGCGGTGGCAACAAAGGCAAGGGCAACAATAAGTAAGCAGTCTCGCACCAGTGATATCTTATAGCCCCAAAGGTGAGTAGCACATCAAGGGAGGAGGATAACAGAAGTGTTGCTGACAAAGCGCGACAAGGCGATATTTATCGCTGAATAGGTAGAAGCGCGTTATTCCTGCTTCGTTTGATTGAAAATAAAATGCCAGTCAGTTAATCCTGACTGGCATTATTCTGTTAATCAAGCTTAATCAAGCTTAATCAAGCTTATAATGGTCCTCGTTTTGTAGTGGTTACAGTTATGTCGGCTTCAAATTTGACCGCATTGTTTTCAGGATCCGTTAGGATAACTTCTACCGGGCCAGCACCTGTAGCTAATGCTTCAAAATCGATATCAGCAAACTCTGGTAGGTGCTCGACTACAAAGTTGCAATAGTAAACATCATCAGGTGGGATAACCTCACCAATTGTACACGACTCGTAATCAACACCACGATACTCCCTGATTTGGTTGTCATTAATAATATTCATGACACCTGACTCGTCATCACCGGCATCCCCATTAGGAAGAGGAATAAGGATATTACGTATTCTCATCGCTGAAAGTGTAAGATCTTCAAATGCATCGACACCTTCAGTACTGATTTTAACGTACACAACTGTCGAGAATCCAAAATCAAGACTGAATTGAGGACCAACGTCTTCAAAGGTTACAGTTGCGGAGTCAGTGTTGGAGTTTACATTAGTTTCTTCGTCAGTGACGGTTACAAGGGCCGTATTCATTAAAGTACTTAGTGAGCCGGACGCATCGCCGGTTACCGTGGCTTCAATGGTACAGACATATGGGGTGCCATAAACAATAGTGACGGTGCCATTAAAGACACAATCTCCGCCAGTTTGTGTTACCCGAGAACCATCCAGAACCGCATCGGTCAGGCTAAGCAGACGAATATCCTCTTGCGCTACCGAGTTGTTGGTGACGGTGAACTGATAGACCACGTCGCCTTCCGGCTCAAATACTTTAGCGCTATCGGCAAAAGCTCCGTCAGAAGGACCTCCGATGGCTTTAACTTTTTTCAATAGGGCAACCATAGGTGGCACATCGGTGATGGTAACTTCTTCAAAATCTGAAAGGTCCGCAGTATTGCCTTCACTGTGGCCGGCACTTTCCGCCGCAAAAACTTCGGCTTCGTTATGAACGGTAATCAAGCCGCCGCTTACATCACGGTCAAACGTACAAGTGAAACTGTCACCATCCTCGCCGCTGATTGCCAGGTTCTGGTTATCAGCATTATCACAGTCGTGGTCGACGGATGCTGTCAGCAAATTAAGAGCATCAGTACGAGTAGGAGGAGTGCCGGGGACAAGGATATAATCAAACAACGAAGTTACGGTCAGTGGATCGACGGTACTAGTATTGGTGATCACCAGTTTGTAGGTGACATCCCCGCCAGGTTCATCGATATAGACAGAGCCACTGCACTTGCCATCCGCATCAACGGTTCCGCCGACACATTCATAGCCCGGACCGGCAATGGCGAACTTGTCGATAGTGATGGAAGGTATAACATCCTGCATCGCTACCGGAATCACGAGACTGCAGGTGCCATCTTCTGGCGTTGTCGGAGTTGTTGGGTGGGTTGGATCACAGGTATTATCCCCGACCGGATCATCATTCTTATCCAGCACCGTGGCGCGGATAAAGTCCTGATAAAGCTCATCGCTTTGGTCATCCGGCAAGTTGTCATCATCGATTTGTACCATGATAAAACATCGAACGGTCGGAATTGACGGTGTCAGGGTTATTGGCAGATTGCCGGCCAGAACAGTATCACAAGTATGCTCCGCGTGTTCCGCTAACAGGATCATATTGGTATCTGAGGTATCCGTTGTAGCAGTCAGATCGAAGTTGGCAAATACAGCAGCGTCGGTAGAAGAACGAACGATATCATTCACAGTGGTAACTTTAATATCAGCTCTCGCACTTTCGTTTGTAATCACGACTTCATATTTGAATATACCTTGGGGTTCATCAGCAGAGTCGTCGCCAATCAATGTCTTAGTCAAAGTAGGTGGTTCGGGTTTAATAAAGACATCGATATTGAAGGTATCGCAGTTACACTTCGACTTGGTATTCGGGATCTGGCCTGAATACGGGTCCTCACCAACGGTACAGTTATTACGCTCCTGGTTGTCCCATGCCGCACAGTAGTTGAAGTCGGCACGATTGTCTTCGTCTTCGTCCGAGCACAGCATGGTGATGGTTTCGTTTTCCAGGACGTACGTATCCGGGCCAAGCGCCTTGGTGATATCACCGCATACATCTTCATCGAGATCGACATCCGCTGTTTCACCGCTGTCGCCGGGGATGGGCAAAATCATACTACAGTCTTTCTTGCCCACACCGTGGACAACCTTGGGACTCAGTTCTGTTAACGGCAGATAGAAGGTGGTGTCGTAGCGTTCATTGGCATTGGTACGAACGGTGACATCCGCCTGGAATGAAAATGTTTCACCCAAGGTACATTCCGCTTCCGCGTCGAGGGGAACGACTTGGGTGATCTCCACATCGTTGGCGGTACAGTTCAGTGCATCCTTAGGCAGTGAATTGCCCGGTTCCAGCAAATAGGCATCCGCCATACAAAATTTTTCGTTCGGGGTGAACGTATAGGATCCAGCATATGCCGGAGTCTGACTCGTTAGCCCATACAGAGCCGCTGTGCTTATCAGGGTGACGCTCAGTACCCTGGCAAGCCGGCTACTTATTAATCGTTTCATTGTTTACCTTCTTGTTTCTTTTAAAGTTAATAAAAAGGTTTCACGCATGGCTGTCACATTGGAACGCCAGCTGTCGATGCTGGTATCCATGTCGGCAAGTCAAGTAGCACGCCCTCGTAGCGTTTCTGACGGCGAAAAAAGGATAGTTTCATGTTGTAAGAGGCTGCGGTTAATAGACCGGCTATCGTTCTCGGCATAGAATGCACGTGATTAACAATACTCATAAAACCTCATCTTACGGTTATCCATTTTTGTTGGTTACTCTTCACCGTTCTTGATTCTTCATTGTTGAGGTAGTGCCCTGCTTACCTGTCACTTTATTCGTTATGGTTTCCTCACGAAGGTGGATTTGATACCGCTTCACTATACAAAAATAAGGCCGGATTTTATTTTGCTAATAATCAATCAGTTACAAGGGGTTGCTTGAAAGTTGTGTTAGTGATCCGCACGAAAAAACAGGGCCGAAAATAATCGCTTATGGGAACAGTCAGTTAGGTGTGCGAAAAACTAACACTCAGTGTGCGAAGGTGACACAGTGGAAAGTCTCAAAGATGAGTCAGATAAGATCGCGTTTTTCTGCTTATCCTTTTGGTATCGCAGCTGTTTTTCCGTGGAGTATTGCTATGGGGCCAAAAACACGATTTTGCCTGTTACTCACTGGATTATTGCTGCTAACGGGAGTGGCGGGGTGTACGACCCGCCATGATCAGCTGTCGGAATTAGGCTTTACCCGTAACTATCTAGATGGTTATCAGGACGGCTGCAGTAGCCGTAAAGAACAAACGACCACGTATATCGATGGCTTTCGTCGTGATCCGGAACGGATGATGGCTGACATGAAATACGCCAGTGGCTGGACCGATGGGTTTGAGCAGTGCTATGCCAATAACACAGACTATTACTAGTAGCGCGAATGGCATAATGCTGTAGAAGAATATCAAAAAAGGCCGCGAGTTCGCGGCCTTTTATACTTATGTATTTAAAACTACTCAGGTTGGTAAAAGCGTTTTAACTCATGCATGACCTGCATCAGTGTCGACAGTTTTGGTTTACCTTCATCCATCAATTTGTAGTTGTTATCGTAAACGCGGTAGTTGCCGTATTTATCGACCACCGTGGTGCTGTTTTTCTGTACTACCACAATGTCACGACTGTCACCCGCTAAGATCCAGCGGCGTTTAGGATGCTCTTCAAACAGGTTGACGCCACTGCTGTAGCTCTTCGGTGATGATGAGACACTAAGCAGAGATTCCATCAAGGTGGGTACCACATCAAGATGACTGGTTGAGCGGTTGATCTCTGCTGCAGGCTGATCGGGCCAATGAATAACCATCGGTACTTTAAGCTGATACTGGCTGTAATTACTGTTTGCACCCCAGCTATTGGTACCCGTTTCATTGAACTCCGTGCCATGGTTAGCCGTAATAATCACAATGGTATTATCCAGCGCCTGTTTTGCGGTTAGTTCTTCAAAAATATCAGCCAAGAGTTCATCGACGTAATAGGCCGCATTACGGTAACTGTTTTTCAGTAACAGAGTCGAATCAACACCCGCGGTGTTTATCTTTACGTTGCCAAGTGAAGGTGTAAATTGCGGCACATAATCACCACTTTCTTCAAACTCTTCTACCGACTTCAGTTCAAGATAGCTAAACCAAGGTTTTTCGTTATTTTGATCACCTAACCAGGTTTTCCAGTCAGCAATCGCCAGTTGGTCATCGGGTTGTTGATTTTGAGTAGCAGGCAGTTTTTCTTCAGCTTGTTTGGTGTCAAAAATAGCCTGGTAGTAAATAGGGGCCTTAAACTGGTTACCACTGAACAGGCCAAAGTCATAATCGCGTTCTTTCAGTGTATTCAGCAGAATAGGTGTAGAGCCTGCAGAGCGCACGCTATTGATATAACCACCAGGCAGGCCGTAGAACAAGCCAAAGATGCCAGTCATGTTGTCATTACTGGCACTGTAGTGGTTTTTGTAGTTTAAATTCTGGTTAGCAAAAGCAGTCAGGTAAGGCATGGTTTCTTCATTCACCATGTCACTGCGTAAGCTATCAATCATCACAATCAGTAAGTTTTGATTAGTGCCATGATTGTTAAATCTGAGTTTTTCAATAGGGTAGCGGATCAGTTCACTTTCGTCTAAACCTTGCTCTGCTCGGCGTTTAACATAGTCTTGACGATCAAGCAGGCCGTGTTTTTCCATGAAGCTTTTCGCTGTCATCGGGTAAGATAACGGGAAATTTGAACGCTGCATGGTGACGGGGTGATACAAATTAGCATCTGCCCAGATATAGAGCAGATGGCTACCCAGGAAGCATAAGCCAAATACGGTGGCAATCGGCACACCCACGTGTTTGCGAGTGAGCTTTCTGAGTTTGCGCCATAACCATTCTGACAGAATTAATTGCAGCAGGAAGATGATCGGAACAACAACAAACAGGTATTGCCAGCGGGCATTCAGTTCTGTTTTCTCACCACTTAATAGCAGATCCCATACCAGCGGACTTAAATGTAAATCAAGACTCTCGTAGGCATGGGTGTCTAACAATAATGTTGTCAGACCAATCGTACCGACTAACACCGCAAACAGGCGCATTAAGCGCTGTGACGGGATCAGAAAACTGGCAGGGAAAAGGATTAAGATATAAAAACCAAAGACAAGAAACCCGAAATGTCCGATCCAGCTAAATCCAAGATAAAGCTGTCCCAGTAGCGTTTCAGGCCATTCAGATTGCACAATGTAACGCGTGCCTAAAAGCATGGCTGCGATAATATTGAAAAAGCTGAACCAGTGCCCCCAGCTAATTAGCTGGGATACTTTGTCTTTATAATTATTTCCGCTGGCGACCATAAATGTCTGTTCTTCTCAGTCTTAAATGCAAGCTTACAAAAAGATAAGCTTAATCTTTTTTAATTGAGTTCAGCAGGGCTTGTGCGAATTTCTCCGCGATGGCTTTTTTTTGCGATGCCGGAACATCGGCATTGATGATGTTAGTTGCAATATTACCCACCACCATAAGTGCAAGTTCTGCAGAAGCGTTATGGTTTTCAAGTACGTCGTACACATCGCTAATGATCTGTTCAACTTGCTGATTGCTGTATTTTGAAGTAATTGGCATAGGAAGTCTTGTTTAATGTCTTAGTTTAAAGTTTAAGAAAGCGACTTATAATAACCTACACTTTACTCTTACTGAAAACCTTTTCCATTATGAGCCTTATACTTTCGAACGTCATCCTTCACCAGCTGACAAAAAACGAGCAAGATGAGCTTGAGATTCATCTTAGAAAACAAATGCTTGACCATGGCGAGTCAACTGAAGACCTGGTTGCTGAACTGCATCGAGTATATAGCAGTAAAGGTGCCAAAGGGTTCGCACATTTTGCTGAAGACAGTGAATTTTGTCATTGGTTGAAGCAATGCCGCACTGGCGAACTGGACTTTTTGACATTTTCTAACCAATCTGCTCAACGATTACAGGCTGAATTAGCAAAATATCCGTTCGCTGAAGCCGGCACCTTAGTGATGGCTGAATATCAGTCATTGGCGACGGATTACCTGTTTATTGGTTTACTGCCAACCCGCCACAGCATGAAAGTTACCGAACAGCTGGATATCAGTGCAACTGATTATCTGGACGTGGCCAAAATGGATATCGCGGCGCGTATCGATCTGTCGTCTTGGGAAACGGATGCGGATTCCAATCGTTACCTGACGTTCATTAAGGGCCGTGTGGGCCGTAAGATCGCTGACTTCTTCTTAGATTTTCTGCAGGCGGTTGTGGGTTTGGACGTGAAAGAGCAAAACCAGGTGCTGATGCAAGCGGTGGAAGATTTCTGCGCCGACTCTCGCTTAGATAAGGAAGAGAAGCAGCAGTATCGTAAGCAGGTTTATGATTACTGTAACGGGCAGCTTCAATCCGGTGATGAAGTGGCAGTAAAAGAACTGGCCGGTGAGTTACCTAATGCAGAAGACGGGACAAACTTCTACGAGTTTACGTCGAACCAAGGGTATGAATTGGAAGAGAGCTTCCCTGCCGATCGTACATCAATGCGTAAATTAACCAAGTTTGTTGGCTCTGGCGGCGGACTAACGATTAATTTCGACAGCATGTTGCTGGGTGAACGTATTTTCTACGATGCAGAAACGGATACGCTGACTATCAAAGGCACGCCACCGAACTTAAAAGATCAGCTACAGCGACGTTTGAATAGCGATAACTGATCTAATGTTCGCAAACGGCTGACACCATTCTGATTGGATCCGGTAATCATTGGCGCTGCCTGTAAACCACCTTCGTTCTGGCGAAGGTGGTTTTTTTATATCTTCGATGTGCTGATGTAGTGTATGTATTCCAAGACACAAGACACGTATGTATAAAGCTTGTTGCTTATTGGATTTCGTCTGGAAATTTGTCTAAAGTTAAGATAAACAGAAACTAATTGTATAAACAGAATATTGGAGAGGGTTGTACCAATTTTCTTTTTCTGATGCGGTAGCAGGAGTTAGCATGGATGACAAAGAAACCGTACTTTCGCTTCAGGCTGCAACGACTACCCCCAGTCATCGTAAAACCAGATTGCTACTTTCGAAGAAAGTACTTTATACCTTTATATTGGTGATTATTTCGAGTGCTGGCCTGTTTGGATACCTGTCATTTCAGTCTGCGCAAGTGCGGGATGTGATTGGTCTGATTTCTCAGGTTGAGTCGGAAGCCGAGCAACTAAGAAGCACTGTCACCGTGAATATGGCAATGCCTGAATCAACTCAAAGCCATGCGTCTGTGGCACTCCGTAAACACCTGCTTGAACTCAACGATCTCTCCGTTGCCAGTCAGTTTGAAGATCCGCTGAACAACTTGATTTTACAAGGCGGGCTATTTGCCGAGAAAGTCGATAAGGCTTTAATGACCGGGCAGACGACCCATCAGTCAGCGGTCCAAAATGTTAGTCAGAGCAGTTCTCCGAACCAGTTTTATACGCTTAAAAATGACCTGCTGGCTTATGACTTCTGGCTGTCCCAGATGAATCTGATACTAATGGCTGTCGTTTCATTTGCGGGGGTGATGGTGACACTCTATGCCGCAAAAAGGGCTGACGAAATCGCAACAGCAGGCGTATCAACAACAGAAGCATCAATAACATTAAGGGGAGAAGAGGTTAATACTGCCGTTTTAGTTTCCATGCCTGCTGAAGAGGTCAGTGAGGCTGAAAAAGCATTAATTTCAGAATTGATGACAGCGACACCTGAGCTTGTCGAAACCTCAGCGATAAATGAAGATACGTCTCAGGTCAAATTGGCAGGCAAGGCAGATTTACAATCAGAATCTATATTTGATGTTCAATATATCCTGGACAATATGAATGGCGATAAAGAGTCTGTAATGATGCTGCTGGAAATCTTCCTTGAGGAACATTCTGGTGACGGGGAGTCTTTGAAAAACTGCATTGAACAGTCTGATATCGATAAGGCCAGTCTATTGATCCATAGCTTGAAAGGAGTGGCGAGCAGTCTTGGAGCGGCGTCTTTACATTCGATTTCTGAGCATATTGAGTATGCTTTTAAACATAAACAAACCGTGACCAATACTGACTGTACAGATCTCAGCCTGGCAATTAAAAATGTCGTCAGTGCAGCAGAAGCCTATCTGGCGGAAGAAAGAAGTGTCTCTGTGGACTCCCCTGATACAGCTGAAGATGTGAAAAAATGTCAGTTTCTTGAGGTTAATACCAATCGGGATGAGGGCCTGGCCATTCAGCAAGAGTGAAAGGGGCCTGATATTGTCTCTGTTGGTATATCATTTCAACTTGACAGGGTGTATGTATTTTCAGGTAGTTATTATCGCCATCACTAAATCTGATACAGATATTTTTACTGTAGCAATGCAGCCACGAAAGGATAAAAGTGTGATCGCTGCACAAAGTTGATCTTTATCAATAGTTGGTTTTCGAAGGGGTGGATAATAGCCGCCCTATGATTATTCTAAATAAACAGTCAGTTCGATCGCAGCGTGAACTGGATACAGTGAAAGCGATGATTCGCCTATATTGTAAAACACTGCACCGTGGGGCGATTGTTTGCCCTGAATGTGAAAGTCTTTTCGAGTATGTTGAAAATAAGGTAGATGGCTGCCGTTTAGCGAATGAAAAGCCAACCTGTCTGAAATGCCACAGGCACTGTTACCACCCAGCCAAACGCCTGCAAATGGCACATGTGATGCGCTGGGCGTTACCAAGGTTCATCTGGCGTCACCCGGTACAGGCATTACAATATAAACTTGATGGAATGAGTCAGAATAACAGTCTGCCATCACGCTCTACGACGGGGTACCTCAAGTAACTGTGGCGATGGAGATATACCGATTGGTATTAGACAAGGACGTTGATATAAGGATTAAAGAAAAGGCTGCCAGAGGCAGCCTTTTTGTTTGCTGTTAGTTTGCTTACTGTTATACCGAGTGGTATTAATTATGCGGCGCTCAGCCCCAAGCTTACCAGCCAGGTCGCAATACGGTCATCAGTCAGTTCTGGCTGACGGTCCTCATCCAGAGCCAGGCCGACAAATTTGTCATCGTTTACCGCGCGTGAATCATTAAAGTCATAGCCGTCAGTAGACCATTGACCGACGAGTTCACCACCAGCTTCTTCAACGAGTTCTGCAAGATCGCCCATTGCATCCTGGAAGCTGTCCGGGTAATCAACCTGATCGCCAAGGCCAAATAGCGCGACTTTTTTGCCACTGAGATCAGCATCTTCCAGCTCTGGTACAAAGTAATCCCAGTCAGGCTGCATTTCACCGTAGTTAGCGGTAGGGGTGCCTAAAATGATCAAGTCAAGATCATCGAAGATTTCGTTACTGCAGCCGGCAATGTCACTGGCGTCAACGCCTAACTGCGCCGCAATTTTATTAGCAACGGCTTCAGTATTTCCGGTGTCACTACCAAAAAAGATACCAATGTTTTTCATGTTTATCTCCAGTGCCATTACGCTTAACGATTTAAGTCGCAATGGCGGATGTTTAAAATTAATTTCAGTTTCGAGTTTCGAGTTTCGAGATCCTAGAGTCGAGAAGCTTGAACCTAGTACTCTTTCACATAAATTATGAATAGTTAAAATCCGTCATCCCGGAATTGAGGAACGAGATATCCGGGATCCAGCTCTAGCCGCGTGCGCCTTAGATTCCGTATAAGTTCGTTCCTCACTTTACGGAATGACGATGGTTGGTGACTGAACTGGTCAAAACTTCTGTGATTAAGTATTAGGAACTCGATACTCGCCCCTCATGACTATTTACTCGCTTTTACTTCTCTTCCAGCCACCTAACTGCTCTAGCAATTGCAGTTTGTGCTGGACTTGCTCACGCAAGCGCTCGAGGTTGGCCTGATACTGCTGCGGATCACGGCGCAATACCTGAGTAAAGCGGGCTTCACGGCTGATCAGGGCCTCCACATCTTTCTTTGGTGACTTAGAGTCCATCTGCAGTGCTGCCCGTCCTTTTTCGACGCGACGCGGGTCGAAGCGGAACAGCGGCCATAAGCCGGTTTCAACCAGAAGTTGCTGGTGCTCGATACCTTCAGCCATGTCGTAACCATGGGTAATACATGGTGAGTAAGCAATGATCAGAGATGGCCCCGGATAGGCTTCAGCTTCTTGCATTGCTTTGATGGTTTGGTTCATGTTGGCACCAAGGGCAATTTTGGCGACGTAAACATTGCCATGCATCATCATGTTCACGGCTAAATCTTTGCCATTGCTTGATTTGCCCTGGCTGGCAAATTTTGCAACTGCGCCGGTGGGTGTTGCTTTCGATTGCTGGCCGCCCGTATTGGAATAACCCTGGGTATCCATCACCAGTACGTTGACGTTCTCACTACCCGCTAAAACATGATCTAAACCGCCAAAGCCAATGTCGTAGGCCCAACCATCACCGCCGAGGATCCAGTTACTTTTTGCCACTAAATCATCGGCCCTGTCGATTAAACGACGGTTCGAATAATCAAGCTGGGCGCGTAGTGTTGCGATGTTCTTGCGCTGACGGATAACAGCTTGTTCGCTGCTATCAAATGCATCTTGCTTGAGCTGTTCTAACAGCTCTGATGGCAGTATGTCTGCGGCCATGTTAAGCAGGTTCAGGGCATTATCCCGCTTGTTGTTAAGGGCTAAACGCATTCCTAAGCCAAACTCGGCATTGTCTTCAAACAATGAGTTCGCCCATGCCGGTCCCCGGCCATGTTTATCCACGGCGTAGGGTGTTGTCGGCAGGTTACCGCCATAAATGGATGAACAACCGGTGGCATTGGCAATTAACAGGCGATCGCCAAACAGTTGGGTCAGCAATTTAACGTAAGAGGTTTCACCGCAGCCGGAGCATGCACCTGAGTATTCAAACAATGGCTGCAACAGCTGGCTGGTTCGGGCATCGATGCGTTTAATATCGATACGCTCTAATTCCGGTAAATCGAGGAAGAACTCGAAGTTATCGCTTTGCTGTTGCAATAATGGCTGCTTCGGCGCCATGTTGATCGCCTTACGGCTTGGATCGTCTTTATCGCTGGCCGGGCAAGCTGTGGTACAGAGGTTACAGCCGGTACAATCTTGTGGGGAAACCTGCAAGGTGTATTGCTGACCTTTAAAATCACGCTGTTTGTATTCGGTTGACTTGAAGCCTTCAGGTGCGTCTTCAAGCTGTACCGCGTTAACGGCTTTGGCGCGAATAGCCGCATGCGGGCAGACAAGGGTACAGATATTACATTGGGTACACAGATCTTCTTCCCATACCGGGACTTCCTGGGCAATGTTACGTTTTTCCCACTGGCTGGTGGCTGTTGGCCAGCAACCGTCCACAGGGAAAGCACTGACAGGCAGTAAGTCGCCTTTGTCGGCCATCATCATTGCACTAACGCGTTTAACCAGTTCAGGGGCTTTTTCGCTGACAACGGCAGGGCGGCTGAACAGGCTGGTGACCTGATTTGGAATGGTGACCTGTTGTAAGTGAGCCACCGTCGCATCCACCGCTTTATGGTTGGCTTCAACAATCGCCGGGCCACGTTTACTGTAGCTTTTTTCTATTGCATGCTTCAGCTGGCTGATGGCTTGTTCCAGCGGCATCAGATCACTGAGGGCAAAGAACGCGGTTTGCATGATGGTATTCAGGCGGTTCTTTAAGCCTAATTCTCGTGCCAGCTCAACAGCGTTGATGACATGCAAATTCAGCTGCTTGTCGATGATCACCTGCTGGACTTCACGAGGAAGGCGCTCCCACACTTGATCTGCAGGATATGGGCTGTTTAGCAGCACCGTACCTTGTTGTGTCGTGTGTTCAAGCATATCCAGTTTTTCAATGAACTGGAATTGATGGCAGGCGACAAACTCGGCTTGCTCTATCAGATAAGGGGCTTCAACAGGTGTTGCATCAAAACGCAGGTGAGAAACCGTTGTGCCACCCGATTTTTTCGAATCGTAGACGAAGTAACCCTGAGCATGTAATTCGGTATTTTCGCCAATGATCTTGATGGTGTTTTTGTTAGCGCTGACGGTGCCATCAGAGCCTAAACCGTAGAAAAGTGCCCGCAAACGTGAAGCCGGTTCGACTTCAACTGGGGTACCAATCGGTAGCGACAGATGGGTAATGTCATCGTTGATCCCAACCGTAAAGTTATGCGTCAGGGTATTTTCCGCCATTGTGTCAAAAATAGCTTTGGCATGTGTCGGATTGAATTCTTTGGATGATAATCCGTAGCGGCCGCCGACAATGCTTGGTTGGTGCGAATATTGGCCGGAAGTCACGGCCTGGTTCATTGTCGCAACAATATCCAGGTACAGCGGTTCACCCATTGCGCCCGGCTCTTTAGTGCGATCCAATACCGCGATTTGTTTGACTGACGACGGTAGCACCTGAACGAAGTGCTTGAGGGAAAACGGACGATAAAGGTGAACGCTCACTACACCCACTTTACGGCCCAGTGTCAGCAGGTGATCGACGGTTTGTTCCATGGTCGATGTTGCTGAGCCCATAACAACCACAACGTCAGTGGCTTCGGGGTGACCATAATAGTCAAAGAGTTTGTATTCACGGCCGGTCAGTTCAGCAAACTGCGCCATTTTTTCGGCCACAATATCAGGGCAGGCCTGGTAATAGTGGTTTGCGGCTTCTCGGGCCTGGAAGAACGTATCCGGGTTTTGGGCTGTACCGCGAATGCTTGGCGCATCAGGTGTTAAGCCCCGCTTATGGAAAGCATCGACCGCGTCCTGATCAATCATACTGTCGATGGCATCATCGTCAATCATCGCAATTTTGTTGATTTCGTGAGAGGTGCGGAAACCATCGAAAAAGTGCACAAATGGAATGCGGCTGTTTAATGTGGCAGCCTGGCTGATCAGGGCAAAGTCATGCGCCTGCTGAACAGAATTGGCCGCCAGCATCGCGAATCCCGTCTGGCGTACCGCCATCACATCGGAGTGGTCACCAAAAATAGACAGGGCATGGGTGGCAAGCGTTCGAGCCGCAACATGCATCACAAACGGAGTCAGTTCCCCGGCAATTTTGTACATGTTAGGGATTTTAAGTAACAGGCCTTGTGATGACGTAAAGGTGGTCGCAAGGGAGCCAGCCATCAGTGCGCCATGAACAGCACCCGCTGCACCGCCTTCTGACTGCATTTCCATCACCTGGGGTACTTGTCCCCACAGGTTGGTTTCTCCCTGGCTTTCCCAGCTTTCACAGGCTTCAGACATAGGTGACGACGGGGTAATTGGATAAATTCCGATCACTTCATTGCAGCGATAAGCAATTGAAGCGGCGGCTTCATTACCATCCATTGTCTTGTAGGTACAAGGTTTTTTAGGCATAACAAACTCCAGCGAACAGGCACCGTCTATTCTAAATTGGTCGAATAAATTTGTATTATGTATTTAATCAATTAATACAATGCGTAATAATTATTTTTATATTGATTAAATGTGCAGTATCTGTTGTGTGAATGGAGTCAGCCTCTGAATGTAGGGTAAGGCTGACTCAGGTAAGGTATCCCCTCATACTTGAAATTGCAGGCTGTATTTCCAATTAAGAGGGGCATAGGAGTGGGTGATCAGGGCCGGATTAGACCTCGACTAGCTCAATCTCAGGTTGTGGGTTCAGCAAAATAAAAGCATAAAGAAAGCTAAACATTAATTCAGTTCAAAAAACAGAAAATTATCCTAGCATCTCACCGTAAAGCTATTTACATGATTTATGTGGTGATGTAAAAAGTACATCATTATAAGTGTAAAGGTCCATATATGCAGAATTCTCTTGAGCAAGCCATGTTGCAAATTGCGCTCGACCTCAATTTAAACCTTCCTTCTGGGCATCATTACCAACGTTTAATGCAATCATTGCAATCGGTATTACCATGCGATGCCAGTGCGTTATTTATTCTTGATGAGTCAGGTTTGCTTTCTGCCGCCGCGGTAAACGGCCTGTCAGAAGAAGTGTTAGGGAAAAAGTTTGACCCGAAACAACACCCGCGTTTGGAGGCTATTATGGACAGTCGTCAACCGGTGCGTTTTCCGGCAAGCTCAACCTTGCCTGATCCCTTTGATGGTTTGCTTAAAGATGATCCTAACCGCGCTATCGACGTCCATGACTGCATGGGTTGTAGCTTGTATGTCGAAGATCACTTAGTCGGTCTTATTACGATTGATGCCATGCAGATTGGCGCATTTAAACGCGTTGATGATATTACCGTCGCGACCTTTGCGGCACTCGCTGCCGCGACGATACGAAATGTGAATCAGGTGGAGGCGCTGCGTAAAAGTCACCGCCAGCAGCAGAGCATGAACCAGGTACTGATCCAGGAGGCGCGAGAGAAAAGTGGTGAGTTAATCGGCATTAGCCCAGAAATGCAAGGCTTGCGTAATAATATCAATATGGTCGCGCATTCTGACTATGCGGTGTTAATTAGTGGTGAAACAGGGACGGGTAAAGACCTGGTCGCACATGCATTACATGCGAACTCTTCCCGGGCCAAGCAGCCGATGATCTACGTTAACTGCGCAGCGCTGCCTGAAAGCCTGGCGGAAAGTGAGCTTTTTGGTCACGTGAAAGGTGCCTTTACCGGCGCCAGCAGCAACCGTGCTGGTAAATTTGAGCTTGCCGATGGCGGTACTCTTTTCTTGGATGAGATTGGTGAACTGCCATTACTGATGCAGGCGAAACTACTGCGGGTGATCCAGCAAGGTGAAGTTCAGCGGGTTGGGGCAGACAAAAACATATTTATTAATGTGCGCATCATCGCGGCGACCAACCGCGACTTACCGCAAGAAGTCGAGGCGGGGCAGTTTCGTCGTGACCTTTACCATCGCTTGAATGTATTCCCAATTAAGGTGCCAGCCCTGCGCCAGCGGCAAGAAGATATTGCGGTACTATCCGGCTATATTTTAGATCGCGTGCGACTGCAGTTTCATGTCGCCAAACTCCAACTGCACCCACAGGCATTAACGGCATTAAAGCATTATCATTGGCCGGGTAATGTACGTGAATTAGAGCATACGCTGATGCGGGCGGGTTTACGTGCTATTCAAGATCAGCAACATCTGATCGGTAAACAGCATCTGTCAGATGAGGTAAGCCATAAAACAGACGCAGTAGAGCTTGTGGATACTTCAGCATTACCCAACACGTCTTTTGAGCTGCGTGGCGAGGTAGAGCGTTATCAAACCAAGTTGATCTCCCATGCATTGCAACAGTCCAACTTTGTTTGGGCGCAAGCGGCGGAGTTTTTACAGATGGATCGCGGCAACCTCTACAAAATGGGTAAGAAGTTGGGGATCGAACCCAACAAGTTACGCGGTGAATTAATCTGATTTTTATGATACAGCCCAGCATTTTGAACGTTTTGATCTGCTTGGCTATTAGTTCGGGGTGATGTGGGAATCACATCAAGAGTTGATGTGATTATCACATCAACTCTAGCGTGGCTTGATATTAAACTGTTAAATATCAACCTGATACATATTGGCATATTTACTGCATATAGTTGGTGAGATCTTCGTTAATACGAAATCAAAAACATAATTATAATGGAGTTTTAAATGTTCTGTATTCAATGTGAGCAAACTGTTCAAACACCTGTGTCTAAAGGTTGTTCTTATACTCAAGGTATGTGTGGTAAAACGGCGGACGTTTCAGACCTACAAGATGTATTAGTATTTAACCTACAAGGGGTGTCTTTTTGGGCTGACCTCGCACGTAAATATAACATTATTGATGCCGACATTGACGCTTGGGCACCACGCGCATTCTTCTCTACGTTAACCAACGTTAACTTTGTGCCAGAGCGTATTACTGAATACACTGAAATTGCAGAACGTTACAAGATTCAACTACGTACTCAGGTAATGGCTGCAGCAGCGGCAGCGGGTGACGAATTACCAGAACTCTCTCCGGCAGCGCAATTTGTATTGCCAGCGACTGCAGAAGAAGTGATGTCATTCGCACCGGATGCTGCGGTTAACCGTGGTCATGACGAACTGCATGAAGACATCATTGGCCTGCGCCTATTATGTCTATATGGCCTAAAAGGTGCTGCGGCTTACATGGAGCACGCGAACGTACTTGGTCAAAATGACGAGTCTGTGAGCGGTGAATACCACAAAATCATGGCATGGTTAGGCACTGAACCCACTGATGCCAATGCGTTATTAGAAACCTCAATGCAAATTGGCCTGTTAAACTACCGTATTATGGAAATGCTGGATAAAGGCGAGACAGATACCTTCGGTCATCCGCAACCAACACAGGTAAACGTAAAACCAGTAGCAGGTAAATGTATTCTGGTTTCTGGTCATGACCTACATGATTTAGAAAAGATCCTGCAACAAACTGAAGGCAAGGGTATCAATGTTTACACCAATGGTGAAATGCTACCTGCCCACGGCTACCCTGAATTAAGCAAATACCCGCATTTAGTCGGCAACTTCGGTAGCGCTTGGCAAAACCAGCAAAAAGAATTTGCTAACTTCCCGGGTGCGATCGTGATGACATCTAACTGTCTGATCAATCCAAACGTGGGTCAGTATGCAGATCGCCTGTTCACGCGTAGCATTGTTGGCTGGCCGGGTGTTGTGCATGTTGAAGGTGATGATTTCTCACAAGTGATCGAATGTGCATTGGCGCAACCTGGTATTGCACACACTGAAATAGAACACATGATCACCGTTGGTTTCGGTCGCAATGCATTAATGGCTGCGGCACCCGCTGTTATCAATGAAGTGAAATCAGGTAACATCAAACACTTCTTCCTAATCGGCGGTTGTGACGGTGATAAAGAAGAGCGTAGTTACTTTACTGACCTTGCTGTGAACACGCCAAAAGACTCGGTTGTGTTGACCCTGGCTTGTGGTAAATACCGTTTCAACAAAAAAGAATTTGGCGACATCAACGGTATTCCACGTCTGCTGGATGTGGGTCAATGTAACGATACTTACTCTGCTATCCAGTTGGTATTGGCACTGGCTGAAGAGTTTGATTGTGGTGTTAATGAGTTGCCATTATCCATCGTTTTATCTTGGTTTGAGCAAAAGGCCATTGTTGTACTATTGACGTTATTTGCTTTAGGCATCAAAGGTATTTATACCGGTCCTACAGCACCAGCGTTCTTAACTGATAACTTAATCAAAGCATTACAAGATAACTTTGATATGCGCAGTGTTGGTAATGTTGATACTGATTTGGCGACCATGCTAGCGAATAAATAAGCAATACTATTGTGGTCAAATTCCCGCATAGGCAAGTGTTACGCTTCTTTAATGGGATCCGAAATAGTTAGCGAATAACGAGAAGCGGCCTAAATCTGTTTGCAGCCTAGGCCGCTGTATCTGTTATTTGTAATCAAATTTATCTGTAAATTATTTTTATCTATAGGTGCAACTATGCCTTCTTCGTCAAAACCGTCTTCAACATTGTTACCACCTACACTTAAGCCCCTTAAGCTCAATAGTTCAGGCCTTGGTCAATCAACAAATAACGCAAAAAAAACTGCACCTGTAAGCAGCAAATTGCAAGCGCCGAAGTTAAGCTTTTCTCTCGGTGCTGACTCAAATAACAGCGTAAAGGCTAATCCAATCTCAAAGCCAAGCTCAAAGCTAAATACAAAACTGCAAACACCTAAATTAAGTTTCTCACTCGGTGAGCCGACAGCCAAGGTTGCGGCAAAGCCGACAGCCTGGTCACCGGAAAAAACACCGTTAGTATTGGTACAGCGTGAATATGAAACCCATGATTCAATGAGTTTTACGTTTACGTTTGCGATTGCAGACAATCAGCTCTTTGACTTTAAACCCGGCCAGTTTGTTACCTTGGCCGTTAACATCGATGATAAAACCCATTACCGCGCTTACTCTATTAGTTCTATCCCACAGCAAAAGCAACTGCGTTTAACCATTAAACGCGTGCCTGATGGCTTGGTATCTAATTGGCTGGTGGATAACCTGAACGTCGGTGATACCTTGTCAGCACTGAACATAGCGGGTCAGTTCAACAGCACAGACTGCACGCACAAATCCAAGCTGCTGTTTATCAGCGCGGGTTGCGGTATTACGCCCGTGATGTCGATGGCAAAAACAATGCTAGCGGCAGACAATAGCGATGTTGACATTGAGTTTTTACATTGCGCTAGAGATAAAAACAACGTTATTTTCCACGATGAAATGACTGAGATGGCTGCGCAGCATACCCAGTTCAACGTGCAATTATTATTGGAAAATAGCGCAGGTTTTAGTGCGCAGAGTGAATTGGCACATCAAACCGGCATGGTCAATACTGAAATAGTACAGACGTTATATCCAGATCTTGACCAGCGCACCATCTTCCTTTGTGGCCCGGTCGGTTTTATGAAAGCGGTGCAGACAATCGCCGAACAAAGCGGTTTTGATATGGCGCACTTCTTCCAGGAGAGCTTTACTCCCGCGGCTGATAATGCGGAGCAGGATGCACTTTCTACTGTGAATACTACAGTGAATAATGCCGCTGAAACTGATCCGGCAACGAATGTGATGTTGCATGTGCCTGATTTTTCGCTGGCGGCTGAAGTGAAGCAGGGGACGTCATTATTAGACGCGCTGGAAAAACATAACGTGCCCGTGATTGGAGCCTGCCGAGCGGGTGTTTGTGGCTCGTGCAAATGTAAGGTGACGTCCGGCACGGTAACATCAACGAGCACGGAAACGCTTACTGCGGCTGAAATTGATCAAGGATTCGTACTGGCTTGCTCAAGCACTGTGCAGGGCGATGTTGCGGTGGCGCTGAGTTAAGTTAAGTAATCGCTTCATCTGTTCCACTTGTGAGAAGACAAAAAACTTCGATCATTTCCTAATAGGAAAAGGGCTACAAAGCGCCTTTTCTTGTTAGCTTTAATGCATGGTGATTTCACCACCAAATTCAGCCTTTCCCTATTCTCGCTTTTGCCCCATTTCAAGTTAGCGCTGTTACTCACTCAAATATGTCCAAAACAATCTGCCATACATTTATACCCAAGTTACCTCAAGATGCAGGATTCAGAGTGATACCAGCCAGTTCAATTCAAGAAAAATGTGCGAAGGAATGACGGGTCCTTTCGAGTGCATTTGACACAGAAGTGGGCTGGCTGGATCACTCCCGAAGGGCGAGTTTTCCAGGCACTAATGTTGCGTTGCTGATTTTTGATGTAGAGCGCTATATCTGCAAATCAGCGCCTTACCTTAGTGCCTGGAAATTCTCGCTGAAACGAGTATCTTGAGGTTACTTGGGTATATAACTAAAGAGGTAGGCAATTTAGGCCAGACATTCAACTCGGGATAGATTCAATAGGTTAGCACTGGTTGGATTTGATGTAATCATTGAGCGACGTATCATCCAGTCTTACTTGTTTTATGCGCATGTTGTGACTAATTATGCGTACCGTGCATGCTTTTTGGGTTTGTGTTGTTAGAAGATAACGAGTAAAGAATCAACGGCAATTTCCTTGGAATAGTCGCTACCTTGAAACAAGTTCACCTTGAGAAAGATAAAAGGGAATGGAATACCGTTCATGAGTTACCAAAAGATGAGTCAACAGTTGCGCCGCAAAGCTGAAAATGAATCACAAGAACATCTTCGTCAGATCAGAGCAAAGTTTTTAAAGCAGCAGGATGAAAAGTGCCGTTTACCGGCAAAGAGTGACTCGTGGCGGTAGCTGCTGTTTATAAGGGCCATGATACGTTCATGGATTAACCTGAGAGCCCATATTTACTTGCATATAAAAAGAGCGCCTAAAGGCGCTCTTGCTGTTTTAAGTGCTTATATTACTTACGCAGTTTGTTGTGTGACTGCCAGGTTTTCTTCTTCATCCAAATCAGCTGTTGCTGTCGGCGGGCAGCGGTCAACGAACCAGCCCATGTAAGAAGTAACAATCGTGACGATGATACAAACGAAGCTTAGCCACATGAATGGAGCATAAGAGAACGTTGCAACACCAAGAATACTCGCCATGTAGATACCGTTATCACTCCAAGGCACCATACCCGATGTCAACGTACCACCGAACTCAGCGTTACGAGACAGGTTCTTACGCTGGTAACCTAAGCGATCGTAGTTCTTCGCACAGATTTTTGGTGTCAGGATCAGTGATACGTACATCGCTGAACCGAAGACATTACCCAGGAAAGCGGTTGCAATGGTTGATACTGACAGGCTGCCTGCAGAGTTGACGCGTTTCTCAAAGAGTCTAGCGACAGTTTGCAGTACACCCACTTTATCAAGCAGGCCACCAAAACCCAGACCGAAGATGATTACAGCCACAGAGCCCAGCATGGATGACATACCGCCACGGTTCAGAATCGCATCAATGAAGTCAACGCCAGAGCTGATAGAGAATGGTGCCCAGGCAGTGTTGAACGCTACGAGTGGATCCATATCCTGAACCATAACAGCCCAGACAATACCCAGCAGTGAGCCCAGAGAGATCACCGGGAAAGAAGGCAGACGCATGGCTAGCAGAGCAAGTACGATGATAACCGGAACAAATGAGAACGGTGAGATAACAAACTGCTCTTCCATTGCCAGAATCACAGATTCAACCTGGCCCATATCAACGTTACCTGCGTAGTGCAGGCCAGCACCGGTAAACAGAATACCCGTGATGATGTAGCTGATTAGCGCAATTGGCAGCATGCCTTTAATGTGTTCCATTACTTCTACGTTAGACATAGAAGAAGCCAGGATCACTGAATCGGATAGCGGAGACATCTTGTCGCCGAAGTAACAGCCGGAAAGCACGGCACCAGCTGTCATAGGTGCCGGAACGCCAAGACCCTGACCAATACCCATCATAGCAATACCAGCAGTACCAGCGGCACCCCAAGATGTACCTGTCGCCAGTGCTGTCAGTGAACAGATAATCATAGTGGCAAGCAGGAAGATAGACGGGTGAATGGCTTTCAGGCCGTAATAGATGATTGTCGGAACAATACCACCGGCGATCCAGGTACCCACCAAGGCACCAACAGCAAGAAGGATCAATATGGCACCTAAGCCGTTAGAAATACCATTGGTTGCTGCTTTTTCTAAAGATTTATAATCGTGACCGAGTTTTATACCCAGAGCAATGATGATGAACCAGCCGATATACAGCGCCAGCTGGATGGGTAAATCAAGTTTAGCGGTGAAAGAGAATGCCAGTGCAAGGAAAGTACCAAGGGCAAGTATAACTTGCGTCAGCGATGGTAATCTCACAGTCTGTTTGTTCATACTTTGAACCTTGTTTAATCGAACCTGTAAAGGGAATGTCCCTGAAATTAGCGTTAACAGGAAGCTAATAATGAGTCGTTGTTATGACCTTTGAGTCACTCTTTAAGGGTACTCATGTTATTTCGGCGCTACTCTATCTAAATGACTAATTCACTGCGATAGATATTGTGCTTTTCTGTGACCTGAATCTTTCAGTGGCTATAAACATGAATAATTGCATGTTTACATGTTTAATTGCTGTTAAGTTCAGGTTTTTAAATTGTGTGCTTGCTGTTTTTTAACCGTTTTAATATTTGCGTATTTATGTTTAACAATGGTGTTTATGCGGATATAAAAATCTGCCTGATGGTTATCTCTTGGGTTATCAACCTTATTATCTGTTGAATATTAGGTTATCAGGATGAAGGGCTATTTTCAAAAAATCATGGTTATTAAGTATTTGGCGGACTGAGCGATAAAAAGAGATTTAGACTCGTAAAATACGCAATCATCCCCATAAGAGGTGGCTTATTAATCGTTAGCTGGTGTATTTCTAGCCCGGCATGACCACCTGAGATAAACGCTATAAATAGGTAGATAAATACAATCCTTCCTGGACAGGAAAACCATCACAATTGGGACAGTGAAGGTTTTTTATGCGTTTTCTTCAGATTATGCTTGTTTTTCGGTGTTTAAAACTCTATAGATGGGAGTAGAAATACCAATCTCATTAAGTAGCACAGCATGACAATTAACGAGATTTGTTTGTAATTAAGAACAGGGAGTGTAGTAAGCAATGATGAAAGTTGGTTTAGTCGGTTGGCGTGGCATGGTTGGTTCCGTGTTAATGCAGCGTATGGTTGAAGAGGGTGACTTCAACTTTATAGAGCCTGTTTTTTACTCGACATCACAAGTAGGCATTCCTGCTCCTAATTTGGGTAAAGATGCCGGCTTACTGCAAGACGCTTTTGACATTGAAAGCTTAAAACAACTGGATGCCGTCATTACCTGTCAGGGTGGCAGCTATACAGAGAAAGTTTATCCGGCATTGCGTGCAGCTGGCTGGAAAGGTTACTGGATTGATGCGGCTTCGACACTGCGTATGAATGATCAGGCGATCATTACGTTAGATCCAGTTAACTTCGAACAAATTCAACAAGGAATTCATTCTGGTACCAGCACTTTCGTTGGCGGCAACTGTACAGTCAGTCTGATGCTGATGGCAGTGGGTGGCTTGTATAAGGCAGGTCTGGTTGAATGGATGACCTCACAAACGTACCAGGCGGCTTCTGGTGCTGGTGCGAAAAATATGCGCGAGTTAATCAACCAAATGGGAGTGATTAACGATACGGTATCTAGCGAGCTGGCTAATCCTGCAACATCCATTTTGGATATTGATCGTAAAGTCGCTGAAACACTTCGTTCTCCAAACTTCCCGGCACAGGAATTTGGTACTCCGCTCGCGGGTTCGTTGATTCCGTGGATTGATGTGAAGCGTGACAATGGCCAGAGTAAAGAAGAGTGGAAAGCATCGGTTGAAACCAACAAGATCCTGGGTCTGCAAGATAATCCGGTTCCAATTGACGGTACTTGCGTACGTATTGGTGCGATGCGTTGTCACAGTCAGGCATTAACGTTGAAACTGAAGAAAAACGTTCCTCTTGATGAAATTGAAGAGATGATCGCGTCACATAACGACTGGGTTAAAGTGATCCCGAATGACCGTGATGTTACGGTTCAGGAACTGAGTCCGGCGAAAGTAACAGGTACGCTATCTGTTCCAGTGGGCCGCTTACGCAAATTGGCAATGGGCGATGATTTCCTTAATGCCTTTACGGTTGGCGATCAGTTGCTATGGGGTGCGGCGGAGCCACTACGTCGTACACTGCGTATTATTTTGGCTGAAAAAGCCTGACGGATCAAAGCTGCATAATAATTGCCGTTTCGGGTAATATAAAAAGACCTCGCAATGCGAGGTCTTTTTTATAGCTGCTTATTAATACCAACCTGGACAATTGTCTAGATTGGTATCAGCTATCGAATCAGAGCAATTAAGCTGCCAGGTTCTTCGCTACGAAATCCCAGTTTACCAGTGCCCAGAACGCGTTCATGTAGCTTGGGCGAAGGTTACGGTAATCAATGTAGTAAGCGTGTTCCCACAGATCAACAGTTAGAAGCGGTGTTACGCCTTCTTCTGTTAGTGGAGTACCTGCGTTAGACGTGTTAACAATATCTAGAGAGCCGTCTGCTTTCTTAACAAGCCAAGTCCAAGAAGAGCCGAAGTTGTTGATTGCAGAATCTGTGAACTTTGCTTTGAACTCTTCGAAAGAACCGAAGGCTTTAACGATAGCATCAGCGACTTCGCCTGTTGGTTCACCGCCAGCGTTAGGGCTTAGGCAGTGCCAGTAGAACGTGTGATTCCAGATCTGAGCTGCATTATTAAATACACCACCAGTTGACGTTTTGATGATCTCTTCAAGAGATTTTGCTGCTAGATCAGTACCTTCAATCAGGCCGTTTAGCTTAACAACGTAAGTGTTGTGGTGTTTACCGTGGTGGTATTCCAGCGTTTCCTGAGAGATATGTGGCTCAAGAGCGTTGATTGCGTACGGTAGAGCGGGTAATTCGAATGCCATTGCTCAATTTCTCCATTTTAGTATTTGAGAGGGCAAGCCCTCGACATTGCTTCCGGTAGACTTCAGGTCTACTTTATAGTTTTGAATCTGACTTAGTTTATTTTAGCAAGTTTTTACTTTATTAAAAGCATTTATCGGTAAAAAAGCGATTAAGAATATCCATATAAATAATAGGCATTTTTTTCCGGTTCGTGACAAAGTAGAATGATGTATGTAAAACTCATATATAAGCAAATTGTCGTAACGAGGAAGCTATGGAAACCATTGATAAGATTAAGCAACAGATCGCTGAGAATCCTATTCTGTTGTACATGAAAGGCTCTCCAAAACTGCCAAGCTGTGGTTTTTCATCTCAGACGTCACAAGCACTAATGGCATGTGGTGAGAAATTTGCTTACGTAGATATTCTGCAAAACCCAGATATTCGTGCTGAACTACCTGTTTATGCGCAATGGCCGACTTTCCCACAACTGTGGATTGAAGGTGAGCTAATTGGCGGTTGTGACATCGTTCTGGAAATGTTCCAGAAAGGTGAACTTCAGCCATTGATCAAAGAAGCGGCAGCCCGTCGTGACGACGACGCAGCAGCAGCAGAGTGATCTGCTAGCATCAGAATCTGTGATGTGTTGTAAAAAGCCCCGAACATGTGTCGGGGCTTTTTGTATCAAGCTATAGACGTTCATGGTGATGTTCGGTAAGCATTTGCTGGGTCAGTGCTTGAATTGTTTTGATTGAATAGGCATCAGAGGTAAGCTTTTCTTCTCTTATTGCTTTTTCTATTTGCTCTAGCAGATCTGCCAGTTGGTCGCATTCCATCGTCCTGGCGACTCCTTTCATACGATGGGCTATGGACCTCATTTCTGTCAGGTTTCCCTGCTTGATAGATTGTTCTAACAGGGCCATGTCTTGCTGGTGGCTGTTGATAAAATCATGGATTAATTCATTGACCATGTTCTTATCTTCAAACAGCATTATCAGTCGGTCGGTATCTATTGTTTTAGCTGTATCCGACGATCTCTGGTGACAAGGCTGTGAGCCATTCTCAGTTGGCCGTTGGCAGGGGAACTCACCGGTCGTGAGTATTGCTTCTGAATTTTCTTCGTTGAGCTTTTCATCAATGGCACCGAATAAGTCAGCGAACTCATCGGTTTTGGTATCAACAGAGTCTGCTTCAATATTGGCTAAATTGTTTAGACGAAGCCTGGCATTTTTCATTGCCATAGTGCGGCTCCACCAGATGATGATGGCAATGAGTAACAGCGTTAACAAGATAATTATTGTAGCCATAGATAACCCCGATTTGTCATCGACATTGTTTATAGTCCTCTGAAAACTAGCGCTCAGCTGGTGGCTGATAATAACTGCGTTTCATTCCTTTTAAGCTTCCTGATAGCGAAAGTTTGCAACTGAGAAAGCGATGTGTCTTTCAGAGCTAACTCTGCAATGATTGACTCGCTAAGTTGGGTGAATTTTTCAAGCAACCCTAAATCCAGATAGGCTCGGCAAATCAGATAGCCCGTTTCAACATCAGTGATTTCACTGTCGATGATGGAAGAAAGGATTTCTTTAGCTTTATCAGGATAATCTAAACGCAGAAGGTGCAAAGTACGTATCGCTTTGATTGCTCCCTTTGAAGTGATGACTCCCTGTTTTTCATTACTTAATCGTATCCAGGCGGTTTCTGCCCGCCAGGATTTAAGTTCGTTTTGCGGTAAATCGTAAAGTTCTCCCCATACCGACAGCGCTCGCCGGCCTGAGTTATCCCACATTGAATGGGTTAGCAGACTTGCCAGTTGCAAAAGCAAAGGTTTTGCATGTGAAATATTATCATGTGACAGAAATAGCCAGGCCAGATTGAGTGAATGTTCAATATTGCTGGCGTTGAGTGCCAATGCACTGCGCATCGCCTTTTCCGCTTCTGTCTCCATTTCTGCTGTAATACAGATATTGGCTTTGAGGTTGAGCAATCGGATGTTGTTCTTATTCGTCTCCATTAACTCATTTATCCGCTCCAAAGCGGGTTTGAATTGCTTCTTAGCTACCATGATTTCGATTAGCATGATTTGGGCTGGCAGATAATTGTGATGTTTTAGCAGGCCTGAGAGCATAGGAAAGGCATCATCGTACAGTTCTTTTTTGATCAGTTTCGTCGCAATAAAAATAATGCCTTCTTTTAATGCGGAGGTATTGGGTGCAGTAGCAAATAACGGTTTAACATCGGCTAGCCCGTTTCGATTGAATGCCTGTGTCAGCGATTGACAAAATCGGCGCCTGACTAAACCAGCAGAGACACGTGTAATGATATCATCTGCACAAATTGGTTTGATCAGGTAACCATCGGGTTCAAATTGCGAATAGCCGTAAAAAATATCCTGGCTGTCGTTGCCAGTAACAATAAAAACTAAGGCTTGTTCTTTGATTAGCGTTTTGTGGCGAAGATATTCCAGCAATTGGAGTCCTGTACTGCCTCTTCCAAGATCGTGATCGATAAGCAATATATTAAATTGGCGATCTCTGCAGGCAGCTAACGCTTCTCTCGCATTCGCGGTACTGACAATGTTGTTGGTTGGTACGCCAAGCTTTATCAGTATGGCGCGGGTGGCGCTCTGGATAATATTGCTGTCATCAATGATCAGGTAGGTCGATTGAGCGAGTATGTCCATATAACGGCTCCATCAAAGGGGTATGTTAGGGCCTGTATATCTTTCAACATCATTGCTGCAATGTTGAAAGATAAACAGGCCCTAGTAATTCTTCCCCTGCCATTAACGTATTCATGTTCAGATGCGAGAGTAAGTTGCTGATTGTAAGCGGCAAAATAAGCTCAATAGTAGATATTAAAGATAGTGCATTAATCCGTCATGTGCACGTAGTTGATTATATTTTGCTTGGTAAGTCACAGTCGAAAAAAAAGACCGCCGAAGCGGTCTTTGGTATAAGGGTCTATTTATCTTTCAACATTGCAGCTGTAAAGACTAAAAAGTCTTCAGACAAGGCACGAAGAGAGAAGTTTAGTATTCTAAATGAGCTCTGAGTAACGCAGTATGAAGATTTTTTAGCCTTTACCCGAAGGGCTGGGGCTATTTTTCCATCTAACTGCGTTGTCAGGTATTTAAGTAGGGCAACTACATGGCATATCTTCCGCCTTGTTAGCTGAAAAAATAGTCTCCAGCAGCAATTATGTTGAAAGATAAACAGACCCTAGTTTATGAAGTCTTACAGCACCATGGATGCTAACCAGCCAAATGCGATAAGCGGCAGGTTGTAGTGAAGGAAGGTCGGGACAACGGTTTCCCACACATGCTCGTGTTGACCATCGGCATTCAGACCCGCCGTAGGGCCTAAGGTTGAGTCAGAGGCTGGTGAGCCCGCATCACCCAACGCCGCAGCAGTACCAACCAGTGCCACGGTTGCCATCGGTGAGAAACCAAAGGTCAGACACAGCGGTACATAGATGGTTGCCAGAATTGGGATCGTCGAGARAGAAGAGCCAATCCCCATAGTGACAAGCAGGCCGACAATCAGCATCAGCAGGGCCGCAAGCGGTTTGTTGTCACCAATCACAGCAGACAGTGAGCTGACCAGGGTTTCAACGCCACCAGTGGCTTTCATTACCGACGCAAAACCAGCGGCAGCAATCATGATAAACCCAATCATAGCCATCATGTGAACACCACGGGTAAACACATCGTGTGTTTCTTTCCACTTAATCACACCACCAAACGTGAAAACCATGAAGCCGACCAGGCCGCCGATGATCATCGAACCGCTGTATAACTGGGCACCCAGTGCTGCAACAATAGCACCGACGGCAATGTATACGTGGCGCATGTTGATTACAGCGTGCTCCGGCTCGCTTGCCAGGATCTTTTCTTCTGAATATTCACGTGGTTTTCGGTAACTTACAAACGTCGCAAGTAGCAGGCCGAAAATCATACCCGCTGCAGGTAAAATCATGGCTACCGGAACCTGGCTTGCAGTGACATCCAAGCCGTTGTCATGGAGGTTTTTCAGCAGAATATTATTAAGGAAAATGCCACCGAAACCGACCGGCAGTACCATATACGGCGTCACCAGGCCGAACGTGAGCACGCATGCGATCAGGCGGCGATCAAGTTTCAATTTTGCAAAAACATGGAGTAACGGCGGAATGACAATCGGAATAAACGCGATATGAACAGGAATAACGTTCTGAGAAGAGATAGCAAGTAAAACTAAAATGATGAGAACGCTATATTTAACGCCTGTTGCCGCGGCAGCATTTTCATGGCCGCTGATACGTTTAATGACTTTTTGTGCCAGAACGTCCGTAATGCCAGAGCGAGAGATCGCCACAGCAAACGTACCAAGCATGGCGTAACTCAGAGCCGTCGTTGCACCGCCCCCTAAGCCGCTTTCAAAGGCGGAAACGGTTTCTGCAAGTGGCATTCCGCCGAGCAGGCCACCGATAATGGCACTGAAGGTAAGCGCAACCACTACATTGACTCGCATCAGAGCGAGTACAAGCATGACGCATACCGAAATAACTACTGGGTTCATAAAACTAAGGTCCATCCGTTGTGTTGTGTCATATGTGTAAATTTTTATTAAGCTGACTAATTATGTGAGTGACGTAACTATTCTGCCCGTTTTTATTGTCTTTTTTGAATGTTTTGCTCAAAAGCATTCAGTTTGCTGAAATTTTCTGACATGTCGAGAAAAAATTGATGCCTGTGCGGAATTTTATTGGCATTGCGCTTGATGTCTTAGTCGTCTCACCACGGCTTGTCTATAATCAATATTGCTTTATTAGTAGACAGAACAATCTGTTACTGTCGTTTTAAACGCAAATAGTTAATGGAGTTAACCATGAGTGTATTAGTAGGCCGTCCAGCTCCCGATTTTACTGCTGCTGCGGTGCTTGGAAACGGTGAAATTGTAGATAGTTACAACTTGTTTGAAAACATTAAAGGCAAACCCGCGGTAATTTTTTTCTACCCGCTCGATTTCACCTTTGTCTGCCCGTCGGAATTGATTGCGTTTGATAAGCGCTATGCAGATTTTCAGGCGAAAGGGGTCGAGGTGATTGGTGTTTCTATCGACTCTCAGTTCTCTCATAATGCGTGGCGTAATACGGCCGTTGAAGACGGCGGTATTGGTGCTGTGCAATATCCATTGATTGCTGATACCAAGCATGAGATTTGTCAGGCTTATGATGTTGAGCACCCAGAAGCTGGTGTCGCTTTCCGTGGTTCTTTCCTTATTGATAAAGAAGGCGTGGTTCGCCATCAAGTTGTGAACGATCTGCCACTTGGGCGTAATATCGATGAGATGCTGCGTATGGTCGACGCGCTTCAGTTCCATGAAAAGAATGGTGAAGTGTGTCCGGCGCAGTGGGAAAAAGGTAAAGAGGGTATGGATGCATCACCGGAAGGGGTTGCAGCGTACCTGTCTGAGCATACTGATGATTTGTAATTAATTTTCAGTTAATTAGATAAAAGAAAGGCTAGCCGGTTGGTTAGCCTTTTTTGTTTAGTCAGTCAGTTAGTTGATTAAATCGCCGCCTTCGACTCCGACAACAACGCCTTGGCCGTCTAGTGCGATGAATGTGGCAATCTCAGTCTGTGCTTCTTTGGTAGCATTATCCGCAACAGTTTTGTCAATCGCGTTCTTATCACCATCTACATACTGAGGTGCGATAGCCGAGCTATGTTGTGCTTCTGAGTTTTTGTTGAACTCAGCAATACCCTGAACTTCGACCATCTGGGTTACGGTGATTTTAGCAAGCCCCGCTTGGTTACTAAGTTGTTTCACCAGAGGCTGTGTCCCGCCCATCTTACTAAACGTTGTAGTTTGATTTGGTACCACCGAATCCAGATGTGCCTGCATGACATAGACCGGACCTTCAACGCTGGACGCCAGGTTATACGGGTCGACGGTATCCAGTACAGTTTGTGCGGCATAGGCAAATGAGCTGAGAGTGCCGTTAATTTCACCTTTTGTATCAGTATCTAGTTCATCAAAGAATCCGGTGAAGCAGGCTCCGCCATCAACAGCGCTTCCACAGACTGACTCATAGGCTGCATTTTCAGCACCTATTAGCAATGAGTGTTTGATTGTCGGGCCGAATGTTTTTGATTCAAGCAATAGCGATGGGATACCACCGCCAGGGTTGGCAAAGGCGCCGGAGCTAAAGTTAAAGTATGAATCCAACGGCGTTAGAGGTGCTGGAAGAGACTGATTACCAAAACCATAAGTTCCTATACCTGTAATTGCTCCTAATGAATGACCAAAGAAGCTGATTTTTGACAGGTTAATTGCACCTAGTACAGGGTCAGCTTTAAGTTTCATGTTGGTGAGGGAAGCGCGTAGTCCCAGACCATCAATGATACTCTGGCGGATATTATCCCGGGCAACATTGAGGTATTCCAGGTTCATATACACATCAGCGGTGGTTGGTGTCGTGATGATGCTAGGTTTGCCATCTTTATCGAGGAGCGCCCGCTCGCCATGTAGTGGGTGATCGATGGCAATAACTGCCTTAGGTATGGAAGTAGGAACGGCTCCACCACCGTTTGTTAGAGTAGCGATGCCCATGTGGTTGGCAGCAAACAGGTAAGCCGTTTCCTTAACCGAAGTGATACCGTGTTGGTAAATAACAACCCCAGGGCCATCATCATCCGGAATCAAAGCAGACTCTGGCATAAATACCAGTACCGGTACTGGTTTCATCGATTTGATCTTCGGTATCGGGCTGAACCAGTTGATCTGGCGCTCTGAATCCAGTTGGCTACCGTCTGCCAGTTTGCCTTCAAGGCCAATCAGATTAACCATTTCTGCTGGATCACCAGTTAATAATTTGGCGATATCCACCCCAGACAGTGATTGTGCCAGTGCTGCTTTATCAGCATCGGTGCCACTTTCCATCACATTACCGATTTTTGCCAGGCTCGGTACCGCACTTTCCCATGGTGTTTTTTTCCATGCTTCGTTGGTGGTGTCATCATTTAGGAAATAAGGCAGATCGACAGTTCCTTTGTAGACCTTGATGGTAAGGCCAGCAGCTTTATAGGTTGCATAGGCATCTTTCAGAGCTTGCTTCGCGGCTGCTCCATTTGGATCTGCCTCACTTTTCACAAGATTAGTAAGAATCAGATCTGCATCAATGGCATCAGCTAAATCCACACCAATCTCTGGAAGAACAATCGAATACAGGGTACTCAAATCAAGATCTTTGGGTTTAGCTTCCCCTTTCCATATATTCCCAGGGTTACCCGTTGCAATAGATTGTGCGATGACGGTTTTGGTTGTATCAAGTACATCCCCGACAGAAGCGGTAGTAAACCAGCTGGAGTAGATGATACTTTCCGCATCAACACCTGCCTTTGCTGCAAATGTCCCTTCAATAAGATAGGTTAATCCCTGAGCTGTTTTCAATGGCTCAATGGTTTGTACTCTCATTTTTGTTTTCAGCTCGGCATAAGAGCTGGACAAGCCAACAGATTTGCCCTGAGTATCAGAGAGCTTATTGGTGACAGCAAAAATGTAGTTACTTTTCTCATCTAAGGGCTTCATCGGCTGGATGTATAATGTGCTGCCTTTTGGTTGTGCAACGAAGTGGGTTCCTTCATCTAATACCTCTAAGATCTGCATGTCCGCCCCTTTACGAGGGTCGTCAACTTTGAGCATGTAGACGCTACCAGCGGCACTTGTTGGTTCCAGATCTACACCAATAAATGGAATGATTATAGGCTGGCTAGGACTCCAGCCATCAACGGCTCCCATTGCAACTTTCGGGTTAGAGAGTGACGAGTCACCTCCGTCAGGAATATTCAACGTGCCATCTGTTGTGTCCATTAACATGAAACTAGGCAAAGGTATATTGGCATCAGCACCTAGTAAGGTGAAATCTACTTTGGTTGGTGCTTGTAAACTTTTAGCAATGTGGGATTCGTAAGAGATCGTTGGGTTACCTTCTAACCCAGTTTCATCGCCACAGGCGGTTAAACCGATTGTCGATGCGATAAGTACCGCAAGAATGTGTTTTTTCATAATTAATTGGCTCCGTATTCCGCTGTTGTTTGGTGGTGGCCTTGAGCGCCGAATATCACCTTCAGAATTTATAATTGATTTGAGCAGCGCTGATTAACGCATCACTTGTAGAGGTGAAAGAGCTGCCATCTTCTTCGAAGGTGATTTCTTTACCACGCAGATAGGTGAAACCAAGATCAAACGACATATTTGGGTTGTAGGTATAGGTGGCACCTGCTGAGTACCAGTAGCGGTCTGTATCAGGAATACTCAGGGTCGCTTTGCCTGCTTGTTCGTCTAAAGCAAAACCGGCACGTAGGGTCCACTCAGGGTTTAGAATGTAGGTTGCGCCTAAAGCCCAGCGGAATTGATCGTCATAATCCTCATCTTTCATCAGACAAACATCTGCTTCGCCATCATAGCCGGGGTTACATTCGTCACTTGTTGCACGCAGTTCTTCAAATTTACTGTACTGGGTCCACTGCACGCTATAATGAACAGCCCATTGATTATTTAGCGCGTGATAGCCGGAGAATTCAGCAATGGCTGGTAGAACAACAGGTAGTTTACCGGTGACTACATTATTGGGGGTTCCGGTAATTCCGCCGGAGTAATCAGTAAAATCGCCCTCAAAATCGAGATCAACCTGTGAACGGTAGCTCAGGCCAAAACGGTGATTCTCATTGACTTCATAAAGAGCCGCAATGTTCCAGCCCCACTCAACAGTATCCCCTTCCATCTTGATGGTTTCGTCGCTCGCAGCTTTTCCGAACAAAGGACCCAATGAGCCATAATAACGTTCAAGCTCAGCATCACCGTAGACAAGACTTACACCACCACCAATACTGAATTGATCGTTAATACGATAAGCAATATTCGGGTTCAGGTTAATTGTTGTCAGCGATGTCTCACCGGCTGATGATCCCGCATTAAAATCTGCAGGGTACTCGGTTGCGACGCCATAGTTGGAAAACAGTGCCAGCCCGACCGCCCAGCGGTCATTGATCGGATGAATATAGTAAGCTGCGGGTATAAAGCCCATCGGGGCAACATCTTTCGCAGACTGATCTTTTGTATTGTCATCTACATCAACCGTCGGGTCGACAATGCTTAATCCACCAGAAAGTTCAGCTGTTTTGAAAAGGGTCATAGCGGCGGGGTTACGGGCCAGCACTGCTGCGTTATCTGCAATTGCCGCTTCGCCAGCGAAAGCTCGGCCTAGACCGGAAGCGGAGTGTTCTGATACCTGAAAACCTGCGCCACTTGCATTAAGTGAAGTTATGGCGACGGCTACGGCAAGAACGGGGTATCTTATTTGTACGGACATTATACTGCCTCTCTATTATACAACTTGATTCTGCTTCTTGTTCTTCAGTCCATGAAGGAAAAACAACCATTTATATGCCGGATCAGTATAAGGAGGTTGAGCGTAATGTTAATTGCTTGTAATCACAGATTTAAGCTATGAATATCACGTAGTTAGAGGGGGTTTTGTTTTTATGTTTTAAACGGCCGTTTAAAATGAAATGGGTGTTTGAAAACATCATTCTAAAAGCGCGGCAAGACTGGGCTCGTAGGAGGTCTGATTAGATTTGGGTGTTTAATTATTAAGACAATTCGTTTTCTTCTGTTTGAGGTGTCAAAAGTGGCCTGCCAGCAATTTTTTTCTATTTGTTAACGATCTCACAAAAAAGTGCTGCTATTTTTTTGGTATCAGTTTGAAACTTCATTCTAAAAGCCCAGCAATGCTGGGCTTGAGAGGTGGTCCGATGAGTTCGTTTGTTTGACTTTTTATGACTCAGGTTTTTCTTCCGCTTGAGGTGCTAAAAGCGGCCAGCCACCTAATTCTTTCCATTTGTTAACAATTTTGCAAAATAGTTCAGCAGTTCTTTCCGTATCATAGAGTGCTGAGTGAGCTTCCTTATTATCAAATGGAATATCTGCCGTGCTACAAGCCTTGGCTAATACTGTTTGACCAAAGGCAAGACCGCTTAATGCTGCAGTATCAAAGGTTGCGAATGGATGAAATGGATTGCGTTTTAATTTCGCTCGCCCGGAGGCTTCCATCACAAAGCTATGATCGAAGTTTGCGTTGTGTGCCACCATAATGGCACGCGAGCAATCTGCTGTTTTCTGTTCTTTGCGGATCTTCTTAAAGATCTCTTTTAAAGCGGTCTCTTCAGACACAGCGCCACGAAGTGCGCTGAAGGGGTCACGAATACCATTAAATTCTAATGCTTCTTTATTTAAGATCGCGCCTTCAAATGGCGAAACGTGGAAATGAATGGTGGTGGCGGGCTTTAACCAACCATCTTCATCCATTTTCAGGGTGACGGCACAGATCTCAAGTAGTGCATCCGTTTTGGCATTAAAACCTGCAGTTTCAACGTCAATGACCACGGGGAAATAGCCGCGAAAGCGACTTTTTAATGTATTTAGTTCGTTATCTTCGCTCATAACACTGCTGTCGATATAAAGTAGGCGGGCATTATGTCAGATTCAGAAACGGAGCTAAACCTTCAGACAGGAAATGTCGATACAAAGGCGGCTAAAGATTTTCTGTGAGGATTCGATACAATAGGTAGCATTACGATCGACGTAGTTGGAATGGTATGAACAATTTTTCAAAAATGGCATGGTTGAATGCCTCGATGCTGGCGGGCTTGATGATGAGTCTTCCTGCGCAGGCAACGAAACAATATGTGGCAACGCCGGCGCAATCGAGCTGGAAGGTCGCTGTTGATACGCCATTAGAATGCCGGATGATCCATGCCATTCCGAGCTACGGAGAAGCGCAATTTACCTCCAGGGCCGGAAAGAAAATCAACCTTGATTTTGAATTAAAAATGCGCCGTCCAATGGGTGAAACACGCGATGTTAACCTGATATCTATGCCAGCTCGCTGGATGCCTGGCGACGCCGCAGAGCCGATTACCCGATTGACGTTTTTTAAACAATTCGATGGTTATGTCGGAGGCCAGATGGCCTGGGCGATGTTGAGTGAGTTGGAAAGTGGCCGCTATCCTACTTTTAGTTATAAAGACTGGCAGCACCGAAACAAAATGATAGAAGTTTCGCTTGCTGCGGTATCTTTCCAAACGCCATATCAGCAGTTCAGTCAGTGCCTGGATAACTTGTTGCCTTATAGCTTTGAAGATATCGCCTTTACGGTACTGCATTATGACAGTGATAGTGATGAGCTGAACAAGGCGTCACAGAAGCGATTGGCACAAATCACGGACTTTGTTCGTTACAGTGATGATATTGATTTAGTGTTGCTTGCCACTTATACCGATTCACATGGCGGGAAAAATGTGAATCAGAACTTGTCTGAACGCCGGGCGAAGAAATTAGAAGAATACTTTATGTCGATGGGCTTGCCGGAAAACCGGATTCAGGTTGAGGCTTATGGCAAGCGCCGCCCGATTGCTGATAATTCAACACCTATCGGTCGTAATAAAAACCGGCGTGTTGTGATTTCGTTAGGCAGAACAATAATTTAGAACTGATGTGGATGGTTCGAGTATTATCTAGTACCTTGACTCATTAATTATGATTGATTGAACAGATTAGTTTTTTATCGATGAAGCCAAATCGTCGTCATCCTCGAAATCGCTTAATGCTGATCTTTTCATTATCGATTGTATTTACAGTAGCGATTATCGGGGATCCACAGTCCACTGAACCTTCAGTGCATGATGGATCCCTGATAACCGCCAGGTGAGTTTTGAGAAAGCCTGCAAGCTCAGTGTTTGACGGTTTCTGGGATGACGGACTTTGACCGTTTCAATCAATCATCTTCACTGTGTTTAGGTACTAGTATCTAGTTTTCTAGTCTCTCGAACCTGCTATCTATGCTCGCTGGATCAGTTCGATTTGGTAGCCATCTGGATCGCGAACAAAAGCGATATGCGTTGTTCCGCCTTTCACCGGTCCCGGTTCTCGGGTGACATTACCACCGGATGCTTTGATGGCGGCGCAGGTGGCATAGACATCTTCAACTCCAATCGCAATGTGGCCGAAAGCATTACCCATGTCGTATTCTGTCGTTCCCCAGTTATAAGTCAGTTCAATCACGGCACCTTGTGTTTCATCACCATAACCGACAAAAGCCAACGTGTATTTGTAAGCTTCGTTATCACGCTTACGAAGCAGTTCCATCCCCATTACATCAGTATAAAATTGAATAGAGCGGTCAAGATCGCCAACCCTTAGCATAGTGTGAAGAATACGTCCGTTTGCCATAAGGCTCTCCAATGTTCAGGGCTTTCGCCTGTTTGTGATGTTATTAAAATTATCGATTAAACCGCTAGAGCTATATCGATTGGTATTACTCGTCCGGATATACTTTTTCTTCGAACTCACAAAGGTCTTCAATGATACAGCTACCGCAGCGTGGCTTACGGGCTATACAGGTGTAGCGACCATGAAGGATCAACCAATGGTGGACATCGACTTTAAATTCTTTGGGAACTACTTTGAGTAACTTTTCTTCAACCTGATCAACGTTTTTGCCCATGGCAAATTTGGTACGGTTTGATACCCGGAAGATATGGGTATCGACGGCGATAGTCGGCCAGCCAAAGGCGGTATTCAGCACCACATTCGCCGTTTTACGGCCAACACCGGGTAAGGCTTCAAGCGCTTCACGGTTTTCCGGTATTTCACCACCGTGTTTTTCCAGCAAAATTTTGCAGGTTTTAATAACGTTCTCGGCTTTTGAATTGAACAAACCGATAGTCTTGATGTATTCCTTGATGCCATCAACCCCCAAATCAAAGATGGCTTGGGGCGTATTTGCAATCGGGTAGAGTTTGTCTGTTGCCTTGTTGACACTGACATCTGTCGCCTGAGCGGACAGTAGTACCGAGATCAGCAGTTCAAATGGCGAGCTCCATTTTAGCTCGGTTTCCGGGTGGGGATTTTCTGCTCGAAGGCGTTCAAGGATCTGAACACGTTTGTCGTTGTTCATAGTATATATGGCTTCCTGACTGACCGGATCTGCAGACACTTAAGCTGGTGTCGAAGGTTGAGCTTGCCCGTTTTTAAATGTCTGCAGATCCGAGATAAATACTCTGCTCTTAGTTGGCAGATGTAATACGTACACGCTCAATCGTGGTTTTTTTCTCAGCCGCTGCTGTTTTCTGCTCGCGTTTCTTATCGATAACGTTTTTCAGGGCAATCATAAAGCCCACACCGATAAAGGCACCGGGTGGCAGCATGGCTAACAGGAAACTACTGTCAAAGCTGAAGACTTCAATGCGCAGAGATGCGGCCCAGTCTCCAAGCAGACGATCAGCACCATCAAACAACGTGCCGTTACCTAAAATTTCCCGCATTGCACCTAGCGCAACCAGCGCAGAAGTCATACCAAGTCCCATCCATAAGCCATCAAGCGTTGCTGGAAGAGGATCATTTTTGGATGCAAAAGATTCTGCACGGCCAATGATGATGCAGTTGGTTACAATAAGTGGAATGAAAATGCCTAAGGACTGATAAAGGCCATAGGTAAAGGCATTCATTAATAATTGAACACAGGTAACCAGAGACGCAATGATCATGACGAAAATGGGAATGCGGACTTCTGAGGGTACCCACTGGCGTACCAGCGACACAATAAGGTTGGATCCGACTAATACGGCAGTTGTTGCCAGACCTAAGCCTAATGCATTGGTGACGGTGGCAGACACTGCCAGCAGGGGGCATAAGCCCAGTAGTTGAACAATGGCCGGATTATTTTTCCACAGGCCATTTTTCATCAGTTCTTTATTCAGGCTCATGATTCACCTTGACAATTCAGAGGTTGATTAAGGAGTTCCTGTTGATGGCGTTCAAAATACAGTGATACATTTTTAACGGCTTTCACAATCGCACGCGGTGTGATCGTTGCGCCGGTAAACTGGTCGAAGTTACCGCCATCTTTACGTACCGCCCAGGCAGGATCTTTTTCGCCTTGTACCTTTTGACCGGTAAAGCTGTAGATCCAGTCTGTCACTCGGGTATCGATTTTATCACCGAGCCCCGGCGTTTCCTGATGGCTCAGCACACGAACGCCAGTGACAAAGCCTTTCATATCCAGACCAACAACGATCTTGATTGCACCGTTATAACCATCCGGAGCAATAGCTTCAATGGCGACACCGGTTGGCTCATTGGCTTTTTCTGCGATGTAAGCCGGCATTGGTGCTGAAGTACCTAAGTATTGCTCGTTGGTGATTGCCGTGCAGTTTTTGTGTAGCTCATTGTCATGGCTCTGCGCAGGTATTACCTGATTCAGTACTTTGAGCAGTTCTTTTTGCTGCTGCTCTATGATCTTATCTTTAGTCAGCAAATGTGTGACAGAAACCAAGGAGGTTGCGAGCAGCGCAAAAATGGCCAGCACACCACTGTTTTTCTTCATTGCATTTAGCATGATCGTGCGCTCCTAGGAATGGCCGTATGTACGAGGGCGAGTGTAGTAATCAATTAAAGGGACACACATGTTCGCCAGTAACACACTGAAAGCAACACCATCAGGGAAGCCGCCCCAGGTACGGATCAGATATATCAGCACACCAATCAGCGCGCCAAAAATAATACGACCTTTTATTGTGGTTGATGCCGATACAGGATCAGTGGCAATGAAAAAAGCACCTAGCATGGTTGCTCCTGAGAGCAGGTGAAAAAGAGGTGATGCCGTACCATCTGGGTTAAGCAGAAATGCGACGCTGCTGATCACAAAGAGCGCACCCAACATACCGGCAGGAATATGCCATTGGATCACCCGCATTTTCAGCATGATTAACCCGCCGAGTAAGAAACCCAGGTTTATCCATTCCCAGCCAACGCCTGCAATGGTGCCAAATACAGGTTTTGCCATTGCTTCAGTAGTTGTCAGTCCTGTGGTCAATGATGTTTTCAGCGTATCTAAAGGGGTCGCCATGGTTACGCCATCAACCGATAAACGTAGTTGATGAACACTAAAACCATCTTGGGTAAAGCCAGTGAAAATCGCCAACAGGCTGTCAGTCAGTGTTGCAGATTCTGCACTTAATGATAATGGCGGCAGCCAGGTTGTCATCTGTACGGGGAAAGAGATCAGCAGAACCACATAAGCCACCATCGCGGGGTTAAATAAGTTCTGGCCTAATCCGCCATAGAGGTGTTTGGCAATGACGATGGCAAACACCACACCAATGACTGTGATCCACCATGGTGCCAGTGGCGGGATCGATATGCCCAGTAACACGCCTGTCAGCAATGCACTGTTATCTCTAATGTATGGCAGAGCCGGGCGTTTTCTGAATCTCATGATAGCGGCTTCAGAAGTCACCGCGACAACAGAGGCCAAAAGGATCTGAATTAATGTTCCCCAGCCAAAAAAGAACCATTGTGCAGCAACGCCTAATGCGGTGCATAAAATTACAGTTCGCATGATGTCGCTTGTACTGCGACGGCTATGCGTGTGGGGTGAGCTGGCAATATTAAAAGCCACGGTTTAGTTTTCCTCGTTATTCTGTTGAGCTTCTTTTGCTGCCTGTTGGGCAGCTTTTCGCGCTTTAGCACGGGCGACGGCAGCAGCGACAGCGGCTTTTTTGGGATCGAGTTCAGCCTTGTCGGTCACATCGGCCGTTTCAGTCTGAGCCTGTTCTGCCTGCTGAGCAGCTTTTCGCGCTTTGGCACGGGCGATGGCAGCAGCGACTGCGGCTTTCTTGGGATCGACATCAGCAGCGTCGGTCTCATCAGCTGTTTCAGTCTGGGCTTGCTCTGTCTGCTGGGCGGCTTTACGTGCTTTAGCACGGGCGACGGCAGCAGCGACAGCGGCTTTTTTGGGATCGACGTCAGCCGTGTCAGTCACATCAGCTGTTTCCGCCTGAGCTGCCTGCTTAGCCGCTTTTCGCGCTTTGGCACGGGCGACGGCAGCAGCGACAGCGGCTTTTTTGGGATCGACATCAGCCGTATCGGTCACATCAGCTGTTTCAGTCTGAGCCTGCTGAGCAGCTTTACGCTCGCGAGCCAGGCGCTTACGTTCTTCACGAAGCTTCGCCATTTCCCGGTTATCAGGTAAGGAGCTATCGGGTAAAGAAGTATCTACTAAAGAGCCATCAGACGTGGCTGCAGTAGCTTGTGCTGCCGATGCCTGCTTCGCCTTAGCACGGGCAATTGCCGCGGCGACGGCTGGTTTCTTCTCGGCACTGGCCGATGCTGCTTGCTTGGCTTTTACCCGTGCAATTGCAGCGGCAACGGCGTCATCACCACCGGCGCTTGCCACATCTTTACGACGATCATCTGCCGCTTTCTTAAAGCGATTTTCGCGTTCAGCCTTATCTCGCTCCATACGCGCAGTTTTGGCTTCATAACGCTGTTTTGCTCGCTCGGCATTAGCTTCATCTTGTTTACGGGTTCGAATTTCAGCTTTTGCCTGGCGATAGTACTGAACCAGCGGGATCTCACTTGGGCAGACATAGGCGCAAGCACCGCATTCAATACAGTCGAATAAGTTATATTCTTCGCACTTGGCGAAATCTTGATCTTTTGCATACCATTGCAATTGTTGCGGCAGCAGTGAAACCGGGCACGCTTCAGCACATGCGGAACAACGAATACATGCCAGCTCGTGATTGGCTGGTGAAATTTCTTTACGGGTCGGCGCAAGAATGCAGTTGGCTGTTTTGGTTATTGGCACATCACAATGTGGCAGTGTAAAACCCATCATCGGGCCGCCCATGATGACGCGCGGCAGTTTCTTATCGGCTTTATGCCCGAATTGATTCAGCAGAAAGTTAACGGGTGTTCCTAATAGCACCCAGGCATTACCCGGTTGCTTAAAGGTGTTGCCGGTTAAAGTGACCACGCGTTGGATCAGTGGTTCACCATTAATAACAGCGCGTTTAATCGCATGAACAGTACCGACGTTCTGCATCATGATGCCAATATCGGCAGGAATGCCTTTTTGCGGTACTTCTTTACCGGTCAGTACTTTGATCAGCTGCTTTTCACCACCGGACGGGTACTTGGTTGGTATCACGCGGATCAAGATACCATCGTCTTCAGAGACAGAGCGCTTCAGGGCGTTGATCGCCTCGGGCTTGTTATCTTCAATGCCGATAACCGTCAGTGCCGGTTTCAGAATGTAGCGAATAATACGAACGCCTTCGATCACTTCGGCAGCATAATCCTGCATCAGACGGTCATCAGCGGTGATATAAGGTTCACATTCGGCGGCATTGATAATAAGCAGATCTGTTTTACCTAAACCACTTTGCAGTTTTCGTCCGGCAGGGAAGCCTGCACCGCCCATACCGGCAATACCACTCAGGCGAATATGCTCAATCAGATCGGCAGCTTCTATATCGTTATAGTTGCTGATAGTTTTTCGTTCACCCCAGCGATCTTCATCATCAGGCTCAATGATGATACATAAATCAGCCAAGCCGGAAGGGTGGGCAATGGTACGTGCTTCCACCGCTTTGACTGTACCGGATGTCGGTGCATGGATCGGTACACTCAATGCCACATCAGCGTGTGTCAGCGGCTGACCTTTTACAACTTTGTCGCCAGCTGAAACTAAAATATCACCCACAGCACCGATATGCTGTTTGAGGGGAAGTACCAACTCATCAGGAATGATGACTTCTGATATTTCAGATTGATTTGACAGGTTTTTTTGCTCCGGCGGGTGGATACCCCCCGGGAAGTCCCATAACTGGCCTTGTTTTAATTGTTCTATGATTGACAGCATGGTTACTCTACCTTGTTGGCGCTAGTTTCTGCAGGAATGTTAACAACAGGGATCTTATTTAGATCCCACTTCCAGCTTTCCGGTGTGGTTTCAACCGGCACCATTTCAATACAGTCAGTAGGGCAAGGTGAGACACAAAGATCACAACCGGTACATTCCTCTTTAATGACTGTATGTAGTGCTTTTGTGCCACCAACAATGGCGTCGACAGGACATGCTTGAATACATTTAGTACAGCCAATACACATGTCTTCGTGAATAAAGGCGACTTTTTTCAGTCCTTTATCTTCGTTATGTGCCGAATCCTGAACTTCAACTCCCATTAGATCGGCCAGTTTTTCGATTGTTGCCTGACCACCCGGAGGACACTTATTTATTTCATCACCATTTGCAATGGCTTCTGCATAGGGACGACAACCCGGGTAACCGCACTGGCCACATTGGGTTTGGGGCAGGATTGCATTGATTTGCTCAACAATAGGATCCGCTTCGACTTTGAAACGAATAGAAGCAAAGCCGAGAATAAGACCAAAAATTGCGGCTAAAACGGCGATTGCAATCACTGCAATTAAAATTCCGCTCATCTTACACTTTCACCAATCCAGTAAAGCCCATAAAGGCAAGAGACATCAGCCCTGCGGTAATCATGGCGATTGAGGCACCTTTAAAGGGTTCAGGCACATCGGCAGCCGCAATTCGCTCACGCATAGAGGCAAACAGAACGAGCACCAGAGAGAATCCGACAGCCGCACCGAAACCGTAAATAACCGACTCAATGAAGTTATGACGTTCGTTAATGTTTAACAGGGCAACGCCTAACACCGCGCAGTTGGTGGTGATAAGAGGGAGGAAAATCCCGAGTAAACGATAGAGAGTAGGGCTGGTTTTGTGTACCACCATCTCTGTGAACTGTACTACGACAGCGATCACCAGAATGAAGCTGAGGGTGCGTAAGTATTGAATGCCTAAAGGCACCAGAATATAGGCTTCAACCAGATAAGCGCACACAGAAGCGAGAGTCAGCACAAATGTGGTTGCTAACCCCATACCAATTGCAGTTTCCAGTTTCTTTGATACCCCCATGAAAGGGCACAAGCCTAAAAATTTCACCAGTACAAAGTTGTTAACCAACACTGTACCTACGAGTAGTAGCAGGTATTCAGTCATACCATCTTAATTATGATTGAAAGGGATCTGCATATTATCATCCTTTGTTCAGGCTATAACAACTCCTCTGAAGCAGGGTTTTTCGTTATTGATGGTCTTTTTATCAATGGTTCAGCGTACTAATGGTGGGGATAAGGTTTTAATTCGCTTATCAATACCCCACCTGACCTTCTGAAAGCCATGAGCGTGCAGTAACAAATGGCAGTGAATATTAAGGGGGAGACAGTTGTTGATTGGTATCGGTGATTAAGCAAACAACAAAGTGTTGAAAGTGTCGCCGGTCGGTTATTTTTTGAAAGATTTATGGTTGACACATTTTAGGAGCCTAGCTAATATCAGCCTCGTAAACAGAGTGATTCCCCTTTAGTTCAGTTGGTAGAACGGCGGACTGTTAATCCGTATGTCGCTGGTTCAAGTCCAGCAAGGGGAGCCAAATTTAGCCTTATCGCAGATAGCATGATTATATGCGCTAAAGCACAGAGATAATTCCCCTTTAGTTCAGTTGGTAGAACGGCGGACTGTTAATCCGTATGTCGCTGGTTCGAGTCCAGCAAGGGGAGCCACATTAAAAGCCTCATCTTCGGATGGGGCTTTTTTGTACCTGATGATTACTGCTTTGCCATAATTGTCACAGATCCCGCCAGCCATGAAGAACCCGATCGGAATGTAAGGCCTTTAAATTTCACCGCAAATGGATCCCTGATAACCGCCAGATAAGTCTTGAGCAAGTTTGTAAGTCCACTGTCTGGCGGTTTCTGGGATGACGACTGTTTGGCTTCATTGATAAAGAACTAATCTGCTCAATCAATGAGTCAAGGCAATAGGTGCCTTCCACTCAAGTTCAGCAAAGAGAGTTACATAAAAGATTCATCTTCGAATAGGACTTTTTTGTGCTTGTGTCACTGCTTTATTGCATGAAGAGCGCTTTCTCAAGAGTAATCACTCGTCATTAATTGGTTGTAAAATATTACATCAAAAAACACTTGATCTTCTTGGGGCTAGAACTGACAGGGGCTTTAGTTAGTTATCCACGGAAACTGTGGATAACTGTGTTGATGGATGTTAGAAAAACGTAATATGTATAAAGGAAGAGTTGATCAGTCTTGACCTGCCTAGTGTGAAATCATGAGCATAAGCATTTGTTATTAAATAGGAATTAATAGCAAAGAAGAGATGTTACGAAGATATTAGAATAAATGCTTTAGACTATATTTTGAACAAAGATAACTGTGAATTGATTCAAATCAAGATCTGAAAAAGCTGTGGATGATTCTCATCAATAGTTATGATGAAAAGGAATTTTATGCTGCATTTGCAAGACGGTTTTTCTAATCTTTCTGGGAGTGATTAACTCCGTGGGCGGTGATAATACGCCTATGGAAAAATTTGATCAATCCCTACTTTTCATTTTCTTATTATTTATTCGCATTTAGAACCCGATATCTGAGTGAAAAGGGTATAAAAAAGCCCAGATAGGTTATCTGGGCTTTTTTCGTCAGCCGCTAACTACCCAAGTAATCATCACTTGTTAGTTAACGATATGCTTGTTACTGGCTGTCGACCGAAGAAGGATCTACCTGTATATAGTTCAGAACTTCATCCGGAGAATCTCTGTTCGTTTATTGACATGCTTGCTCACAGTAGCAAAATAGCTAACTGAGTATTGTCTTCCCCTCCAACGGAAACTAAGCATGAGCAAAGTGTTCGAACTGTCTTCTCATTTTTCACCGTCGGGTGATCAGCCTACTGCGATCAATCAACTACTTGATGGGTTAGATGCTGGCCTTGCTCATCAAACACTGTTAGGGGTAACTGGTTCAGGTAAAACTTTTACTGTGGCGAATGTGATTGCGAAAGCAAATCGTCCCACATTCATAATGGCGCCTAACAAGACGCTGGCAGCGCAGCTATATGGGGAAATGAAAGAATTTTTTCCTGATAATGCGGTGGAATATTTCGTTTCCTACTATGACTATTACCAGCCTGAAGCGTATGTGCCGACGACGGATACCTTTATCGAAAAAGATGCGTCGGTGAATGCACATATTGAGCAGATGCGGTTGTCGGCGACTAAAGCGCTGATGGAGCGTCGTGATGTGATCATCATTGCTTCGGTATCAGCGATTTATGGCCTGGGTGATCCAGACTCCTACCTAAAAATGATGTTGCATGTTCGCCGTGGCGATATGCTTGATCAGCGTGATATTCTGCGTCGTTTAGCCGAACTGCAATACAAGCGGAACGATATGGCATTTGAGCGCGGTACTTTCCGTGTTCGGGGTGAAGTGATCGATGTCTTCCCGGCAGAATCTGAGCATGATGCGATTCGCATTGAGCTGTTTGATGATGAAGTTGATTGTATTAGTGTTTTTGATCCGCTGACCGGTGCGGTTCAGCAACGCGATTTACCTCGTTGTACGATTTATCCGAAGACCCACTATGTCACCCCGCGCGAAAAAATACTGGAAGCGATCGATAAGATCAAAGATGAGCTGGTAATACGCCGTAAACAATTAATGGATAATAATAAATTGGTCGAAGAGCAGCGTATTGCCCAGCGTACTCAATTTGATATTGAAATGATGAACGAACTGGGCTTTTGCTCAGGGATCGAAAACTATTCTCGTTACCTCAGTGGACGTGCCGAGGGTGAGCCGCCTCCGACGTTATTTGATTATCTGCCCGCCGACGGCCTGCTAATTATCGACGAATCTCATGTCACGGTATCGCAGATTGGTGCTATGTATCGTGGTGATCGCTCTCGAAAGGAAAACCTTGTCGAATACGGTTTCCGTCTACCTTCAGCATTGGATAATCGTCCGATGAAGTTTGAAGAATTCGAATCATTAGCCCCACAAACCATTTATGTGTCTGCCACGCCGGGTAAATATGAAATCGAACAATCCGGTGGTGATATAGCTGAGCAGGTTGTGCGTCCGACAGGACTGCTCGATCCGATCATCGAGGTTCGGCCGGTTGCCACACAGGTTGATGACCTATTGTCAGAAATTCATATTCGTGAAGCGAAAGGGGAGCGTGTTCTGGTTACGACGCTGACGAAACGCATGGCGGAAGACTTAACGGAATACCTGGCTGAACATGGCGTTAAGGTGCGCTATCTTCACTCCGATATTGATACGGTTGAGCGGGTGGAGATCATTCGCGATTTGCGTCTCGGTGAATTTGATGTTCTGGTTGGGATCAACTTGTTACGAGAAGGCCTGGATATGCCTGAAGTGTCGCTGGTGGCGATACTTGATGCCGACAAAGAAGGTTTCTTACGTTCTGAACGTTCGTTGATCCAGACTATTGGCCGTGCGGCTCGTAACCTGGAAGGGCGTGCTATTTTATATGGCGCCAAAATCACGGGCTCGATGGAGCGAGCGATCAATGAAACCAACCGCCGCCGTGAAAAACAGCATGCCTATAATGAGGAACGTGGCATCGTGCCTCAGGCGCTGAATAAAAAAGTGGGTGATATCCTGGAGCTGGGTAAGCCAAGTTCTCGCTCAAGGAGCAATAAAGCAGCCCAGCTAAACAGGGTTGCAGAAAGCAAGGGAACTTACACCAGCATGTCACCGCAGCAACTGGAAACGGAAATTCAGAAGCTGGAAACTGAAATGTATGATTTGGCGCAGAACTTAGAGTTTGAAAAAGCCGCCGAAACCCGTGACAAGATCCATACTCTCCGACAGCAGTTTATTGTAAACAGCTAAGCGACTAGTACTTCATCACAGATGTTTTGACGAGTTCAGTTACCAAACATCGTCATTCCGTAAAGTGAGGCACGAACTTATACGGAATCTAAGGAGTGCATGGTTAGAACTGGATCCCGGATATCTCGTTCCTCTATTCCGGGATGACAAGTTTGGGAGCTTCAACTATTCATAGTTTATGTGAAAGAGTATTAGCTCGTCCCTTCACTGATTTTCAGGTAAAAAAAAACCAACCGATAAATATTTCGGTTGGCTTCATTGTTTTAGTGAAAAAAATCCACAAACAACGTCAGTTGGCTAGGTTGACTCTTCATTCAGAGTCAATTTATATAATGCAGGCATCGTGCCAACTTTTTTTGCGATAATGATTTGTACTTTTTACCTATGATAAAGATATTTTTGTCATATTTATTTGCTAAACTGGAGTTGTTATTCGCATTTTGCAAACCGTTATGCGATTCATAGTGAGACGGTGAACGAATGAAAAATCGTGGCAATATAATTACTTGTATTGATTAAAATGGGTTCATGGAACTTAGGTCTGGGGTGGCAATGGAAAGCAGGGCAAAACAACGGCAAGTATTGATGGTAGAAGACACCGCCTCTGTTGCGGCGTTGTATAAATCTTACCTCAACCCTCTGGGGCTTAGTGTCAATATCGTCGGCACGGGAAGAGAAGCACTCTGCTTCATTCAGGATATTGTTCCTGATCTGATCCTTCTTGATTTACGCTTGCCCGACATGACGGGCATGGAAGTGCTGGAAGCGGTTCGGCGTGAGCATGGCAACCTTCCTGTCGTGATAATGACAGCTCATGGATCGATTGATGTTGCCGTTGAAGCCATGAGATATGGCGCTCAGGATTTTTTAATCAAACCTTGTGAAGCTGATCGGCTGCGTATTACCGTTAACAATGTTTTGAAGGAAGGCTGCCAAACGCAGGAAGCTTCTCAATCCAAGCAAGGTGGCGCGCAATATCAAGGGTTCATTGGCAACAGTATTCCGATGCAAGCGGTATATCGTGTGATCGAATCAGCGGCGGCAAGTAAAGCGACGGTATTTGTTACCGGAGAAAGCGGCACCGGCAAAGAAGTTTGTGCTGAGGCTGTTCACGCTGCCAGTCCACGAAATGACAAACCTTTCATAGCCTTAAACTGTGCCGCAATTCCAAAAGAGTTGATTGAAAGTGAGTTGTTCGGCCATGTGAAAGGGGCATTTACCGGGGCTTCAACTGAGCGTCAGGGAGCGGTAGAGCTTGCCCATCAGGGAACATTGTTCCTCGATGAACTTTGCGAAATGGACTTAGATTTACAAAGTAAGTTGCTGCGTTTTATTCAGACCGGCACTTATCAGAAAGTGGGCTCTTCAAAAACCAGCACGGTCGATGTTCGTTTTGTTTGTGCGACGAACCGAAACCCCTGGGTGGAAGTGCAAGAAGGGCGCTTTCGGGAAGACTTGTATTATAGGTTACACGTTATTCCTATTGAACTGCCGCCTTTGCGTGATCGCAGTGATGACATGATTGAAATTGCCCATGCTTTACTGGCTTTAATGTCGATGGAAGAAGGAAAAAACTTCAGTCGCTTTTCGCCAGATGTTATTGCGTTACTTAAATCACACTCCTGGCCTGGCAATGTACGAGAGTTGCAGAATGTCATCCGGAATATAGTGGTATTAAATGCGGGCGAAGAAGTGACTTTGCAAATGGTTCCACCGCCGATAAACAGTATAGCTGGCGTTGAAATTGCATCTTCCATAAATAGTTCACCAGATATTCAAAATCGTCCAATCGAACTTGGTGCAAATTTACATATTGAACAAAGTCGGCGATCGATGATTGAGCCGCTTTGGGTGGTTGAAAAACGTGCGATTCAGGCTGCAATTAATGTCTGTAATGGAAACATTCCGCGTGCTGCAGGTTTACTGGAAGTTAGTCCTTCAACCATATACAGAAAATTACAAACCTGGCAGGAAACAACAGGTTGAAACAGGGAGATCAAATAAATGGTAAAGAGTATTAATGCAGTAACCATCAAACGACTGGCAGAAGAAGTCGGTGAAGAAACGGTCATACTCTTACTTAATGTGTTTAGTGATGAGCTAGAGCAGTACTTACGCCAGTTATCTGATCAACCATCGGTCAATCAGGTCGGGGAGATCAGCCATGCCATTAAAAGTAGCGCTGCCAGCTTTGGGGCTGACAGTTTAGCTGAAATGGCTCAAGAATGTGAATCGCGTGTGAGACAAGGGCAAAATGAATGGATGGTGGATCATTTGCCGGAATTAACACAAATGGTTAAGGGCATGGCACGCGAGTATAAGCAATTAGCCTGTAACGATCAGTTTATCAATCGAATGCTTTAATTTCATTCGGTCATGGCGCCATTCATGATTGCTCGATGCTAAATCTTCAATCAGCTGTTCATACCTTGGAGCAAGTTCTGGCCAGGGTTGATCGGTAATAATGGCATCAATGTGGCGCCCCTGCATTGCCCGTTCACACCAATGCAGCATACTGCTAAGAGACATCTGTCCGGCAGGACCTTTCTCTTTATCCAGATTGGTTATAAATACGATTTTGGCCTGGCTCTCTTTTAACGCTGAACCAATGTCTTTGAGTAATAAAGGCGGCATAATACTGGTTAGAAAACTGCCAGGCCCTAACAAGATGATATTGGCCTCTTTAATCGCCGTCACCGTTTCTTTCGTGGCGGGAACCGCTGGCTCAATATAAAGTCGTTGAGGGACTTCCTCCAGTTCATCGACACTGGTTTCCCCGCAAATAATCTCGCCAGCCAGCGTCAACGCTGATAGGTCGGCCGGGTGCTCAGACATTGGGATGATATGGGGTTCGACTTTCAGCATGTCCCGGATAAGATTAATCGCTTCTAAGGGGCGGATGCAGAGATTATCGAGTGCGGTAAGCATCAAATTACCCAGATTATGCCCATTGAGTTCGCCATTGCCGCGGAAGCGGTACTCGAAAATCATCGAACCGACAGAGGGCTCTGTGATCAATTGGTTAATGCAATTACGGGTATCACCCCATGCGATTCCACCCTGACAAGCACGAATACGACCTGTAGAACCGCCGTTATCTGTAGTGGTGACAATCCCGGTAACATGGGAGCCATAATCAGACAGTGAGGAGAGCATGCGGCCCAAGCCATGACCACCACCGATAGCAACGATCTTGGTATTAATTTCAGTCTTTGTATTTGTCATGATTTTATTTGCATATTTTTGCGATCTTGATTGTTGTATAGAGTATACAAAGCAACAAAATGAATACAAGATTTCGCTGGGGATATGCTATTACTGTCACGTTTTTGGGGGGGCTGCACACCCAAACATTAGTGAGGCTCTTGCATCATACTCATTAAATAATCGCAGGTATCCAGACAATTTGGGGTATTAAGTAGTGCTTGTTTTTCACAGGCAGGTACCGGCAAAAGTTCTAACCAGCGCTGACATAACCAGCTTAAATTGTTGAACTCTTTGGCTTGATGTAAACGGTCGAGTTCCGGGTATTTCTCGAACATAATTCGCAATTTCACTGCCAGCAATCGCTGGTTATTATGGAGTTTGATTTCTGCCCATTGAGGTATTGTCCGGTATTCAGCAGAAAACACCCCCTTGTTATCTTGCGTCAATGACTTAATGCGGAAATTGTCGTGCCCGTAGACGGTAACGATGAGGGAGCCATCCTGTGTTGATGTGTCAAAATCTTCCACAGTGACGCGGGTACCAATGTGGAAAAAATGCTGACCAGGGTTGTTTTCATCAAGCATACAGACACCAAAGCCATCGGTTGACGACAAAGCCACTTTAAATGCTGCTGTTTGTGAGCCGGGAGCTATACGAATAGGCATTCTGCCTGTAGGCAATACATGGCGTTTTTGAAAAAGTAGCGGTATTGATTGCGTCATACACAGCTCCATTCGTCACTATCAGTGTCTGGTAGCATGGATATTGCAAATGTGATGCCGAAAGTGTCATACCGCTAACGTGCTGAAATTGAGCGTCTCAATTGATGAGTAAGCAATGCGCTTATTTTCATATTGCAAACCCCTGATGCAAATTGCAAAGCAGCCTATCCCCAAACTACCTCACTTCTCACTTCCTGTTGGCAATGATTTTAAGCGCATTATCGCTGGGTAATAACTCGAGATGACCTTGTTCATTGAAGTACCAACCTTTAATGATCCCTTTTGCCATCATGTCATGAAAGCCATCAATAATATGTTGCGCTTCCTGATGCGCGTTCTGTGCATCTATGCCATCTTCGCGCTGGAGATAGAGTGCAATATCATCAACGCTGGCAGATTCGATAATGTTGGACATAATATCCTCACTTAATATCAAGAAAACAATTAATATTCCCTTTAGTAGTATTGTCGGGATCTTTCTCGAAAGGTAGAATGCAGCACGTTTTTTTCGGTGAAATGTCTATACTGTCATTTCTCTGATACTTATATGATTAGATTAGCAGCTGTGTGGATGACTCTAAATGAGCGTTACATAGCAGCCCATAACTCCGAGCTTTGTTCACTAAGTTGCCGCCTTTTGTCTTTTGTAATACGGACGAGAGACAGGTAATAAGTGACCAACGCCAGTGACAGTCTGTCACCAGGGTCGATTTAGAAATGAACCGGCCTCCCGTATTTGGAAAGGTGTTCCGTGGCAAAACAATTAGAAGATAATCTTCAGTTAGAAGATCAATTTCATCGCAAGTTTTATTACTTGCGACTTTCAGTTACCGATGTGTGTAACTTCAAATGTACATATTGCCTGCCTGATGGTTATCATCCGACGGAAAAGAAGAAGCCTTCTTTTCTTACGTTAGATGAGATCCAGCGTGTAACGGGTGCCTTCGCCGAATGTGGTACGACAAAAGTGCGTATTACAGGTGGCGAGCCGAGCTTACGTCGAGACTTTAGCGATATCATCCGTACTGTGGCTTCTCAGTCTGGTATAGCCAAAGTGGCGACAACCACGAATGGTTACCGCATGGCTAAACATGTTAAAGACTGGAAAGAGGCTGGCCTGACACATATTAACGTGAGTGTTGATAGTCTGGACCCGAAAATGTTTTATCAAATCACGGGTGAGAATATGTTTCATCAGGTGATGTCGGGTATAGATGCCGCTTTTGATGCGGGCTTTGAACAAGTTAAAATTAACACGGTACTGCTCAAAGACTTAAATTCACAAGAGTTGCCGAAGTTTCTTGATTGGATAAAAACCAGGCCGATCCAACTGCGTTTTATTGAATTGATGCAGACCGGTGAGATGGACAATATGTTTAAGAATCATCATCTCTCTGGGGTTAGCATTCGTAATCACCTCATTGCCAATGGCTGGATCTTAAAGATCAAGAGCAAGAATGATGGTCCCGCCCAAGTCTTTTGTCACCCTGATTATGTCGGTGAAATCGGACTGATCATGCCTTACGAAAAAGATTTCTGCCAAAGTTGTAACCGTTTACGCATATCGGCGAAAGGTAAGCTTCATCTGTGCCTGTTTGGTGAGCACGGGGTGGACTTGCGAGATTTGCTTGCCGAAGACGAGCAGCGTGCAGAGCTGATTGAGCGTATTCAAGGTGGTTTACAACAAAAAGCGGTAGGTCATTTTCTTGATGATGGAAATTCTGGTATGACTCCGCACCTTGCCTCAATTGGTGGCTAATACCAGTAAACCAAACAATTGATGACTGCTATCACCCATGTGAACGGAAGTAATAATAATGACACAACTAACGCATATCAATGCTTCAGGTGAAGCGAATATGGTCGATGTTTCAGCTAAGGCTGAAACTGTTCGTGAAGCGCGCGCTGAAGCCTTCGTCCATATGGCGCCGGAAACACTCGCACTGATTGTATCGGGCAAGCACCGTAAAGGTGATGTATTTGCAACGGCCCGTATTGCGGGTATTCAGGCGGCGAAAAAAACATGGGATTTGATCCCGCTATGTCACCCTTTGTTGCTGTCCAAGGTTGAAGTGCAGTTAGAAGCTATTGAAGCGGAGAATATGGTACGTATAGAATCGTGCTGTAAGCTGGCGGGTAAAACCGGCGTTGAAATGGAAGCGCTAACTGCGGCATCGGTGGCGGCGCTGACTATTTACGATATGTGTAAAGCGGTACAGAAAGATATGGTTATAGATCAGGTTCGTTTGTTAGAAAAAACGGGCGGCAAATCAGGTCACTTTAAGGTTGAAGCATGATTAGTGTACTTTTCTTTGCTCAGGTCAAAGAGCTGATTGGGGTTGATCGTTTAGACGTTGAAGCAGAATTTACGACTGCAGAAGCATTACGCGCTCATCTGACTGAACGTGGTGATAAATGGCAGCTGGCGCTGGAGTCTGGCAAATTACTGGTTGCTGTTAACCAGACAATTTGCCATTTAGAGTCTGAAATCAAAGATGGTGATGAAGTTGCTTTCTTCCCGCCAGTAACCGGGGGCTAATCATGGTTTCTGTTCAGGTTGAAGATTTTTCAGTTGCAGATGAATATGCAAAACTGGCTGAAGGCACTGACGCTGGAGCGGTTGTTACGTTTATCGGTAAAGTGCGTGATTTTAACCAGGGTGATGACGTCACGGGTCTATCGCTAGAGCACTATCCGGGAATGACCGAGAAGGCCTTAGCTGAAATTATTGAGCAGGCGTGCGAGCGCTGGCCACTGCTGAAAACCCGGGTTATCCACCGAGTGGGTGATCTGGAACTGGGTGATCAGATTGTGTTTGTTGGCGTAACCAGTGCACACCGAGGTGCGGCATTTGAAGCCTGTGAATTTATCATGGACTATCTGAAAACCCGCGCACCATTTTGGAAGAAAGAACAGACGAACAGTGAGAGTCGCTGGGTCGATGCAAGAGATACCGATACTTCTGCGGCTGATCGTTGGCAGAAAAAATAACCTAACACTTTTGTTAGGGTGTGAAAAAAGGAGCTGATAACCAGCTCCTTTTTTAATGGCTAAAGAAAAAGATTTAGTTTCTAAATTTCTCGAACTTCGTTACCACCCCTCCTGCATTAAATAGCACTTTCCGCCGCATTGCCCTGCGGAATATTCCCCCCTTTATTATCGCGCTCATAACATAAATGCAACCTCTGTAAGCGTTGTAAAATCGCCTGATAAAAGCAGAGGTAACCATGTCGCAACAAATGATTGGATAATCTTTCATTAATATTCAGGTGTTGTTTCAAAAAAAGCTGTGCTATGTTTTTCTTATGAGCATAAATAACCATTAATAATGAATGGTTATAAAACTTACGGTTAAGGTTCGAGTACCCGTAGTAAATAGGAGGGGATTATGATCAGGAGCGATCGTTTACTCTATGAAATTGCACCCGATGGTTTTGGTGAACGTCAGTGTGAGCCTTGGGATCTCTGGCGTGACCGTGCACACTTGATGTTGCCCCATTTTCCCGATGAAGTACTTGAGCAATGGGTATATCGCCATTGGAAAGCGGTGCTTTGTAATTGGGGCTGGCTTGATTTTCGTGCGATGTCATTTACCAAGCAGGTCTGGACAAATGACGAGATCCTTAACACAATCAAGACTCCTCATGATGATGTGGTCGATAAGTTTTCACGCCGTATGAGCAATGAAATCTTTCAGCGCAGTTGGTTAGTACAGAATATGCAAGAGCGTGGCACCTGGCCTGTGGCGCCGATTATTTTGCATTATGAGCGTGATTTGTACGCGACCAATGGCCGGGTATTAAAAGCCCCGTTTAACTTGCTGGAAGGGCATCATCGGTTAGGCTACCTGAAAGCGATGATAGAGCAGGGAGAGTTTACCCAGGAGACACATGAAATCTGGATTGCAAAGATCCCCGTTCATTAACGGATATCCCGAATGGTATTAGTTTGTCCTACAGTGAATGTCGATATAAAGAAGAGCAGCCGGATTATAGGCTGCTTTTTTCTGCCAATTTCATCATGAACTGATTTTTCGTTGCTTCAGCTCCAGTTTTGATAATTGCTGGTAACAGTTTTTCTCCGCGGCATTTAATTCCATCATTACAGCTTGAATATCGGCTTGTTGCTGTACCAGAAGACGTTGTCGATACTTAATTGCATTGAGCATGTCATGCAGCTGCTTTTTATTGCTCTTCTCTGAATCGTACAGATCAAACAGTCCCCGAATATCATCAAGGCTGAAACCGAGTCGCTTGCCACGAAGTGTCAGCTTTAAGCGAGCGCGGTCTTGCCGCGAATAGATACGGTTTTGACCATTTCTTTGCGGGGTTAATAATCCATGATCTTCATAAAATCGAATACTGCGCAGTGTCACGCCAAACTCTTCAGCAAGTTGAGATATTGAGAAAGTATCCTTACTTTCTGTCTTTAACATTATGATTTAACCTAATTCCATTGACCTGCTGGGATCATTTCACAACTGAGTAGTCATTGACAAGCTTCGCTGCGGGTTTAAACAGGGGGGGGCTAATGGTTTAGATCGGTATCAAGAAGGTAAATGTTTCTCGGTAGCGGTAAAAAAATAGCCCCTTTAAAAAGAGGCTATTGAAAAATGTGAATGGGTAGTTAATAACTACTTGGTTTCACTTTTTGATTCGCCTTTAGTACTACGTGCTGGTGGCACATAACCGTGACGGACTCGGGATGGACTTGGACGTGAGAAGCAACCTGCTGGTCTCATATATCAACTCTCAAGATAGAACGGAACGGGAACGGATTATTGAATAATCAACCTGATTTGATGCTATCAGATTAACTTTTTCAATATAGACGATAGTAACGCGATTTACGTGTTGCAGATACTTGAAAAATGGTAAAAAACAGCCTTGTGAAAAGTTAATCTATCAGTGTTTTTTTTATTCTGTTTCGTTATTAAAACGTAGTACAGAGCTACTGTGAGGCAGAGTGGGAATTTATGTGCCATATTTATTTTGCACATAAATTTTATTGCAAAGTGCTTTAGATGATGACCGTGCGAAACAGATTGTTTATCAAACTTGCTGAATTTGACAGCGGAGGGTTCATGAAACATAGGCGTGTATCAAACAAGAAAATCAAGCAGATGCTTAATGAAATAGGCATTGGGAGTGATCTCGAAAAAGACGATGAACAACAGCTTCTGCTGGAAAAAAGACAGCAATCAGTCAGTCCAGACAAACAGGTTTTTAACATCGACAGCGAAAATAAATAATTCCCCCACCGATAAAAACGCTCCTCGTGGGCGTTTTTTTATGCTCGCACATCAAGTTATTGATTTTTTGTTATTGACTATTGTTTTCTTTGTTGGTCTGCTGAGTCACTTATGCTGGTTATTTGTGTAAATATGTGGTTATTTATTCAGAATATGAATTTTATTAGCTTTATTGGCGGATATTTCTCTATAACCTGGTTTTTATAATAGAAAGGCCCACATAGTTCTTTTTGGGTGGTGGTTAATGCTGGCTAGGTGATATATATTAAGGATAATATCTCTTTTTGTAATGGATTTGTGGCAAATTGCTTCAATGCCTGTTAAAATTCCGACCAATTCTTCGGTTTGTGTTGTGTTGTTTCAGAGAAATGATGCAAATATTGTAGTTGTATGAACAGCAACTGAAGAACGTCATGGATGCAATGAAATTATGTATTGGAGTTAATGCATGTATAAAAATAAAATCACTCAGGCGTTACTAATTAGCGCGAGCCTGACAGTCGCTGCCACTTCTTTTTCTGCTCTGGCTGCTGAGGTTCCTGAGGGTGTTAAGCTTGCTGCGAAACAGGAATTGGTTCGTGGTAATGGAACAGAAGTAGCCTCACTTGATCCCCACAAAACCGAAGGTGTACCAGAATCTCACGTTATTCGTGACCTTCTTGAAGGTCTGGTAAACCAAGACGCTGACGGTAAGACCATACCTGGTGTAGCAGAAAGCTGGGAAACAACCGATAACCGCACATTTATCTTCCACCTGCGTAAAGATGCGAAGTGGTCAAATGGCGATCCAGTTACAGCAAGCGACTTTGTATACAGCTTCAAGCGTGCAGTCGATCCGGCAACGGCATCTCCTTATTCATGGTACCTAGAAATGACTACCATGAAGAACTCAGCGCAAATCATTGCAGGTAAAGCCGATAAAGAAACACTAGGTGTTACTGCGGTAGATGCAAATACGCTAAAAATTGAACTGGAATCTGCCGTACCATATTTTGTCATGATGATGGGCCACACAACAGTGAAGCCTGTTAATCAAAAAGTGGTTGAGAAATTCGGTAACGATTGGACTAAGCCAGAAAACTTTGTTGGTAACGGTGCTTACGTTCTTGATAAGTGGGTTGTGAACGAACGCATTGTTCTAAAAAACAACCCTCAGTACTGGGATAACGAAAAGACCGTTATCAAGCAGGTAACATTCTTACCGATTGAAAACCAAGTTGCAGAGATGAACCGCTTCCTTGCGGGTGAAATTGATATTACCAACGAACTGCCGAATGAGCACTTCCGTCGCTTGCAGAAAGAGTATGCAGAAGATGTATCCATTCAGGGTAACCTGTGTTCGTATTACTACGGCTTTAACAATGCTAAAGCGCCATTTGATGATGTTCGTGTACGTAAAGCACTATCTTACGCAATCGATCGTGACATCATTACTAAAGCGCTACTAGGTCAAGGCCAGAAGTCGGGTTACTTCCTAACACCAGAAATCACCGCTAACTTTAACCCGGTGATGCCTGATTACGGTAAGCTATCTCAGAAAGAGCGTAACGCGAAAGCGAAAGAGCTTCTGGCTGAGGCAGGGTTTGATAGCAGTAATCCACTAGAGTTTACACTGCTTTATAACACTTCAGAGAATCACAAGAAGATCGCAGTTGCTATCGCATCTATGTGGAAGAAAAATCTGGGCGCGAAAGCTAACCTGGAAAACCAAGAGTGGAAAACTTACCTGGATAACCGCCGTCAAGGCAACTTCGATGTTACTCGTGCCGGCTGGTGTGGTGACTACAACGAAGCATCCAGCTTCCTTTCTCTAATGCAGAGCAACAACAGCTCTAACGATCCTAAGTATCATAGCAAAGCATATGACAGCGTCATGGAAAAAGCACTTAACTCAACCTCAGAAACTGAGCGTGAGCAGCTTTACGTAGAAGCTGAAAAATTGCTAGCTAAAGATATGCCGATTGCTCCTATCTACCAATATGTGAAAGCGCGTCTGGTAAACCCTAAAGTTGGCGGTTTCCCTGCAGACAATGCACAAGACAAACTCTTCACAAAAGATATGTACATCATTGCTGACTAATAAACAGCAAGATATATAAAAATACTTACGCTACACCCTATGGCTAGGGTGTAGCGCTTTCTGTCACAGATAAAAAATAACGGTAAAGTTTATGATTAAATTCGTAGCTAAACGGATATTTGAAGCAATACCAACATTACTGGTATTAATCACTATTTCGTTTTTCCTGATGCGCTTTGCGCCTGGTAACCCATTCTCGAGTGAGCGTCCGCTTCCTCCTGAAGTCATGGCAAATATCGAAGCTAAATATGGCTTAGATAAACCTGTGTTTGAACAATACACCACTTACCTGGGTAATATTATTCAAGGTGATTTTGGCCCATCTTTCAAATACAAAGATTTCACCGTAAATGAGCTGGTTGTTAAAGCACTGCCGGTATCTGCAAAAATTGGCTTTTTCGCCTTTATATTTGCCTTGGTGATGGGGGTAACTGTCGGCACCATTGCCGCACTGAAGCAAAATACGTGGTTAGACTACACCATTATGTCGACAGCCATGGCCGGGGTGGTAATGCCATCCTTTATCTTGGCACCTGTACTCATTTATATCTTCTCAATTAACCTTGGTTGGCTTCCTGCTGGTGGCTGGCAAGATGGCTCTATGAAGTTCTTACTGTTGCCAATGTTTGGCATGTCACTATTGTATGTGGCCACCTTCGCTCGTATTACCCGTGGTAGCATGATCGAAACCCTGAACAGTAACTTCATTCGTACCGCCCGTGCGAAAGGTTTGAGCTATCCGTACATCGTCATAAAACATGCGCTGCGACCAGCGCTGCTACCGGTTGTGTCTTATATGGGACCGGCATTCGTTGGTATCATCACCGGCTCAGTGGTTATTGAAACCATTTTCGGCTTGCCGGGTATCGGCAAACTCTTTGTTAACGCCGCCTTTAACCGTGATTACTCACTGGTTCTAGGTATCACTATTCTAATCGGTACGCTGACCATTATCTTCAATGCAATCGTTGATATCGTATTAGCGTATATCGATCCGAAAATCCGTTACTAAGAGGCCTTACGATGATGTTAACTAAAAAAGATAATGTAGAGGCCGTCGAAAAATTTTCAGAGAAGCTGGAAATTGAAGGCCGTAGTTTATGGCAAGATGCGCGTACTCGATTTATGCGCAACAGGGCGGCAATGGTGAGTTTAACCATTCTGTTTCTGATCACATTGGCCGTTGTATTTGGTCCAATGTTAAGTAGCTATGCCTTTGATGACACTGATTGGTATGCATTGCATGCCGCGCCAAGCTTCGGCCCGGAAGGTCACCTGTTTGGTACCGATAGCCTGGGGCGTGATTTATATACCCGTACCTTAATTGGCGGTCGTATTTCACTGATGGTAGGTCTTCTAGGTGCGTTAGTTGCCGTCGTTATCGGTACCCTTTACGGTGCAACCTCTGGTTTCATTGGTGGTCGTACTGACCGTGTGATGATGCGTATTCTTGAAATTCTGTATTCCATTCCATTCATGTTCTTCGTGATCGTACTGGTGACCTTTTTTGGCCGGAATATCATGCTTATCTTCGTGGCGATTGGTGCGATTTCCTGGCTGGATATGGCGCGTATTGTTCGTGGTCAGACCCTGTCTCTACGTAGCAAAGAGTTCATCGAAGCTGCACATGTATCAGGTGTTAGCCGCTGGAGAATTATCACTCGCCATATCGTACCGAACGTTTTAGGTATTGTTGCCGTGTACTCAACCCTGTTGGTACCGCAAATGATCCTGACTGAATCATTCTTAAGTTTCCTTGGTCTTGGTGTTCAAGAGCCAATGACAAGCTGGGGCGCATTGCTTCAGGAAGGTTCGCAAACCATGGAAATTGCCCTGTGGCAGTTAATGTTCCCGGCTGCATTTATGGTTGTAACCTTGTTCTGCTTTAACTATGTGGGTGACGGTTTACGTGACGCACTAGATCCAAAAGACAGATAATTAGAGGAAGTTATTATGAGCTTATTAGATGTCAAAGATCTACGCGTAGAATTTACAACACAAGATGGTATCGTCACCGCGGTTAACGATCTGAATTTTTCTCTTAATCTGGGTGAAACCCTGGGTATTGTTGGTGAATCTGGTTCAGGCAAAAGCCAGACAGTATTCGCGATCATGGGCCTGCTTGCTAAGAACGGTATTATTAGCGGTAGTGCAAAATTTGAAGGTCGTGAAATTCTGAATTTGTCAGAAAAAGAACTGAATAAAGTTCGAGCTGAACAAATTGCGATGATTTTCCAAGACCCAATGACTTCACTTAACCCTTACATGAAAGTAAGCGCTCAGCTTATGGAAGTGTTAATGCTGCACAAAGGCATGGGTAAGAAAGAAGCGTTTGAAGAAAGTGTACGTATGCTGGATGCGGTGAAGATCCCTGAAGCCCGCCAGCGTATTACGATGTATCCCCACGAGTTCTCTGGTGGTATGCGTCAGCGTGTAATGATTGCGATGGCATTGCTATGTCGTCCAAAATTGCTGATTGCCGATGAACCAACAACGGCATTAGATGTAACGGTTCAAGCACAGATCATGGAGATGTTGAACGATCTGAAAAAGGACTTCAATACATCGATCATTATGATCACCCACGATCTGGGCGTAGTTGCAGGCAGTTGTGACAAGGTATTGGTGATGTACGCGGGCCGTACCATGGAATATGGCAAAATCAATGAGATTTTCTATACACCGTCACACCCTTACACTGAAGGTCTGCTAAGAGCGATTCCTCGTTTGGATACGGAAGGCGAAGAACTACCGACTATTCCAGGCAACCCACCAAACATGTTGCGCTTACCTGTTGGTTGTCCTTACCAGGAGCGCTGCCATCGTGTTTCGAGTCGATGTACGCAGGAAGCACCTGATTTGAAAGCGTTTACTGAAGGTCGTTTACGTGCTTGTTTTTCTGATGTGGGGACGTGGTAATGGATGCACAAAAAAACCTATTGTTAGATATTAAAGATCTGAAGGTTCACTTTAATATTGCACCAAAATCAGCATGGCCATGGACTAAGCCTTTAAAGCTTAAGGCGGTTGATGGTGTTGATATTCGCCTTTATGAAGGTGAAACCTTAGGTGTAGTGGGTGAGTCAGGCTGCGGTAAATCAACGTTTGCTCGCGCGGTTATCGGTCTGGTAGAAGCAACCGACGGTAACGTTGTATGGCTGGGGCAGGATTTAACCAAGCTCGATCATGCCAACATGCGTGAAAAGCGCAAAGAGATCCAGATGATTTTCCAGGATCCGCTGGCATCTCTGAACCCGCGTATGACGGTGGGAGAAATCATTGCTGAGCCGTTGAAAGCCTTTTATCCGGATCTCACTGCTGACGATATTAAAGAGCAGGTAAAAGCGATGATGACAAAGGTAGGCCTGCTACCGAATGTGATCAACCGTTACCCGCATGAATTTTCAGGTGGACAGTGTCAGCGTATTGGTATTGCACGAGCACTGATTTTAAAGCCTAAGATGATTATTTGTGATGAGCCGGTATCGGCATTGGATGTATCGATTCAGGCGCAGGTGGTAAACCTGCTGAAATCATTACAGAAAGAAATGGGTCTTAGCCTGATTTTCATCGCTCACGATTTGTCTGTGGTTAAACATATTTCTGACCGCGTGTTGGTGATGTACCTGGGTAATGCCGTCGAAATGGGTGAGAGTAAAGCTCTGTTTGCTGAGCCTAAACACCCTTATACCAAAGCATTAATGTCAGCAGTGCCGATCCCTGATCCTGAGCTAGAAAGAAATAAGCAGATTCAAATGCTTGAAGGTGAACTTCCTTCGCCAATTAATCCACCGTCGGGTTGCGTATTCCGTACTCGTTGCCCACAAGCAACAGAATCATGCGCACAGAACAAGCCTGAACTACAAGGTGGCGACATTCATGCGGTTTCGTGTCTGCATGTACACTAGTTTGAGCCTGTGACAGGCTTTAAGCGCGGTGTAAAAGCCGCGCTTTTTTTATACTTTATTACTCAATAGCTGAAGCGATGTGGATGATTGCCTCAATAAATAGCTAAAATTCAACAGCATAATATCAGTTACTCTGATAGGTAATGCCAATCGGTATCATGGTATAAATGCTGACAACCAGATACAAACAAGGATTGTTTATATGCGGTCACTTTCCGTACAGTGGAAAATCACACTTGTGGCAGGCGTTGGTTTACTGCTAACAGTATTCGTTTTAACGGGTCTTTCCTTTTATTTCTCCAGCCAAAACCAACAACTGGTCAGTGAGCAGACATTCTCTTCTTTGCGCAGTACGTCCCAAGAACTGGTTAAGGTTCAGTCTGAACGCCAGGCTATTTATGTCCAGCAATATATGGATGAAGCAATTTACCGTGCCGAGATGCTGGCGCAGAGCGTGCTTTTCTTAAAATTCAACGCGGAAGAGAACTATACTAATAGTGCTGAACTGCGTAGTTCACTCAATGAACTGCTACGCCGTTCGGTCAATGATTTTTCGAATGTTTATGCTGCGTTCGTGGTATTCGAACCCAATGCCCTTGATGGTGAAGACAGTAATTACCATGATGCCGATTATGTCGGAGCTAATAGCACCGGACGTTTCGCTCCATACTGGTCGAAATCGGCTGATCAGCAAGCAGTACAGCGTATTATCACGGAACAACAGATCCTTGATAGCAACCAGAATACAGACGGCAGACCGGCCAACGAATGGTTTACCTGTAGTTTAGCGGCGCAAGATACTTGTGTGCTGAATCCGGCTTTTTCCGACGATCAATCTGGCCGTCACTTAATCAGCTCGATCACAACGCCATTGATTGTGGATGGTAAATCTATCGGTGTGATGGGCATTGATATTAGGTTAGATGTTCTGCAGCCTGTTATTGCAGAGGTTGATGCCAACTTATTTTCAAGTACGGGTAAAGTGAGCCTGCTCAGCCAGAATGGCACCATTGTAGCGTGGGATCAGACTGTTAGCCGTCTCGGCGAGAAGTTTACCGATAATGACGGGTTACCAGTAACGCTGTCTGGCTGGTTAAGGCTGGGAGAGGAATTTGTCGGTTGGAGCGACGATCAGCAATGGTTGACGGCTTACACGCCGGTGATGTTAGGCAACTCTTCCTGGGGTATTGTCATTCAATTACCTGCAGAACAAGTATTAGCCGAAGCGATAGCCTTAGATCGTGCTATTCAGGGCCAGCGTTCTGAATCGTCGACCATACAAGTTATCGTCAGTATCGTAATTGCGGTATTGGGCCTGTTAATCGTCTTAATTGCCGCTTCACGGTTAGTGGCACCGATTAAACAGGTGGCAGAGAGCCTGAAAGATATTGCCTCAGGGGAAGGGGACCTGACTCAACGCATTAGCATTGCTCAGCAAGATGAAGTGGGTGAACTGGCGCTCTGGTTTAATCGCTTTTTAGATAAATTGCAAAACACTATCGGACAGGTGATCGTCGCGGTAGATGAAGTGGGTAAAACAGCCAATGAGGCAGCCCATGTTGCCAGCAATACCCGTGATGGCAGCCAATCGCAATTTAAAGAGGTAGATATGGTGGCTACTGCGTCTGAAGAGATGACGCAAACAGCCGCACAAGTAGTCGAACATACCGAAACGGCGGTAGAGGCGGCGAAACAAGCCGATGACGCGGCACTTGATGGCCAGCAAGTGATCCGGCAATCGGCTGAATCAATGACCAGCCTGGTTAGTCGGATGGATTCCGCAGTGCCGGTAGCGAAAGAGCTGGCAAGTAATAGTGAGAACATCAATCAGATCTTGCTGGTTATTGAGGGTATTTCACAACAAACCAATCTGTTGGCATTGAATGCAGCCATTGAAGCTGCCCGGGCTGGTGAGCAAGGGCGGGGTTTTGCGGTTGTTGCTGATGAAGTGCGTCAGTTGGCAAGCCGTACGCAGGATTCTGTCGGCCAGATCCGCACTGTGATTGAAGATCTGCAGCAGGGTACCAGAGATGTTGTTAATGCGATTGAAGAAGGTAACCAGCTTGCTGGTGATACGGCAGAGCAGGTTAGCAGGGCTGTCCTGAGCCTCAATCAGATCACTGAGTCTGTGAGTGCGATTCAGGCGATGAATGAACAAATCATGCGTGCCGCAGAAGAGCAGCAAGCCGTTTCGGGTGAAGTGAATCGTAATGTGTCAAACATTCGCGAGCTGAGTGAGAGCATCCTGAATCAGGCGGAAAATTCAGCCAATATTGGCCAACGCTTGACTGCGCTGTCTCATCGTCAGCAAGAATTAGCTGGCCAGTTTAAGGTGTAATACCAATTCCTTTAAAGCTGGTATGGAGAGCATCAACTTGCACCGATGCTCTCCATCAAATCATTGGCAGGGCGTTATTCTACCGGGTACCAGTAACCCAGGTTGATGAGTTGTGTCAGCATGGCAAGGAAGGCCGGGTTATCAAGTTGCTTACCTAGCAATGTGCGTGTGATTTGCTCTTCATCACATAGGCATTTAGCCGCATCTTTACACTCTTCAGGCAGTTCAAAACGCTCCCCGTTAATATAAAGCACATGTGGTTTCTCAGGATGATAAAAAGCGCGTAAGCCACCCAGGCGCTTAAATGCTTCGCCATCTTCTAGGAACTGGTATGTTTCACCGTTCTGCCAGGGTGGTTCCGATGCAATAATATCCAGATCATGACGGTTTTGGCTTAAATACTCACCGATCCATTGTTTCATCTGCTGAGGGTGATCCAGCAGGCTACGCATCATGGCTTCCAGATCGGTATATTCAGTCTCTAAAATGGCACCACAGTTGTTGCGAGCAGGCAGTGAGGGGTTATGGTAATGCACATCACCAATATCGTTGGCGATAACGAAGTCAGCAAAACTGCTTAACAGTTCCTGCTTCTTCGGGGATCTGAATCCAACGGAAAAGCTCATTGCGGTTTCTGTGGCGTAACCATCATGCGGGAACCCCGGCGGAATATATAAAATATCTCCAGGTTCAAGGATCTCATCAATAATAGGCTCAAATCCTTTGATTTGTCGCAGCGCAGGATGATGAAGCTCTTCTTCGTAATTGTCATCTTTTGGCCCTACACGCCAGTGGCGCTTTCCCGAACCTTGAATAATAAATACATCGTATTGATCGATATGGGGGCCAACGCCACCGCCTGGGGTGGAGTAACTAATCATTAAGTCATCAAATAACCAGTTCGGTAACTGGCGGAAAGGCGTGACTAGTTTTGCGGCCCCTTCGTGCCAGTGGTTAGCAGCCTGAACGATAAATGACCAATGATCTTCCGGTGTATTTTCAAAAGTTAGCGGGCCATGGTGAACGTCCCATTTTTCACCAATTTGGGCGACATAACGGGAATCGATCTCTTCTTCCATGGCTAAACCCGCTAATTCATCCGGGCTTATCGGGTCAACAAAGTCTTTAAATCCACCTTTAATGACCGTGGGCTTTTTCTGCCAGAATTCGGCAAGAAACTCTTCAAATGAGAATGTGAACTGGTACATATATAGGCTTTTGATTGTTGAGCTAAGTGCCTATTATAGCTCAAAGTATTGCATGCTTAGCGAAATTTGAATTTGTTCTGAGTATCTGATCTGAGTTATCTGGTGTTATTTCTATTTTAACGGGGGATGAGAGAGATGATATTCATTCGATGTGGAGTTATGGATAAGAAAAAAAGAGAGGCAAAAAATGCCTCTCAAAGTGAATTCCATTTCAGCTCTTTTCATCTCTGAACAGAGCAAGCAGTGTACAAGTGGTGTATACAATTACTCAGCGGGTAAGAGTCGCAATAAAGGGAAGGCGGCTTTAAGCTGATCGTGGCTGACAATAAATCCGACTAACTTCGCTGTTTCCTTATCAAAAGCTTTGGCAATCATGCCATTTGGTTCAGTAACGACTTCCCATGACAGATCTTCCCTTACTGTGTCGCCTGACAAGTGGAGCGGTAACCAGGGTGTTTTGGCCTTAATCAAGCTAGCCGGAAGACGAACCGGAGTCGGGGAGCCCAACAGTGTCTTTGCCAGTGCCATGGCACTTAACATTGCCGGCTGTATGAAAGCCCGAACTTTTCCTTCCAGCTCTGCGCAATCACCCAATGCATAGACGTTCGATGCCGATGTTTGCATCATCCGATCGACTGTTATTCCTCGGCCAGTTTCAATCCCCGATTTTTGTGCCAGCTCGGTATTGGGTTTCAGTCCCATTGCGGCAATAACGACATCAGTTTCGATAGGCTCACTGCCTGAGAGTGAAACAACCAGTTCCTGGTGGTGGCGGTTGATACCGGTGACTTCTGTATTGAGTCGGATTTGCACGCCTTTCCCGTGCATTTCCTGAAATAATCCGGCACTAATAAATGGCGGAAGCAGTGTCGGCATCAGGCTTGATGCCCTATCACATAAAGTGACGATCTTGCCCGAGCTCGCAAGATCCATCGCGATTTCTGTGCCGATCAAGCCTGCTCCCAGCACCAGAACCGACTTCGCACAAGCGAGTTTTTCCTGGTGCTGTTCATATTCGGTCAGGCTATTTAACGTCACTATCTCGTCGGCGGCATTTCCTGCAAACGGAGGAACAAATGCCGATGCACCTGTTGCTAATACAAGCTCGGAGTAAGTGATCGCATTATTGTCGTAATGTACTGTCTGGTTATCGGTATCGATAGATTCAACCAGAGTGTTGTTGATTAATAGAATGTTGTTAGCAGCCGCGAATTCACTGGCAGACTGTTTGATCAGATCATTAGCTGTTTGCTGTTTGCTGAATACATGGCTGATCTCGGGCTTAGAGTAATCATCACCGTTATCGGCAGTAATTACAGTAATAGGGGTCTCAGCATTGAGTTTCCGCAATGATTTCACTAGCTGGTAAGCGGCAAAGCCGCTCCCAATAATTACAATGTGCTTATCCATGCTCTTTTATTACTCCGTAGGTTCGAATACTTCTTTACCGATGCCACATTCAGGGCAAAGGAAATAGTCTGGTACTTCGTACCACGGTGTCTTTGGTTCAACATCCTGGTTAGGCTCACCAATTTCAGGATCGTAAATCCACTGGCAAACAGTACAAATCATTTTCTGATCTTGCTCTGTAGCAACAGAGTGACTGGTCTCTGTTTTTTCTGGCTCTGAACGAGAGATAGTCACTGTTTCTGACTGAGCTGAGTCTATAGCCGGTTGAGAGACAACATTTGCTTCTGCCTGCTTTTGTAGCGGCTGAAGTGCCCACTCACGTGCAATTTTACGTCCGTGTTCGCGGCATTCTTCCAGTGCATTTGAGTCTGGACGCCATTTTGTTTTCAGGCCGACAGTGGTAAAGAAACCGGCATCCGTTAAGCGTGCATGGATACGGTCAACGGCACCGCCATTCCAGCCGTAGCTGCCGAAAGCACCGGCTTTTTTGCCTTTAAAGCGCAGGCCGGTAATTTCTTCTAGCATGCCGGCAACTTTAGGCATCATCACGTTATTCATTGTCGATGAGCCGACTAATACGCCTTTAGAGCCGAATACATTGGTCAGAATTTCATTCTTATCATGACGTGAGACGTTGAATATTTTCACCGCTACATTGGGATCCGTTTCGGTGATCCCCTGAGCGATACCATCAGCCATCATGCGGGTGTTATTTGACATAGAGTCATAGAAGATTGTGATTTTGTCTTCTTTATATTCATCAGCCCATTCAAGATATTTTTCAATGATCTGAGTAGGATTGTCACGCCAGATCACACCGTGAGAAGTGGCAACCATATCAACAGGCAGATTAAAGCCAAGTACCTCGTGGATCTTAGCGGTTACCAGCGGGCTGAATGGCGTCAGAATGTTTGCGTAATAGCGCAGGCATTGTTCCATTAACTCGTTTTGTTCTACTTCGTCATTGAACAGGCGCTCATCGCAGTAATGCTGACCAAACGCATCGTTGCTGAATAGCACGGCGTCTTCTGTCATATAAGTCATCATGCTGTCAGGCCAGTGCAGCATTGGGGTTTCGATAAAGACCAGTGACTTGCCATTACCGATATCAATGCTGTCGCCCGTTTTGACGGTATTGAAATTCCATTCAGGATGGTGGTGATGACCGGTAATTGAGTCAATTGCATTTTCAGTACAGTAAATCGGGGTGTTTGGGATCTTGCTCATCAGAACAGATAACGCACCGGCATGATCTTCTTCCGCGTGATTGATCACGATAAGATCAATCTCGTTCAGGTCGATCTCTTGCTCAAGTTGTTGGATGAAATCGTAGCTAAACTTGTGATCAACGGTATCAATTAACACGTTTTTACCTTCACGGATCAGGTAACTGTTATAGCTCGTTCCTTTTAATGTTTTGTATTCTGTGCCGTGGAAATCTCGAACTTCCCAGTCGCGTTGACCAACCCAGTGAATATTATTTTTAACGTGAATAGACATAGTATTAACCCGTATTTCGCTTAACATGTATTTTGTGTGCATGTTATAACCGGAAGCGACTTCTGGCAATACTAAAGTTGCATCAAAAATGAATGTTTAAGTTATTGCTATGATATTTAACGTTTTATATCTTAAAAAAGATTTTTAACCGCTTTCGATAGGACCGGGAGTATGAGGGAGTAAGGAAGGAAAAATAAAAAAGGGCTGGCAAAAATGCCAACCCTTTTTCGTTATGCTATTCGAATGAATTACAGCTTGTCAGTAAGCTTAACAGCGTCACCGATGTAGTTAGCTGGTGTCATCTCTTTCAGACGTGCTTTCTCGTGCTCTGGCAGCTCAAGACCGTCGATGAAGGTACGCATGCCTTCACCATCAACACGCTTACCGCGAGTCAGCTCTTTCAGCTTCTCGTATGGCTTTTCGATGCCGTAGCGACGCATAACTGTCTGTACGGGCTCAGCCAGTACTTCCCAGTTCTTGTCCAGCTCAGCTTCTAATGCAGCCTGGTTTATTTCCAGCTTGCTGATACCTTTCAGTGTCGAGGTATAAGCAATGATTGCGTAGCCACAACCGACACCCAGGTTACGAAGAACCGTTGAATCAGTCAGGTCACGCTGCCAGCGGGAAACCGGCAGTTTCTGGGCAAGGTGAGAGAACAGTGCGTTAGCCAGACCCAGGTTACCTTCAGAGTTTTCGAAGTCGATTGGGTTTACTTTGTGCGGCATCGTTGAAGAGCCGATTTCGCCCGCAATTGTTCTTTGCTTGAAGTGACCCAGAGCAATGTAGCCCCAAACATCACGGTCAAAGTCCAGAAGAATGGTATTGAAACGAGCAAACGCATCGAACAGCTCTGCAATGTAATCATGCGGTTCGATTTGCGTTGTGTACGGGTTCCAGGTAATGCCAAGAGACGTGACGAACTCTTCGCTGTACTGGTGCCAGTCAATTTCTGGATAAGCAGAAATGTGGGCATTGTAGTTACCTACAGCACCGTTGATTTTACCCAGAATTTCAACGTTCTCGATTTGCTTGAACTGACGTTCCATACGGTACGCCACGTTGGCCATTTCTTTACCCATCGTCGATGGAGAAGCCGGCTGACCGTGGGTACGAGAAAGTAATGGAATGTCGCGGTATTCGTTCGCAAGGCCTTTGATTGCATCGATAACGTTGCGGATCTCTGGCTGCATCACTTTTTCACGAGCTTCATTAAGCATTAGCGCGTGAGACAGGTTGTTGATGTCTTCAGAAGTACATGCAAAGTGAATGAATTCATTGACTGCGTGTAGTTCAGGTACTTCTGCAACTTTCTCTTTCAGGAAGTATTCAACAGCTTTAACGTCGTGGTTAGTCGTACGCTCGATTGTCTTAATTCGTAGCGCATCTTCTTCGCTAAATTCAGCAGCGACGCGATCTAAAAATTGATTCGCTTCATCACTGAACGCAGGAACTTCGACGATAGCATCAGTAGCGGCTAGTTTTTGTAACCAACGGACTTCAACAATAGTGCGATACTTTAGCAGACCAAATTCGCTGAAAATGCTGCGAAGTGCACTTGTTTTACTTCCGTAACGGCCGTCTACCGGGGAAACAGCAGTCAATGCTGACAGTTCCATGTTGTCTCTCTCCTGATATTGATGAGGTTAGAACAGTATATGTAAATCCTGAATAGCTATTCACGAATTGAATAGCTAAGGATATCGATTAATAAACTAAATGATGGCTTATCACATAAGCGGATAAGCCAGTAAAGTTAACAGCGAGCGAGTAAGATTTTTGCTTGCTCAACCATTTGTTTGCGACCAAAAATCAGGTGACGACGTTTACCGCCAACCTGGCGCCAAAGTACGGCACTACGTACAGCAGCTAAAAGCAAAGCGCGTACTTTATGCTGTACTTGTTGTTGTTGAAGATGCGCAGGTGTACCGGTTACCTGAATTCTTGGGCCGAGAGGGCTGATAATATCCAGATAGATACTGGCAAGGTTACTTACCATTTGATCATCTAATAACTCGTAATGGCCTGTTTGACGTTTAATGGTACCAATACGATCACCTAGTTGCGCCATGCTGTCACGCCGACCGGATAACTTGCGCTCCAGTGCCATAACGCTAACCAGATAACGCGTAATCTCATTACCTGATGTCGTGTTGTCTATTTCGGTCGCTAAGGTTTCAAGACCAAGTTTCAGGTTGGCCTCATTACCATAAATTTCTACAGTATTAGAAGGATCTGTTACAGAGATACTGTTCAGACACGCTTCCAGTTCATTGCTATCACAAGTGCCGTCACGGGCAATTTTTTGAACAAGCTTTATAGCCTGACAAATACCGGCAAATGCGATAGTTCGGTCATACAAAGTGTGTGCCACGAGGACTGCTCCTTTAGATTCGCTGCTCAATAATACCGCCGCCAAGGCAGATCTCATCTTGATAAAATACTGCGGACTGACCTGGAGTAACCGCAATTTGAGGCTCATCGAAAATCACTTTGATGTTCTCATCATCCACAGGGATAATTGTGCAAGGAATATCTTGCTGACGGTAACGGGTTTTTACGGTGCAAGCCATTGGTTCGCGAATTGGCTGACGATCAACCCAGTGTAGCTGAGAGGCCATTAAACCATTCGATTTAAGGCGTGGATGATCTTTACCCTGTCCAACAACCAGCACGTTACGCTCAACATCTTTATCGACAACGTACCATGCATCTTCATTGCCGCCACCGCCTTTCTGACCACCGATGTGCAGACCTTTACGCTGTCCCAGGGTGTGGTACATCAGGCCCTGGTGCTCGCCAATCACTTTGCCTTCATCTGCCGTTTCAATATTTCCTGGCTGAGCCGGAAGGTACTTACTTAAAAACTCAGTGAATTTACGCTCACCGATAAAGCAGATACCGGTTGAATCTTTTTTCTTCGCCGTGATCAGATCTTGCTCTTTTGCAATACGGCGTACTTCTGGTTTTTCCAGTTCACCCACGGGGAACAGGCTGCGTGCAATTTGTTCATGGCTAAGGGTATACAGGAAGTAGCTCTGGTCTTTGTTAGTGTCTACACCACGTAACATCTGTGGCTTTTCGCCTTCCCCTGTCGGGAAGCTACGGCGCGTGTAGTGACCCATAGCGATATAATCAGCTTCCAGAACTTCATCAGCGAACTCCAGGAAGGCTTTGAATTTGATCTCTTTGTTGCAAAGGATATCCGGGTTAGGTGTACGACCTGCTTTGTATTCAGCCAGAAAGTACTCGAACACGTTGTCCCAGTATTCTGCTGCAAAGTTAATCGTGTGAAGGTGGATCCCTAGCTTGTCACATACAGCTTGTGCATCAGCGAGATCTTCTGCGGCAGAGCAGTATTCTTCATTATCGTCTTCTTCCCAGTTCTTCATAAACAGGCCTTCAACCTGATAGCCCTGTTGAAGCAATAAGTAAGCTGATACGGAAGAGTCAACGCCGCCGGACATGCCGACAATGACTTTTTTCTGGCTGTTATCTGACATATTTCTCTTAAGTCGCTAGTAGTGATAAGAGTGTAATTCTAACAGAAAGCTCAGGGACGAAACAGACCGAGAGCAGAATCACACTTTAATAATTTTATCGTCTTTTTATTTATCTGCTTTCTTGGTAATTCAGACATATAAAAAGTACTGAAAAACGACAATATGCTGTATGAACAAGTCTTTCTGACAAAAAAACAACGCCTACCCTATAGTTGCGCAAACGTTTGCTATTTGCTGGCAATAATAGTTGAACACGCAGGCAATGTGTAGCTTTTTATGTGGTGAGTCGTGATAAAATCGGTAAGGAAATACCGGCAGCGAACACTACCGATTAATGAAGGATTAATTAGCCGCTGCGGTTAATGGTCAGTTGTCGACATTAAAGTAACTTCACGCCATTCGCCGGGTGCCAGATCATCAACTGCCCAGTCAGCCATCTTGTAGCGGATCAGACGTAGGGTCGGAAAGCCGATATGAGCCGTCATACGACGTACCTGGCGATTTCGGCCTTCTCTTAACGTAATCGCAAGCCAGGTTGTCGGTATGTTTTTACGCTCCCGAATCGGTGGGTTGCGATCCCAGATCTCAGGTTGAGTCATACGCTCAATATCTGCTGGCAGGGTTGGCCCGTCATTTAAAGTTACCCCTTTACGGAGTTGCTCCAGATCGTCATCGCTCGGAACGCCTTCGACCTGTGCCCAGTAGATTTTAGGTGACTTAGATTTTGGCTGAGTTAAGCGTGCCTGAAGTACGCCATCGTTGGTTAGCACCAGCAAACCTTCGCTGTCTTTATCTAATCGTCCGGCAGGGTAGATGTCTTTTACCGGGATGAAATCAGCCAGTGTTTTATCACCAGGTTCACCGGAAAACTGAGTCAAAACATTGAATGGTTTGTTAAATAAAATGATCTTTTGTGGACCGCGCGGTCGCTTTGGTTTATGCAGCTTTCTTGATGTTCTGCGCTCATTACTGGAGCGTTGAGTTTGACGATTGGAGGTGTTTGGCTTCATAGGTAGCGTGCTGTACGGGGGGTTGGTAATTTCGACTGACCTATTATACGCTAAAAAAACTCAATTGGCGTGTTGATAAAATTTCAAGTATGATTTGCGCGCATCTTACAAAAAGATAACAAATGGACGCTAGGAGATTTAAATGGATAGTAAAGTAGTTGTACCAGCTGAAGGTCAGAAAATTACACTTGACGCAAACGGTAAGCTGGTCGTTCCTAACAACCCGATCATTCCCTACATTGAAGGTGATGGTATCGGTATTGATGTAAGCCCTGCAATGATCAAAGTTGTCGATGCTGCAGTGAACAAAGCGTACGCTGGCGACCGTAAAATTGAGTGGATGGAAATCTACACAGGCGAGAAATCAACTCAGGTTTACGGTGAAGACGCGTGGCTACCGCAAGAAACTTTAGACTTCATTCGTGAATATAAAGTGGCGATTAAAGGCCCGCTAACGACGCCAGTTGGTGGCGGTATTCGTTCTCTCAACGTTGCTCTACGTCAAGAACTCGATCTTTATATCTGTGTTCGCCCAGTTCGTTACTTCGACGGCGTACCAAGCCCGGTAAAACGTCCAGATCTAACTGACATGGTTATTTACCGTGAAAACTCAGAAGATATCTACGCTGGTGTTGAATTCCAGGCTGGCACTGCAGAAGCAGATAAAGTAATTAAATTCCTGCAAGATGAAATGGGCGCAACTAAGATCCGCTTCCCGCAGCAGTGTGGTATCGGTATCAAGCCTATTTCTGAGGAAGGTACTAAGCGTCTGATCCGCGCAGCACTTGAGTACACAATCGTTAATGACCGTGACTCGTTAACGCTGGTTCACAAAGGTAACATCATGAAGTTCACCGAAGGTGCCTTCAAAGATTGGGGTTACGAAGTCGCATTGCAAGAGTTTGGTGCTGAGCTATTGGACGGTGGTCCATGGATGACACTGAAGAATCCAAATACCGGCAAAGAGATCGTTATTAAAGACTGTATCGCAGATGCATTCCTGCAACAGATCCTGCTTCGTCCTGCTGAGTACGATGTTATTGCAACGATGAACCTGAACGGTGACTACATTTCGGATGCGCTAGCTGCCCAGGTTGGTGGTATTGGTATCGCTCCTGGTGCAAACATCGGTGATGGCATAGCACTATTTGAAGCCACTCACGGTACCGCGCCGAAGTATGCCGGTCAGGATAAAGTAAACCCTGGCTCACTCATTCTTTCCGCTGAAATGATGCTTCGCCACATGGGCTGGACTGAAGCTGCTGATCTCATCATCAGCGCGACCGAAGCTGCAATTAGCAATAAGACGGTAACTTATGATTTTGAACGCCTGATGGAAGGTGCAACACTTCGTAAGTGTTCTGAGTTTGCTAACGATATGATTGAGCAGATGTAAAAATTCATTTTTTACTCTTGTGAGATGTAAGGGCTCAGCTTCGGCTGGGCCTTTTTGTAGGTATTTCGACCAAGCAGGTGTGATAGATTTAACTTGTTAATAGAAATGTTAATAACGGTGATGGGTGTATTCACTTCCTATTCGTTTTTTATTCAATGAGCTGAAAGGCCGGGTATCCGTCTCGATGATGCGCTGCGCGGGTAAGATTGAGGTGGGAAATATATCATTTGAATGTAAGTTTGGTTGCAAATGCAGCTTGGTGGGAAGGTATGGCCGTTTGATAAAAAGGTCGTTTGATAAAAAAGGCGAGCACATTGCTCACCTTTAAGATTTGATGCGACTTAACGTTGATGATTATTTTGCAATTTCACCTTCGAGCGGGACTATCTCGCTGGCATGGAAACCTTTAGGACCAGTTTGAACATTATAGTTGACCTGCTGGCCAGCTTTTAGTGTTCGATACCCATCCATCTGGATAGTTGAATAGTGTGCAAAGATATCACCATCTCCCCCTTCTGGGCAGATGAAACCAAAACCTTTGGCGTTATTGAACCATTTAACCGTACCTGTTGCCATGCTTTACATCCCTCTTGCATTCAAGATCCATTATGCATTAGCGAACAAGGCTCATCCTCGAGCTCATGCATACTAATGCTATTTGATGCAGTTTATATTTACTACAGGTTACACTTTAGTAAAAAGAGCTAGACAGTCAAGTGCATATTGTAACATTTGGGTGAAATCTTTTTTTATCAGCCTCAATATAGCAAGCGCTTGAACAAATGATTGAAATAAAATCATAAGCTTCGCTTCCTGCCCCCCGCGCTATATGGGGCCTGAGCCGAAAATTAAAGGCTGTCCAGAATCACTAAACTCAAATAAAATTATATTTGGTATCTATTCGTCGCATGTGCGCCACTTTGTCGCTATTTGTAATGAACTAGAAATTTCATGGAATGGGTATAAGCCCACTCACAGAAAGCGCACCTCCTCAAGAGCCGCAAAGTCAGATGATTCGCTGGTGGCGGGGTAGTAAGATTGTTTGAAACGGGCGATAAATAATTAAGTAAAATGTCAAAGAGTTTTTTAGTGCTTTGGGTGCAATACCACTACGATGATTTTGATTTAAGGTTTTACTCGTTGATATTAAGAACCAATTTATGGTCTGTGTTTGCTGAGGTGTGTTGAGCATGTACGCATTTAATGAAATATATGAAGCCAGATAAAACAAGGGCTTGTCATGACTTGTTAAAATGAAAAATTTAAATCTAGGGCCTGTTTATCTTTCAACAATGCCGTAATTATGTCGAAAGTTAAACAGGATCGGGTTAATGGTTAATGCCGTAAACACGAGATTAAGCTGGCTCTTGTCGGCCAATTTATAAGAAATGTGGCCATATTGACCGTTTTAGCAGGCTTAAACAGAGAGATGTTGCTGTTAAGATTGATTTGGTCATAGCCACCTTTGATTTGCTGGAATACAATTGGTGGATTAGTGTTGATGTATAGGTAGAGAAAAAAGTATCGCCATTTTTCGCCATGGATTTATGCATTGATCTTTAAGTTGTTGTTTGTAAAGGGCGTTTTGATTCTTTAGCTATAAGATGAGATTATGAGTAAGTTATATGAATGGATTATTCCTGAGTCAGATGTATTAAATGAGGAAAAAACTCAGGTTAAACCACCGTCGATGTATAAAGTTATTTTAAACAATGATGATTACACTCCGATGGATTTTGTGATAGAAGTGTTACAGAAGTTCTTCTCCATGGATCTGGAGAAAGCCACACAGTTGATGCTTTCTGTACATTATGAAGGGAAAGCTATTTGCGGAACCTTCACCGCTGAAGTCGCTGAAACGAAAGTGGCACAGGTGATGATGTATGCAAGGGAGCATGAACATCCGCTACTGTGTTCGATGGAGAAAGCTTAAACTTTTTCCGGCACACCATATTGAGTGGTATTTAGGGGAGGTGCCTTATGCTAAATAAAGAACTTGAAGCCAGCTTGAACGGTGCATTCGCACGTGCGAGAGAAAAGCGCCATGAGTTTATGACCGTCGAGCATTTACTGTTGGCCTTACTAGAAAATGCCGCAGCTCAAGAAGCGCTGCTAGCGTGTCGCGCTGACCTTGATGTTTTACGCAAAGAACTTGATTCATTCATCGAGCAGACCACACCTCTCATTCCTGTGGATGATGAGAGCCGTGAAACGCAACCAACACTAAGTTTCCAGCGTGTTCTGCAGCGCGCTGTTTTCCATGTTCAATCATCTGGTCGCAGTGAAGTCACTGGTGCTAATGTCCTTGTTGCTATTTTCAGCGAGCAAGAATCTCATGCCGCTTATCTACTTAAGAAAAGTGACATTAGCCGTTTAGACGTGGTCAATTTCATTTCGCACGGTACCGTCAAGGACAGTGACAATGATGATTTGGGTGGTTCAGATGTCGGGGGGGAAGAACCTCGCGCTGAACAAGGCTCAGAAGACAAGCTGGAAAACTTTGCAACCAACCTGAACCAACTAGCCCGCGCTGGTGGTATTGATCCGTTAATTGGCCGAGATAGCGAACTTGAGCGTACCGTTCAGGTTCTGTGTCGCCGTCGAAAAAATAACCCATTGTTGGTCGGTGAGGCCGGTGTCGGTAAAACCGCCATTGCTGAGGGTCTGGCATGGCGTATTGTTGAAGGCCAGGTTCCTGAAATTATTAAAGACTGTGTTATCTATTCGTTGGATATTGGTTCTTTGCTGGCAGGAACGAAATATCGCGGTGACTTCGAGAAGCGCTTTAAGGGCATTTTGAAACAGCTTGAAAAAGAAGAACACGCCGTTCTGTTTATTGATGAAATTCATACCATCATTGGTGCGGGTGCAGCATCTGGTGGTCAGGTAGACGCAGCCAACCTCATCAAGCCCTTACTGAGTGGTGGTAAAATCCGCTGTATGGGTTCAACGACTTACCAAGAATACAGCAATATTTTTGAGAAAGAGCGCGCGTTGGCTCGCCGTTTCCAGAAGATCGATGTTATTGAACCTTCGATCGATGACACCACTAAAATCTTGATGGGCCTGAAGCCTAAATACGAAGCACACCACGATGTACGCTATACCAATAAAGCGATTCGTGCGGCAGTTGAGTTGTCAGCGAAATACATCAATGAACGTCACCTGCCTGATAAGGCGATTGATGTGATTGATGAAGCCGGTGCCCGTTGTCGTCTTGCGCCTGCGAGTCGCCGTAAGAAAACAGTTAACGTCAGTGACATCGAAGCGATGATCGCTAAGATGGCACGTATTCCTGAAAAATCAGTGTCATCGAGTGACCGTGATGTGCTGAAGAAACTGGATGGTAAGCTGAAGATGCTGGTGTTTGGTCAGGATCCTGCTATTGATGTGCTGACTGAAGCGATCAAGTTAAGTCGTGCCGGTTTGGGGGCTGAGAATAAACCTGTCGGTTCGTTCCTGTTTGCCGGTCCTACCGGGGTGGGTAAAACGGAAGTAACGGTTCAGCTGGCACGTACGTTAGGTATTGAGTTGCTTCGCTTTGATATGTCGGAATATATGGAGCGTCATACCGTTAGCCGTTTGATTGGTGCGCCTCCTGGTTATGTCGGTTATGACCAAGGTGGATTACTAACCGATGCCGTTATTAAGCAGCCACACTCAGTCGTATTGCTCGATGAAATTGAAAAAGCGCACCCAGATGTCTTTAACCTGCTATTACAGGTGATGGATAACGGTACGTTAACCGATAACAATGGTCGTAAAGCCGATTTCCGTAATATTATTTTGGTCATGACCACCAATGCTGGTACGACGGAGACAGTACGTAAGTCGATTGGTTTGATACAGCAAGATCACAGCCTTGATGCGATGTCGGAAATTAAGCGTGTGTTTACACCTGAATTCCGTAACCGTTTAGATGGCATCATTTGGTTTAACAATCTTGATAAAGATGTTATTTCTCAAGTGGTCGATAAGTTCATTGTTGAGCTGCAAGCCCAGCTTGATGCCCGTGGCGTTTCGATGGAAGTCTCTGATAGTGCTCGTGTCTGGCTGGCCGATAAAGGGTATGACAAGACCATGGGTGCACGTCCGATGGCCCGCGTCATTCAAGACCGTCTCAAGAAGCCTTTGGCGAATGAACTGTTGTTCGGTTGCCTGGTAAACGGTGGTTCGGTACGTGTTGATTACGTCAATGGTGAACTTGACTTCCAATTCAATAGTGAAATGGAACCCGCGCATTAACCATTGCTTTCAATACTAAATAACCGCCTGAGAGGCGGTTATTTTTTATCTGCCGATTGTGATTGGTATTAACAAAAACAGGCAAAATAAAACCCGGCAACTGGCCGGGTTTCACAGTATTCTTTAATCTTGGTTCAAGATTAACGTGCGCGGAAGACGATGCGGCCTTTAGTCAGGTCGTATGGAGTCAGTTCCACGGTAACCTTATCACCAGTTAGAATACGGATGTAGTTCTTACGCATTTTACCAGAGATGTGAGCGGTAACTACGTGACCGTTTTCCAGTTCAACGCGGAACATAGTGTTAGGCAGTGTATCTTGTACAGTACCTTGCATTTCAATTACGTCTTCTTTTGCCATTGAATCCTCTTAGGCTACCTGCCATTCTTCTGATCGGGCAGAATAATGCCTTTAAACTGTTTAAGTGTAAAGTTTAGGTCGCAATTCTACCCTTGCCAGTACTCTTTGTCAGCTTTTGTTACCGACTAAAGTTCATTTTCACCTGATTTTGTCGAAATACATCCATTAGGTGACGGTTAAGCATATTAATTTCAGTCATGATGACGGTGTAACTGGCTATTCCTGCCATCGTCCCAGAATTAGTTTTTGGTGTGGCTTAAATCTGATTTTGTAATTCATCGCCTTGCAGGCATCAATTTGATAGCCGGGGTAGAGCCATTTCCGTCCTGTCTGCTGGCAGTACTGGATCTGAAATAATACACACAGAGTACCCAGAGAAAACGCGGAATCCGGTTCGAAAAAACTATACACCGCGCTTAACGCATCAACAAACACGTCAGTGACGGCAATGGCAATCAGGGTATCGTCTTCGTAGACGTGAAGAAACAGGGTATCCATCCATTCTGCGGTGCAGAAATCAAAGAACTGTTGTTTGTTCGCGGGATACATGGCGCCATCAGAATGACGTAAGCGGATGTACTTTTCATACAGCGTGAACCAATTGTCATCTAACTCGGCTTTAAATTCCCAACGCAGCTTCTTCATCTGATTGAGTTGGCGCTTCTGACTTTTCGATGGCGTGAAAAACTGGCAATCAACGCGGATTGGGGTACAAGCCGTACATTGTTCGCACATGGGTTTATAGACTGCACAGCCGCTGCGACGATAGCCCGAGGCTAATAGTACGCTGTAACCCTTAGGTGAAAGCCAGTGTTGATCCATCACCACGCCCAATTGCTCTTGTTTGCCGGGCAAATAGTTACAATAAGAAAAGGGAGTTAAACCTATTCGTAAAGAGAGGTTATTCATAGACGCCTTTATTCTGATGGGACCCGTAACTCTTGTGCTGTGTAGCAGCCTGTTTTAAGTATGGCATCTCTCTCCCGATGCAATTGTTGCATGAACGGACGGCGTTCAATTTCGATAGCACCTAATGATTCTAGATGGTCATTCATGATTTGGCAGTCGATTAAGGTACCACCGTGCACGGTGAAGTGGCGACAGAAGAACCATAACGCGATCTTGGATGCATTGTCTGCCAGTGAGAACATCGATTCACCACAAAATACTGTCCCTACTTGTATGCCATACAGGCCTCCGATCAGCTTGTCCTGATCCCATACTTCGACCGAGTGGCAATAACCGAGATTATGCATCACTTGATAAGCTTGTATCATGCTGGTTGTTATCCAGGTGGCGTCAGGGCCTCGGCTGGCGGCACATTGGCGGATCACTTCATGACAGGCTTTATTCAGCGTGATTTGATATCCTGATTTACGGTGAAATTTACGTAAGCTTTTGCTCGGTCTAAACTTGTCGGGGAGAAAGATCGCGCGGGGAGCTGGGCTCCACCATAAAATAGGCTCGCCATCAGAATACCAGGGGAAGATCCCTTGTCGATAAGCAGAAACCAAACGTTCAGGCCGTAAGTCTCCGCCAAAAGCCAGCAAGCCATTGGGATCGTCGAGTGCCGTTTCCGGTTTAGGAAAATGCGTATCAACCGGATCTAATTCCGGCAGGTAAATAGCCATAAAAGCTCAATTTTTTTAGTTTAATATTAGAGTCAGTGGAGAAATTATATATGAGAACGTTGTTAATGTTACTGTTATTGCTGCCACTGGCTTCGACTGCAGCGCCATACAACCGAAATGAAGCCCGGGTCGTTAATCAGATTGTGTTCGGCCAAGTCGATACCGTGCGCTATATCACCCAGCAGGAAGTGATTAATTCTCGGCACAATGGCTGGGAAACCTTATTAGGTGGCGTTGTGGGGGGCTTGATTGGTAATCAGTTTGGTGGCGGTACAGGGCGTGAGGTCGCAACTGCTGTCGGTGCTGTGGCCGGAGCCAGCATCGCGCATAATCGCCAGCCGGGTCAAACGGTAGTTGAATATCGCTTGGTGGAAATATTGATTAAAACCGACGACGGTAAATTGATTGATGTCATTCAGGATGTCGACCAGAGTATGATTTTTGGCCGTGGTGATAATGTGCGAATTCTCTATTTCAATGAAGGAGTGCGGGTGGATAAGGTTTTTTAAGAGCGGCTCGATGGCCCTGAGGACCTAAGGATAAACAGTTTCGAGTAATTAGGTTCGAGTTTCGAGAAAGAGCCACAGCTTGACTCCCAACTATGGCTCGGAGAGCCTGCTTGCAGGACCACAGGACCACAGGACCACAGGACCACAGGACCACAGGACCACAGGACCACAGGACCACAGGACCACAGGACCACAGGACCCATACAACATAATAAAAACGAGGAACTCTCATCCCTCACTTTTATTATTTTCTAGAACCTAGAACCTAGAACCTAGAACCTAGGTTCTTAAATACGCTGGCACAATTCTGAATAACGGCCGCCTGCAGCCAGTAGTTCTTTGTGCTTCCCGTGTTCAATGATTTCCCCTTCATCCATCAGGCAAATCTGATCCATCTGTTCCAGACCTACCAGGCGGTGGGTGATAAACAGTACCGTTTTGTTTTTGGCATGTTCCAGTAACAGATCCAGGATCTGCTGTTCGGTACGGCGATCCAACCCTTCGGTGGGTTCATCGAGCAGCAGGATCGGTGCATCATGTAACAACGCCCGGGCAATACCTAAGCGACGGCGTTCACCACCAGAGATCTGGCGTCCACCCTCTCCGAGCCAGGTATCTAGTCCCTTACCGTCAAGCAGTGTTTGCAGGCCCACGTTATCCAGTGCCGCCACAAACTCTTCGTCGGTACCTTCGGGTTTTGCCAGTACCAGATTTTCACGCAATGAGCCGTTAAACACGTCAACACGCTGGCTGACCACGGTCACGGCTTTACGGAGTGAGTCTTCATGCCATTCAGGCAGCGCCACATCATCAATACGGATTTGCCCTTGCTGTGGATCCCAGTTTCGGGTCAGAAGCTGAAGCAGGGTAGACTTACCGCAACCGGTACGGCCAAGCAGTGCCAGCTTCTCACCTTGCTTAAGGCTGACGGAAACATTGCTCAGTACGGGTTGGTCGCTACCGTAATAGGTATAGCTGATGTTATCGATAGCGATATCACCCTTCACTGCTGCCTGATGACCGTTCGGATCAAATTGCGTGTCCGGTGTGGCTTCGATGATTTCGTTCAGGCGGCGAGCGGATGTCAGGGTCTGTCCCAGATACTGGAAGGCACCCGCAACAGGCATCATCAGCTCAAAGCTGGCCATCGTGGCAAACGCAACCATGGCGACGAATGGATCGGGGGCCGCCCCACCAACGCCGTCAGCGGCAATCCAGAGAATCAGTACCAGAGTCCAGCCCGTTGCTGCCATTAGAATAGCATTGGCTAACCCGGTCAGGCTGGCCATCTGGCGTTGTGCTGTCAGCAGTGACTGCTGTTCATCTTCTGCCTGTTTGCGGTAACGTTCTTCGGCATTGAACAACAATAATTCTGCGTGTCCCTGTAACCAATCCAGCAGCTTAATGCGATAGTTGGCTTTGGCATAGGTTAGCGTCGCACCATTGGATTTACCTAAGCGGTAGAAAATCACAGGCAGGGCTAACATCAATGCCAGCAGGATAGCACCCAATGTCAGGCCGATCGTTAAATCAAACCAGGCCAGAAAGCCGGTAATGGTAAGCAGACCGATAATGCCAATAGTCAATGGGCTGACAAGGCGCAGATAGACATGGTCCATCGCATCCACATCGGCCACCAGACGGTTTAGCAAGTCAGCATCTCTTAAGTTAGCCTGACGGCCCGGAATTAAGGGGGTCAGCTTTTTGAAAAAGAACAGACGCAGATCGGCCAGTAACTTAAAGGTGGCATTATGGCTGACCACACGCTCGCCCCAGCGGCCAGCGGTACGGGCAATTGAAAACCCGCGAACACCGGCACCTGGCAGCATGTAGTTGAACGTTTCACGGGCAATGGTTAAGCCTGCGATAGCAGACGCTGAAATAAACCAGCCGGAAAGGGTTAACAGGCTCATTGCCGAAAGCAGGGTCGCCAAGCCAAGCAGCATGCCCAGCGTCAGACCGAACCAGTGCTTACGGTAGAGCTTCAGGTAAGGGATTAAATCACGCATTGAGATCCCTCTTATCAGTATGGGAAAGCATGTCGGCGAGTAAACCTTCATGACTAATTTGATCGAAATGACCGTTCTGAACCAGCTTACCGTCTTCTAATACCAGAACACGGTCAATGGCCGATAACTGATCTAAACGGTGGCTGACCATTAATGTCGTTTGGCCTTGTACGGCTTGACTCAGGCTTTTCAGCACCAGTTTTTCACTGTTAGCATCAAGACTGGCGGTCGGTTCATCTAACAACCAAAATGCCCCGCTTTGCAGCATGGCCCGGGCAACAGCGATACGTTGTGCCTGGCCCACAGATAAGCCTCCGGATCGATCGCCGACCTGGTGTTGGTAACCTTTTTCCAGACGGCTGATAAACTCGTCGGCATAGGCCTGTTTCGCCACCAGGCTAACGTGTTCATCAGTTGCCAGCGTGTTGCCTAGGGTGATGTTGTCATGAACAGTGCCGTGAACGAGTAGCGGGTTTTGCCCCACCCAGCTAATAGCCTGGCGCCACTCGCTGTGATCCAGCTCTTTCAGTTCGATCCCGTTGATTTTCAAGCTGCCGCGATAAGGCAGGAAACCGAGCAGGGCATTAAGCAGGCTGGTCTTACCCGCGCCGCTAGGTCCAACCAGAGCAACTTGTTCACGGGCGTGAATATCGAAACTTAACGGGCCTGCAAGAACCTGACCTTGAGGGCTTAGTACTTCCAGATCCCTCACGTTGATCTCGATGGTTTCTGGTGACGGCAGTTCTTTGTCACCAGCGGCCATTTCGTCGGCTTCAATGTTTAGAAACTCAACAATCGATTCTGCAGCACCGATAGCCTGGGCCTTAGCGTGGTAGAAGGTTCCGAGATCACGCAGAGGCTGGTAGAACTCGGGAGCTAACACGAGAACGAAAAGGCCGGTAAACAGCGAGATTGGTACACCATAGTGGCCGAAATTTAATTCACCGATAAACGAGAAACCAAAGTAAACGGCAACAATAGCGACCGAAATGGCGGAGAAAAATTCCAGCACTGCAGACGATAGGAAGGCGAGACGCAATACTTCCATGGTGCGTTTACGTAACACATGCGAGGCGGCATGAAGGTTTTCAGCTTCTGCATCTGCGCGGTTAAATAAACGAAGGGTAGACAGTCCTTGTAAACGGTCGTAAAAGTGGCCAGAAAGGCGCTGCAACGCTTTAAAGTTACGTCGGTTAGCATCTGCTGCCCCTAAACCGACTAACGCCATAAACACCGGTACAAGCGGAGCTGTGACTAAAAAAATCAAGCCCGCAGCCCAGTTTATAGGGAATACTGTAACCAGAATGACGACAGGAACCAGTACCGCAATCGACATCTGAGGGAGGTAGCGAGCAAAAAAGTCTTGCATCTCTTCGACTTGTTCAAGGACCAGGCTCGCCCAGGCACCGGCTGGTTTACCCTTGATGTAAGCCGGACCTAAACTATGCAGGCGGTTTAAAATCAGCTGACGGATATGGAGACGAATTTGTTCACCGCAGCGGTAGCCGAAAATTTCCCGTCCCCAGCTGCATGCAGCGCGTAAGCCTACAATTGCGATCAGGGCGATAAACTGGTTGACGAGTTCATACTTGTCGGTGTGTTCAATGATCAGTTGGTGGAGAATATTCGCTAATAGCGCAGCTTGGCCGACTAAGAGCACCCCAGAAAGGAAACCAAGCCCGACACTCAGCATAAGCCAGCGTTTGGCTAACTTGCTTTGTGATTTTAACCACTTGGTTAAATCACGTTGTAATTGTTTATCCATAAAAAAGGTATCGTTATTAAACGGTATGCTGCAGTATGCAGGCAGATGTTGAGCAGACTGAAAATATCTGGCCGTTATTAACAATAACGGCCAGAAATAAGATTATTTTTGTTGTTCTAATGCGTCCAGGTAACGCTCTGCATCAAGGGCAGCCATACAACCGGTTCCCGCAGAGGTGATTGCCTGGCGGTAGGTATGATCCATGACATCACCGGCAGCGAAGACACCTTCAACACTGGTTTGAGTGGCATTGCCCTGAGTACCTGACTGGACTTTGATATAGCCGTTTGCCATATCCAGCTGGCCTTCAAAGATTGCCGTGTTCGGCTGGTGGCCGATAGCAATGAAGGCACCCATAACGTCAATAGTTTCCGTCGCATCAGATTTGGTATCTTGAATGCGAACACCCGTTACACCCATATCGTCACCCAGAATTTCGTCCAGAGTGCGATCGGTGTGAAGAACGATATTGCCGTTTTCGACTTTATCCATCAGGCGGTTGATCAGAATTTTCTCTGAACGGAATGCGTCGCGACGGTGAATAAGGTGCACTTCAGAAGCGATGTTAGACAGATACAAGGCTTCTTCAACAGCCGTATTACCGCCACCCACTACGGCAACTTTTTGGTTACGGTAGAAGAAACCATCACACGTCGCACAAGCTGATACCCCGCGACCTTTAAAGGCTTCTTCCGACTCCAGCCCCAGGTATTTTGCTGAAGCACCGGTTGAAATGATTAACGCATCACAGGTGTATTCAGCATTGTCGCCTTTCAGACGAAAAGGGCGCTGACTAAAATCGGTTTCATTGATGTGATCAAAGATGATTTCAGTGTCGAACTTTTCGGCGTGAGCTTTCATACGATCCATCAGGGCAGGACCGGTTAAACCTTCTGCATCACCTGGCCAGTTTTCAACTTCGGTTGTCGTCGTTAGCTGACCGCCTTGCTGCATACCTGTAATCATCACTGGGTTCAGGTTGGCACGAGCAGCATAAACAGCGGCAGTATAGCCAGCAGGACCAGAACCAAGGATGAGTAGATTACAATGTCTTACGTTACTCATTACTTCTCCAGGCTGAATGAGATTATCTCTTATTAAGTGAGTGATTGTAGGTAAATTGAGGGCGTAAAGAAAGCGTGTCATTCTGCTGAGTGAAATGCAACTTAAAAGAGAGCGCAGAAAAGAGGGTAACCAATGGAAGAAAAAGGAAAATCAACAGAAAGATTTTCCTTTTTGCTCTACATTATTACAGTCTCAGTTTTATGAGCAGTCGATCAATGCATACTGAGGGCAACGGTGGGATCGGTGTAGTGGAGATCGAAGGCATCAGCCACTTCTTTGCAAGTCACTTTACCGTACATGATGTTCATACCACTTAAGAAGCCTTCATCCTCTAACAGTGCTTTCTTATATCCCTTGTTTGCCAGGTTGATCACATAGGGCAGGGTGGCATTGTTTAAAGCAAACGCTGACGTACGGGCAACGGCGCCTGGCATATTGGCAACACAATAATGCACGACTTCATCAACAATATAGGTCGGATCGGTATGTGTCGTCGGATGAGAGGTCTCAAAGCAGCCTCCCTGATCGATAGCAACATCAACCAGCGCAGAGCCCTGCTTCATTTTCTTGACATGTTCTGCAGTGATCAGTTTGGGGGCTGCTGCGCCGGGGATCAGTACCGCCCCGATAATCAAATCGGCATCGACAACCAGATTATCGATGGCTTCTCTGGTGGAATAGATAACTTTTGCCCTGCCTTGAAATTCAGCATCCAACGCCCGTAGTGTATCTATGTTCCGGTCGAGAATTGTTACGTCAGCGCGCATACCTAAAGCGATACGAGCTGCATTCGAGCCAACGACGCCACCACCTAAGATAACGACCTTTGCAGGTTCGACGCCCGGAACACCACTTAATAAGAGTCCGCGTCCGCCCCGCGAATTTTCCAGTGTCTGGGCTCCAGCCTGAACAGACATTCGTCCTGCGACTTCAGACATTGGCGCTAAAAGTGGTAATGTACCCTTATTATCTGTTACCGTTTCATAAGCAATACAGACAGCTTTACTCTTTATCAAGTCTTTTGTTTGTGGAAGATCTGGTGCAAGATGGAGATAGGTGAATAAAATCTGCCCTTCGTGGAGCATAATTCTTTCTACTGCCTGAGGCTCTTTTACTTTGACAATCATCTCTGATCTGGTAAAAACTTCTTTGGCGCTAGAAATAATGAAAGCACCGGCAGCTTGATAGTCAGCATCGGTGAGGCCAATACCAGACCCGGCTTTGGTTTCGACGAGAACTTGGTGGTTGAGTAAGACAAGCTCACGAACGCTCGCAGGGATCAAACCAACGCGATATTCGTTATCTTTGATTTCTTTGGGTACACCAATGATCATCCTGCTTCCCCCTTGGCATCATAGTGTTTTTGCTATTGGCAAGGTTGTTAATGCGGATCTAATGGCAGTATAGTTTGACTATCAGAGTATTTGATTCTAAATATTAGAAAGTTGTAGTATATTTTTTTGCAAGGAAGTAAGAAGGTGGAATAAAAAATGGTAGATACCAAAAAGAAACCATCCAAGGAATTGGATCGTATTGACCGTAACATTTTGAATGAGCTGCAAAAAGATGGTCGCATCTCGAATGTTGAACTGTCTAAGCGTGTTGGGCTTTCTCCAACACCCTGTCTTGAGCGTGTGCGTCGACTAGAGCGTCAAGGTTACATCAGCGGCTATACTGCGCTGCTAAATCCTCAGTTTCTAGATGCATCGCTACTTGTTTTTGTTGAAATCACGCTAAACCGTGGTGCACCTGACGTGTTTGAGCAATTCAACAAATCGGTTCAGGAGCTGGAAGATATTCAGGAATGCCATCTTGTATCCGGTGATTTCGATTACCTGTTAAAAACACGTGTATCTGATATGTCGGCTTATCGTAAACTGCTAGGCGAAACACTACTTCGTCTACCTGGTGTTAACGACACCCGTACTTACGTGGTAATGGAAGAAGTCAAGCAAAGCAATAACTTGGTTATTAAAACTCGCTAATTACAGTGTGACCTATCTCTGATAGTGATTCAGTTGCTGGTGGCTGAGTGAGGCGAGTGGATCGAGCGGCGTATGCCGCTCGATTTGTATCTGGATGTTATACCAACAGGTATTAACCACTTCTGTTTCTGTGCCGCCTGATCTCACCTCGACACCGACGTTATTTTTTATTCTTACAACGCTATATTTCTCTTCTGTTTATCTTTTACGCAAAAATCAGTCGCCATCTAAAGGTTTCACTCATAGAAAGAATTCCATGAGTGTCGATATATTGAGCGATTGTCACCGTAGATTGACAAAATGATGAATTTTATCAAAGCATAAACGTCTACAATACTGAGTTTCAGTGTCTTGCTTCCAGTTTTTGTTTCTTACACTGATAACATCACAAATGATGTGAACTGGTATAAGATAGGGCAAATAGAAACGCATTTTTCTGGATATATAAACAGTACTCAATGCAGTCAATAATAAATTAATCAAAGGATCAACCAACAAGTGTTGGTGGCTGGTGCTGAGATAGCCCGTTTTCTAGATTGGTTATGACGCCGTTTTTTGGTTATTAAAATAGATACACCGGAGTTTTTTTTGAGGAAGGTTAAAGGCAAACAGCAGCCCAAAGCGCGTCTTTCTGGCGGACAGCGCATTCTTGAGAGCTTTCTAATTATCGGCATTCTGGCCGCCATTTTTATCATGGTGGCATTGGTAAGCTTTGATCCTGCCGACCCGTCATGGTCTCAAACCGCGTGGGAAGGCCCCGTACAAAATAAAGCGGGGGCCATGGGGGCACTCGTCGCGGATACTTTTTTCTTTGCTTTCGGCTCTCTGGCTTACCTGTTACCGGCAGCCATTGTGTTGGCCGCATGGGTATTATTCAGCCATCGGAAAGAGCCGAAGTCGATCGATTATATGATCTACGGAGCGCGTCTGCTTGGCTTGCTCTTGCTGTTTCTGACCAGCTGTGGTTTAGCCGATTTGAACTTTGATGATATCTGGTATTTCTCGTCCGGCGGGGTGATTGGTGATGTTGTTTCGAATATGACCTTACCCCTGCTCAACATACTCGGCACAACCTTGGTGATGATGTTTGTCTGGGCCGTCGGCTTTACGTTATTTACCGGTATTTCCTGGTTATCCATCGTCGATACATTGGGTGACAATACATTAGGCAGTCTGTCTTGGTTGATGAACAAGCTCCGCTCTGATAAATCAGAAACCCTGACCCCGTTCGCGGCCGATATCCCTGATGAGCAGCAAACCCCATATGCCCGGCAGCTGCAATTTGCACAGCAGACGATGCAACCACAGCCCGACGCAGATGATGTGTTATTAGCCTCTTACAGTCAGAAATCGGGCGCAGGGCAGCCGTTTGCAAATGATGAACAATTACCTGCGCGCCAGCCATGGGAAACCGAATCGGCGGCTCCGAGAATTGTAATGCCTGGCCGTAGCCAAGCTTCCAGGGACGAAGCACTCGCGGTTGAGACCGCGACTGCTGCCGTGGCCGGTGAGCACTTTGCCGGCACGGCGTCGCTACAACAACGTCCGGTTCTGTCTGCAGAAGAGCTATCGCCAGCACCGGTTGAGATAACCTCAACAGTGCAGGCAAAGGGGTTAACCATTGCTGAGTTGGAACGTGAATTAGAAAAAGACGAAGACTTTACGGTTTATGTCGAAGAACAAGAACCGCTGACAGCTCCAAGTCGCGCGTTGTCAGAAGGTGAGCCTGAATCCGAGTCATTAGCAAAAATGGCAGAGCATTCGTTACAGGAGCCTCAAGAGCCGGTTTTAGGTGACTTGTCGCTCGTTAATGACCTACCACCTACCGATAAGCCTATGGGGCATGCCCAAGTCGCACTTCAGGACTCACTACAACAAGATGGTGCTGACGTACAAGCAAGCATCGTATTACCGCAAAATGAGCCTGTCGCGGAGCAAACCCTTCCTACGGTAGAGGCCAATCAACAATCGATGGACTCCATGCAAGTTACCGAAGCTGAGCAAGCTGATGTTGAGCGTGGTATCGAACCACACACCAGTATCGAGATAGGTGTCCATGACGGCATGTCTGAATTAGAACGCGCTCAGCAAGCCAATGAAGAGCCGATGTCAGATGAAGAGATCTTTTTGCAAAAGATCCGAGACGCTCAAAAAGATCAAGCCCATGCCGCAGGTCTCGATAATCCGTTTTTAATGCAAAAAGATCCTGATTTACCTGTACCGACATCACCAATGCCGACGATTGATTTACTGGCACCGCCAAAGCAAAACGCTGAGCCGACATCAGAAGAAGAGCTGATGCAAACGGCACGGCTAGTTGAATCGAAGCTAGCGGATTATAAGATAAAAGCACGGGTTGTCGCGGTGTGTCCCGGTCCGGTCATTACCCGTTATGAATTGGATCTTGCGCCGGGTGTCAAAGTCAGTCGAATTTCCGGTTTGGCAAAAGATTTAGCCCGTGCCTTATCGGCAACGGCGGTACGTGTTGTCGAGGTCATACCGGGCAAACCTTATATCGGTCTGGAGCTGCCAAACCATAGTCGTGAGACCGTGTATATGTCGGAAGTGGTCGACAGTGAGCGCTTCCAGAATATGAAAGGCGCGCTGCCTATCGTATTAGGTAACGATATAGCCGGTGAGGCGGTGGTGGCGGATTTGAGCAAAATGCCACACTTGCTGGTGGCCGGTACAACCGGCTCGGGTAAGTCGGTGGGTGTCAACGTCATGATCCTTAGCTTACTGTATAAATGTAAGCCGGAAGATTGTCGTTTCATCATGATCGACCCGAAAATGCTGGAACTCTCGATCTATGAAGGGATCCCGCACCTGTTGACGGAAGTGGTCACCGACATGAAAGATGCTGGTAATGCACTTCGCTGGTGCGTGGGTGAGATGGAACGCCGTTATAAAATAATGTCAACAGTCGGGGTGCGTAACCTCGCCGGTTATAATGCGAAATTACTGGAAGCCACTGAGGCAGGTCATCCGATCTATGATCCGTTGTGGAAACCTGGCGATAGTATGGATGAACATCCCCCGTTGCTAGAGAAAATGCCAAGCATTGTTGTTATCGTCGACGAATTTGCCGACTTAATGATGGTTGTTGGTAAGAAAGTGGAAGAATTGATCGCTCGGCTGGCCCAGAAAGCGCGGGCAGCCGGTATTCACCTCATACTGGCGACTCAGCGTCCATCGGTGGATGTGATCACCGGCTTGATTAAAGCCAATATCCCAACCCGTATGGCATTTACGGTATCGACCAAAACCGATTCCCGAACCATCCTTGATCAGGGCGGGGCCGAATCGCTACTGGGTATGGGTGATATGCTGTATTTACCACCAGGTCAGAGCCATACCATACGTGTTCATGGTGCCTTTGCGTCAGATGATGATGTGCATAATGTTGTCAATGACTGGAAAGCCCGTGGACGGCCACAATATATCGGCAGTATCTTAAATGCAGAACAAGGTTCAGACAGCTTATTACCTGGTGAATCTAAATCAGGAGATGACGATCGAGATCAGTTATTTGATGAGGTTGCCGCTTTTGTAGCTGAAACACGCCGGGGCTCAGTCTCAGGCGTACAACGTAAATTTAAAATTGGTTATAACCGCGCGGCGCGTATTGTGGAGCAATTGGAAGCACACGGAATTGTGAGCCCTCCAGGGCATAATGGTAACCGTGAAGTGTTGGCTCCGCCTCCGCCACCAAGGGATTAACCAGAATGATTGATAATATAGGTTGTTGATAATGATTAAAAAAATAGTAATGAGCTTGCTGATTGCAGCACCCGTAATTGTTTCTTCCGCGGCCTGGGCAGATCCGCAGCAAGAGCTAAGCGATCGATTAAATTTAGTGAATGCGTTCAGTGCTCAGTTTGATCAGCAAGTGCTGAGCCCCGAAGGTGACGTGCTGGTGGAAGGTCAGGGCGATGTTGCAATTAAACGTCCAGATCTGTTCCGCTGGAATACCGTCACACCGGATGAAAACATATTGATCTCAGATGGCAAAACGCTGTGGTACTACAGCCCGTTTATCGAGCAGGTCACGGCAATGTGGCTGAAAGATGCCACAGAGCAGACGCCATTTGTGTTGCTGACTCGCAATAGTGACAGCGACTGGGCGCATTATAACGTGGCGCAAACGTCAGACACGTTCACCCTGACACCTAAAGACAGCACATCCTCGATGGGCAAGTTTGTTGTCACTGTCGCAAAAAGCGGTGAAGTGCGTAATTTCTCCGTTGTTGAACAAGACGGGCAGCGTAGCCATTTCACTTTCCGTCAGTTCAGTAAGCAGATGCCTGAAAGCAGTCTGTTTACCTTTACGCCACCAAAAGGCGTAGAGCTGGACGATCAGCGTAATTAGGTGTGCGTATTCTAGGACCGAGTATCGAGTATCGAGTACCGAGTACCGAGTATCGAGTATCGAGTACCGAGTATCTAGAAACTAGACCCTAGAATCTAGCGCAACGATTTTAAATAGGTGGTACTGAGTACCGCCTTTTTCTGTATTAAAGAGAGTGGTTATTTTGAGTAACTTTAGCCTCGACTTTTCTTCTGATTTTCGCCCGCTTGCGGCACGTATGCGTCCTCGTACAGTAGAAGAGTATATTGGCCAGCAACACATTCTGGGTGAAGGTAAACCGCTGCGTCGTGCGCTTGAGGCGGGTCATCTGCACTCGATGATCCTCTGGGGGCCGCCTGGTACAGGTAAAACGACGTTAGCAGAAGTTGCGGCAAATTATGCCAATGCCGAGGTCGAGCGAGTCTCTGCCGTCACCTCTGGAATCAAAGACATTCGTGCTGCGATTGATAAAGCCAGAGATAATAAGATGGCCGGTCGTCGTACTATCTTATTTGTCGACGAGGTGCATCGCTTCAACAAAAGCCAGCAAGATGCATTTTTGCCGCACATCGAAGATGGTACGGTGACGTTTATCGGTGCGACCACGGAAAACCCTTCGTTTGAGTTAAACAACGCATTGTTGTCACGTGCCCGGGTCTATAAATTGAAATCGCTGGAAACGGAAGAAATTCTGGCGGTCATCGAGCAGGCGTTGTCCGATAAGATCCGCGGCATCACCGATACCAATATCAACTTTGTTGATGACGTTACAGAACGCCTGGCGGAGCTGGTTTGTGGTGATGCCCGTATGGCGCTGAACTATCTAGAACAGCTCATCGATATGGCACAGGAAGACAACGGCGGTATCAAGCAGATCACCTTACCTTTGCTGGCCGAAGTGGCCGGAGAGAAGATTGGCCGTTTCGATAACAAAGGCGATCTGTGGTACGACATGATTTCTGCTGTCCATAAATCGATTCGGGGCTCGAACCCTGATGCGGCGCTGTATTGGTATGCCCGTATGCTGCAAGCGGGCTGTGATCCGCTGTACGTCGCTCGTCGTTTACTGGCGATTGCTTCGGAAGATGTCGGTAATGCGGATCCACGCGGTATGCAGATTGCGGTTTCTGCCTGGGATTGCTTTACCCGGGTGGGTGCTTATGAAGGTGAGCGGGCGATTGCTCAGGCAATCGTATATCTGGCATGTGCACCGAAAAGCAATGCGGTCTACGTAGCCTTTGCGAATGCGAAAGAAGATGCCCGTAATCATCCTGATTATGAAGTGCCGCCTCATTTACGTAATGCACCAACAAAATTAATGAAAGAATTAGGCTACGGGGCTGAGTATCGTTATGCCCATGACGAGCCCGGCGCCTACGCTGCCGGTGAGAACTATTTTCCACCGGAAATGAAAGAGACACGTTACTATCAGCCGACAAATCGAGGCTTAGAGACCAAAATTGCAGAAAAGTTGGATTATCTTGCTTCTTTAGATGCTAAAAGCCCATTAAAGCGCTACCAATAATAAGGCTTTTTGGGTATCGTTGAACAACTGACGTCAGATTTGCTGGCGTATCGAAAACTAAGATTATTTTGACATGAATTGTCTGAATAACATGCATTTCAGAATATTTAAGAGCACAGGATTAGCATGCTAGATTCTAAATTACTTCGAACTGAGCTGGATCAAACAGCTGAAAAACTCGCGCGTCGTGGTTTTAACCTCGATGTTGAAAAATTACGCAACCTTGAAGAGAAACGTAAGTCCCTTCAGGTAAAAACAGAAGAGCTGCAGGCTCTGCGTAACTCGCGATCGAAGTCGATTGGTCAAGCTAAAGCTAAAGGTGATCATGACGCTGCTGAAATAATCCTTGCTGAAGTCGCCAATCTTGGTGGCGAGCTGGATGACGCGAAAAAAGCCCTTGCTGAACTTCAAGTTGAACTTCAAGACGTTACATTATCTGTGCCTAACCTGCCGGACGATTCTGTACCAGCAGGTAAAGATGAAGACGAGAACGTTGAAATCTCTCGCTGGGGTGAGCCAAAAACTTACGACTTCGACGTAAAAGATCACGTTGATTTAGGTGAAATGGCGGATGGTCTTGATTTCGCAAGTGCGGTTAAGATCTCCGGTTCACGCTTTATCGTAATGAAAGGCCAATTTGCCCGTCTGCACCGTGCGATTGCACAGTTCATGCTAGATCTTCACACTGAAGAGCACGGCTACACAGAAATGTATGTACCGTACCTGGTGAACAAAGACAGCTTATTTGGTACTGGTCAGTTGCCTAAGTTTGGTGAAGACCTGTTCCACACCCAGCCTGCTACTGAAGAAGGCGTAGGTATGTCTCTGATCCCAACGTCTGAAGTCCCGCTGACTAACATGGTACGCGATACCATTACAGACGAAGCTGATCTTCCTCTGAAAATGACAGCGCACACACCGTGTTTCCGTTCTGAAGCGGGTTCATACGGCCGTGATACTCGTGGTCTGATCCGTATGCACCAGTTCGACAAAGTTGAACTTGTACAAATCACCAAGCCTGAAGATTCAATGGCTGCACTAGAAGAGCTAACAGGTCACGCTGAGAAAGTGCTTCAGTTGTTAGAACTACCATACCGTAAAGTGATTCTATGTACGGGCGACATGGGCTTTGGCGCATGCAAAACTTACGATCTGGAAGTTTGGGTTCCTGCACAAGAAACTTATCGTGAAATCTCTTCATGCTCTAACATGTGGGATTTCCAGGCACGCCGTATGCGAGCACGCTTCCGTCGTAAGGGCGAGAAGAAGCCTGAGCTTGCTCACACACTAAACGGTTCTGGTCTTGCTGTTGGCCGTACGATGGTGGCGATTCTTGAGAATAACCAAGAAGCAGACGGCCGCATCGAGATCCCTCAGGTACTGCGTAAGTACATGGGTGAGCAGACTCACATCGGCTAACTATTCTGATCACAGTGTGATCATTACCGCTGTTAACAGCTGACAGAGTACAACCTTGTTAAAACCCAGCTTTGGCTGGGTTTTTCTTTGTTCATTATTTAATTTATCGCCACCACGATCTAGCTGCTTTACTCTTATGCCGCAGGTCGCTTGTCTGACTTAATCTCTAGCGGAACAATCTTCGATTCATTGAGATGAATCGCTGGAAAACGGACTGAAATATCATTGGCAATATCCCCCAGCATTAGATCAAACAGAATAAAAATGGTATCTGAAATTCTTAAGGACAACTGATAGAGCGATTGTTTTGTAACCATCACATATGGCGCATTCAGATTGATCTTATCAAAATCTGCCTGCAATTCTTCAAGCATAAAGACTGGGGGAGTCTGGTGCATGAGTAATGATAATTGCCCCAACCGGCGTTGAATTATCTGAATATGGAGTTTGAGTTCTCGTTTTGCGCCGGAATTATCAACATTGTAGTTTTCGATGGTGTGACGAAAGCGGCTTAGGCTGTCGATTGCATTGAGCGTGATGGGCCAAACCGCCTGATATTGGTTGAACAGTTGTTCTTTGCCGGCAGCCAGTAAACTTTGGCTAATAAGATCATCAATCAGATACAGCACATGACGAATAGCCTTGCCATGAACGGCTTGATTGCGTCGTACAGAGTAGTGAAACCACTCATTTAGCAGGCTGTTAATACGCTGGCGCAAAATTCGGTGCATGGGTTTATGTGTTTGCTCTGCCTGGCTAACTAAGGTACGCATCAGAGCCTTAATTGCTTTGGCTTCATTAAGTTCTTTCAGCTCGGACGAGTTGATATTCAACAGGCATTGATGAGATTGCCGGCGGTGAAAGCGTAATAAGTAGATTAGCTGGCGTAATCCAATCACCTGATCAAAACGAGCCTGTAATAGGTTATTCCTTTGATTTGACTGCCAGGCGATGAAACCGATAGCGATAAAACATATCGTAAGTAGTAATATTATCCACATAATTCCTCCTGACACATGTATGCATTTCTATACAGCAAGATATGTGCCGAAGAAATGAGAACAGCAGACTTAACTATTTGGTCTTAAAACAAATGTTTAGGAGTGTAATATGGAAGGGGGATTAGGGGCTGTACTATTTTGGTGAGTATTTGTCCAGATTGGTGCAGATGGACTGTTGGATCTGAAGGAATAAAAAAGGCTCCGAAGAGCCTTTTTTAAACAGAGTAATTGCTGTCTGGTTGAGTCAGTAATTAGCTGTTTTGCGTATCGGGATGAAGATGAAATTCTTCGTCTTTCTCGCCCGCAGCCGGATCGTTGAAGCGTTTGATATCCATTTCATTTTCAGATTTAGCAACAATACAGGTTACAACGCTGTCACCAGTGATATTCACCGCGGTACGGATCATATCCAGCAGTCGGTCTACACCCATAATCAGTGCAATCCCTTCAACTGGCAGACCAACTTGGTTCAGTACCATTGCAAGCATGATCAGACCAACACCCGGAACACCCGCAGTACCAATAGATGCCAGCGTTGCCGTCATAATCACAGCCAGGTAATCACTCATGGTCAGGTCAATGTTAAAGGCCTGAGCAATAAAGACGGTCGCAACACCCTGCATGATGGCGGTACCATCCATGTTGATGGTTGCACCTAGTGGTACGGTGAATGAAGCAATTTTGTTACTAACACCTAAGCGCTTGGTTGCTGTCTCCATGGTGATTGGAATCGTCGCATTTGAAGAGGCGGTAGAGAACGCAAACATAATGGCGTCTTCCATTTTCTTCAAGAATACCTTAGGACTAAGACCTGTGAAGATCTTCAGCATTGACGTATATGTAACCAGACCATGGATCAGTAGTGTTGCTGTCAGTACCAGGAAGTAGCCGAACAGGTTGAAAATTGCATCCAGACCTAAGCTGGTGAACAATTTTGCCATCAGGAAGAAGACGCCGTATGGGGCGATGTTCATTAATAGCGCAACCAGCTTCATGATCACTTCATTTAAGTCACTGAACATGGCGGCGATACGTTCACCCGGCTTGCCCGCGGCACTGATAGCCACACCGAACAGAATAGCAAACACGATGATCTGAAGCGTATTACCCTGAGCCATCGAGTTGATTGGATTTGTTGGGAACATGCCAATAATGACATCACCTAGCGACGGGGCTTCTTTCGAAGCAAAACTGGTTGCTGCTGTTAAGTCAGCACCTGCACCTGGCTGGAAAATCGTACCCATGGTAAGAGCAAGTGTGATAGCAAGCGCGGTTGTTACCAGGTAAAAAGCTAGTGTCTTGCCACCAAGGCGACCCAGGGTCTTGATGTCACTTAGTGAACTGGTACCACACACCAGAGAAACAAAGACGAGTGGCACAACAAGCATTTTCAAGCTTGCAATAAAGATTTTACCACCAACGTCGAACAGGCCATTCACAATGTATTCATAGACAAAAGAGGTTTCCGCAAAAAGGGAACGAATGACAAATCCTGTCAATATGCCCAGAACCATACCGAGAATGACACGGCCGGTAAGGGACATTTTTTTCTTCTGTGTATTCATGAATAGAACACTCCTTATAATTATTCACTCTGTAAATCATTCATCAGAGAGCGGAGCAGGTTAGCAGTAGTTTGGGTGTTAAAGCGAAGTAAAATACTGTTCAAAATGCAAAGATATGTTTGAGATCACACTTTTAGCGTCAGAATAGCATTCTGAAAACATGAATTTTAACCAAGCTTTAACCTGGAGTTTAATTATTAACCAAATATGATGTTGTTGCCTTGATATTTTAAGATGTTGCTCGCGGAATTCAGAAGAAAAAGCCATGTTATCGTGTCGGCCAAAATTTTTGTTAACAATTACAAATGGCAACCATCTATTTCACTGAGTGTTTTTTAGTAGATGACGTAATGATTTGGTTAATTGTTTTACCTGTCAGCCGGGTTTCAGGTAGAACCGTTGTAATGTGGTGGGTGATGCATATATACACTGATGTGAATATTTATGCTGAATGCAGGAGAGGTAAAAGATCTGGTTGGTATTATTGAGATTTTAAGCAATAAAAAAGGAGCCTGAGCTCCTTTTTCGATTAGCGGTGATAATGGTTACATTACACGCATACCAGGCTGGGCGCCTTCGTGTGGCTCAAGGATCCATAGATCTTTACCACCCGGGCCGGCAGCCAGGATCATGCCTTCAGACATACCAAACTTCATTTTACGAGGTTTAAGGTTCGCCACCATGACAGTGTGCTTACCCACTAACTCTTCTGGCGTGTAGGCTGATTTGATACCGGAGAAGACCTGACGCATTTCACCACCGATATCCAATTGGAATTTCAGTAGTTTGTTTGCTTTAGGTACTGCTTCACAAGAAACGATTTTCGCGATACGCATATCAACTTTTGCGAAGTCATCGAACTCGATTTCGGCTTCAATAGGCTCATCAATAAGAGGACCGGTTGGTTTTTCCGCCGCTTCTTTTGCTGCCTTCTCTGCCGCCGCATCTTCTTTAGATGCTTCAAGCATGGCTTCTACATGCTTAGGATCGATACGGTTGAATAGTGCCTTGAACTTAGTCACTTCGTGATTAGTGAGTGGCTGAGCAATGCCTTCCCAAGTTAACGTCTCATTCAGGAATGCTTCAGTACGCTCTGCCAGCAGAGGCATAACCGGTTTCAGGTAAGCCATAAGAACGCGGAACAGGTTAATACCGACAGAGCAGATTTCTTGTAGCTCTTGATCTTGACCTTCTTGTTTCGCAACAACCCAAGGTGCTTTTTCATCGATGTACTGGTTTGCTTTATCAGCAAGTGCAGTGATCTCACGAATAGCGCGGCTGTATTCACGGGTTTCGTAAAGCTCAGCGATACGATCTGCAGCATTAGCAAACTCAGCATACAGTTCTGGCTCGGCGAAGTTATCAGATAGTTTACCTTCAAAACGCTTTGCTATGAAGCCGGCATTACGAGATGCAAGGTTAACAATCTTGTTGACCACATCGCTGTTTACGCGCTGGGTGAAATCGTCAAGGTTAAGATCCAGATCATCAATACGGCTATTTAGCTTCGCCGCGTAGTAGTAACGCAGACATTCCGGATCCAGATGTTGAAGGTAAGTACCCGCTTTAATAAAGGTACCTTTAGACTTCGACATTTTTGCGCCGTTTACTGTTACATAACCATGAACAAAGACATTGTTTGGTTTACGGAAACCCGCACCATCAAGCATTGCTGGCCAGAACAGGCTGTGGAAGTAAACGATGTCTTTACCGATGAAGTGGTAAAGCTCGGTAGAACTGTCTTTGTTCCAGAACTCATCAAAGTTCAGGTCATCGCGCTTGTCACATAGGTTTTTGAACGAGCCCATATAGCCGATCGGTGCATCTAGCCATACATAGAAGTATTTGCCGGTTTCACCTGGAATTTCGAAACCGAAGTAAGGTGCATCACGGGAGATATCCCACTGTTTCAGACCAGATTCAAACCACTCTTGCATTTTGTTTGAGGTTTCGGTTTGAAGTGCGCCTGACTTGGTCCATGCCTTAAGCATTTCTTCGAATTGGGGCAGGTCGAAGAAGAAATGTTCCGAATCTTTCATGATCGGCGTCGCGCCAGAAACGGCAGACTTAGGATCGATCAGATCGGTCGGGCTGTAAGTTTCACCACAGTTGTCACAGTTATCGCCGTATTGGTCTTCAGCTTTACATTTCGGGCAAGTGCCTTTTACGAAACGGTCTGGCAGAAACATTTCTTTCTCAGGATCGAACAGCTGAGAAATAGTGCGGCTAGTAATAAAGCCATTTTCTTTAAGCTGAGTATATACAAATGATGCCAGCTCACGGTTTTCATCTGAATGTGTGCTGTGGTAGTTATCAAAGCTAATATCAAAGCCAGCAAAGTCCGCTTGGTGTTCTTTGCTCACTTCCGCAATCATCTGCTCAGGATCCATACCCATCTGCTGGGCCTTAAGCATGATTGGAGTACCGTGTGCATCGTCAGCACAGATGAAATGAACTTCGTTGCCGCGAAGGCGCTGATAGCGCACCCAAATATCCGCTTGTACATGCTCAAGCATGTGACCTAAGTGGATAGAACCGTTAGCGTACGGCAGGGCGCAGGTCACCAGAATTTTTCTTGGATTTGCAGCCATAATTACTTATTTCGCTCATGATGGGTAAAATGATTTTAAGCCACAAATATTACCTGAAGGGCACGCTATTGCCTAGCATCATAAGGCGATATTCGACCTCAATAGCAGCGATATTTAAGGTTTGGTGATACGATAAACACGGAATAATAATAACGGAGCGCTATACATTATGGGTAACGACTCAATGATCCGATTTGAAAATGTTGCGGATATCTGTCTGTGGCTGAACCATTTTGAGCACCCCTGGTTGCATCACGCATGGGCTGAAACGCCGAATGTGGTATCGGTTTCGGCCCAGGGAATGGTCACGATTAGCTTACCTTTTGCCGCCTCAACGATGGCTGAGCTGCTAGAACACTGGATTATTACCCAGCAACAATTACATCATGTTGCTGCCAATATGGCTTTCACTGTGCAATGTCATGTCGCTCCGCTATCGAGCGGTGATAAAGCACCGCTGAAAGGGGTTAAGAACATTATCGTTGTGAGTTCTGCCAAGGGTGGGGTCGGTAAATCGACCACTGCAGTTAATCTGGCGCTCGGTTTGAAACAGCAAGGTGCAAAAGTCGGGCTGCTCGATGCCGATATTTACGGCCCTTCTGTTCCAATGATGTTGGGAACGGTAGATCAAAAACCGCAATCGCCTGACGGCAAGATGATGATGCCTATTGAATCATGCGGTTTATTTACTAACTCTGTCGGTTATCTGGTTCCGGCTGAAAGTGCGACGATCTGGCGTGGCCCGATGGCTTCAAAAGCACTGACCCAAATTCTGACTGAAACCTGGTGGCCCGATCTGGACTATTTGGTGATTGATATGCCACCGGGTACCGGAGATATTCAGTTGACGCTGGCTCAGCAGATCCCCGTGACAGGTGCGATTGTTATTACGACGCCGCAAGATTTAGCGTTGGCAGATGCGATTAAAGGCATCAGTATGTTTAATAAAGTAGAGGTGCCCGTCGTTGGGATTGTGGAAAACATGAGTTACCACATCTGCAGCAACTGCGGTCATCATGAGCCTATTTTTGGAACGGGTGGTGCAGAGCGAATGGCGAAGGAATATTCGGTACCGCTATTGGCCCAACTGCCGTTGCATATCAAAATTCGTGAAGACATTGACCAAGGGAAGCCAACCGTTGCAGCCTCTCCTGATTCAGAGCAAGCTGCTGCATATATTGATCTGGCCGGGGCTGTTGCCAGTCGATTATTCTGGCAGGGTGAGGTGGTAGCAGAGCAGATTACTATTCGTACAATGTAACGCTTTGTGTGAGAAATCTGTGAAGGATTTCCAATCTAATGTGTCAGGTGTCGCATTTCTGCTGGTATCTGACGCTGCGAATCCCTATAATCAGGCGGTTTAATTTTTCACCTTGCCACGTTGTCATACAGGTGCTCTTTGATATGTCTGAAAACTCACACCAATGCGTAATTATCGGTATCGCAGGCGCTTCTGCGTCCGGTAAAAGTCTGATTGCCAGTACTGTTTATAAAGAACTAAAAGAAAAAGTAGGCGATCATCAGATCGGTGTAATCACGGAAGATTGTTACTACAACGATCAAAGCCACCTGACCATGGATGAGCGGGTTAAAACAAATTACGATCACCCGAATGCCCTTGATCACGACCTTCTATGTGATCATCTGCAACAGCTGATCGAAGGTAAAGCCGTAGAAGTGCCTCAGTACAGCTACAGCGAACATACTCGCACGGATGAGACTACCGCAATGACACCGAAGAAGGTGATTATTCTGGAAGGTATTCTGTTGCTGACCGATCCGCGTTTACGTGAAATTATGCACGCAAGTATATTCATGGATACGCCATTAGATATTTGTTTGCTACGTCGCCTGCAGCGCGATGTTGCTGAACGCGGCCGTACAATGGAATCTGTACTGGTGCAGTATCAGAAGACGGTACGTCCGATGTTTATGCAATTTATTGAGCCATCGAAACAATATGCTGACATCATCGTTCCACGAGGCGGTAAAAACCGTATCGCGATCGACGTATTGAAGGCGCATATTGGCAAGCTTCTTAAATCATAAGATTGATCACTAAGGCTGACGTTGTCAGCCTTTTTTATATCTGCTTTTTAAATAAGCGTGAATAAAAGCGGATAAAATGACTATTTTAATGGGCAGCCTTAACGGCTGCCCTTTTTTTTGCTTTAATCTATTTGTATTTGATGTAAAAGCATTTTTGCTTTACGCACGTATTATGGACAGCGACTGTTTTGGGAAACTAACGATTGCTAACGCTGTCATAAGCGGAAATTGGCTAGATAGCCAAACAGACCAATTAATCAGCTTGATATGATTTACCTCATCGAATCAGGAAAAACGGATCACATAGAGGACACAATGAAAAAGCTACTTTATATTTTACTGGCCATAGTACTCATCGTTGTCGTGGGTATTGGTGCTTTATTAGCGCTGGTGGATCCTAACCAGTTCAAGCCCCTGCTAAGCGAACAAGTTAGAAAGGCGACGGGTCGAGATTTGGTTATTGCTGGTGACATTAGCTGGCGATTCTTCCCGAGTATTGGCTTTAACCTGGGGGAAACAGAATTTAGAAATCCTGACGGTTTTGCCGAGCCGAACTTGGTGAAACTGGGGAATGCGGAATTATCCGTTTCGGTTATGCCATTATTCTCGCAGCATTTAGAAATTGGCAATGTCAGCCTTTACGATGCGCGTGTCTTTGTCCAAACTCGTGCTGATGGTGTGAGTAACTTAGATGGTCTGGGCGAGCAGCAAGGTGAAGTCGGTAAGTCTGCCATACCACCATCTGCTGTTGAAGAAACCGAACCTGAGGTGGCTGTACCAGAGAGCCAAGAGACCAGTCAGCCATGGTCAATCAGTTTAGCAGGTGTGGAGCTGGTTAATGCCAGCGCAATAATTCGTGACGATAAAGCGGGCACCTTAACGGAAGTCAGTCGTTTGAACTTCAGTCTGGCTCATTTTTCCCCGGGTGAATGGACCAATGCAAATTTTGATGTCATCGGTAAAAATGGCGAGCTGAGCTTTACGGCCAAAGGTGAAACAGGGCTGCTTATTCTGCCGGGTTTTAAAGATGGTGAGCTGAAAGCATTGACGTTATCTGCAACCGCGAAGGATCTTGTTAATGATATTGAGGTATTTGAGTTAGACGTCGATAGATTTAAAGTGGGTGAGTGGTCCACGATTACCTACAACACCAAAGGGCAGGTGCCAGATCTTGGTTTTGATGCCAATGGTCAGACGCGCCTTAAACTCAGTAAAGATTTTAATGCTGCCGAGCTGGAACAATTAACGTTAGCGGCCAAGCTGAAAGGTAATACGCTTCCTCGTCCGGAGATGACCGTAAAGCTCGATGCAGATGCCAATTATGATGTGGCCAAAGGTCTGGCAACGCTGAGTCGTTTTGAAACGGCTATTGATGAAATTGCGTTGAAGGGCAAGGGGTCATTCCAGAACGCTGATATTCCGGCTATACGATTTGCGGTAAACAGTGACAACATCGACCTTGATGCTTTCCTTGGCCTGAAGCAAGCGTCTTCAGATAAGCCTTCTGCAGAGGATGACAAGCAGGTTTCATCGCCTCAGCCTGGTTCGCAATCGAATGAAGCGGCCCCGGTATCGGATACCGAGCCGGATCTGTCGGCTCTGAAAACGTTGGATCTGGCGGGCACGGTGAACATTGGCAAACTGAAAGCTGCTAACGCCAGAGTCTCTAACGTACAGCTTGATGTGAAAGTGAAAAAAGGGGTTCTTAAGCTGAACCGCTTTGACGCCAATTTGTATGGTGGCTCAGTGAATGCGCAAGCGACGATTGATGCCAATGGCAAACTCCCCAAGTATCAGGTAACCAAACACATCAAAGGGGTGCAGGTTCAGCCAATGCTGATCGATATTGCACAAAACGATACCCTGGCAGGTACGGGGAATATCGATGTTAAGTTATCGGGCACTGGGCTTGCTGAAAAACGGATACGTCAGAATATGGCAGGTACGGTAGATATTAACTTTGCCGATGGTGCTATTCACGGAGTCAATATTCCGCAAATGATACGGGAAGCCAGAGCAACACTTAAAGGTCAAAAGGCTGAATACGTTAAAGAAGATAAGAAGACAGACTTCTCTGCGTTAGAAGCCACTTTTAAATTAGGCAAAGGCGTAGCTTCAACCAATAACATGCATCTTGCATCACCGTTGCTTCGTATTGATGGCAAGGGCAATACCAATCTGGTGAGTGAAGCTATTGACTTTACCATTAACACTTCTGTGGTAGCGACCAGCAAAGGGCAGGGTGGCAAAGAGATTGATGAGGTTGCGGATCTAACCGTTCCAATTGATGTTGAAGGTGATTGGAAGCAGCCGACCTTTTCGCTAAATCTGAAAGAGCTGCTCAAACAGAACAATGAGTTAGAAGAGAAAGCCCAAAAAGAAGTGGAACGAGGTCTGGAGAAGCTGCTTGGCGATAAAGCCAAGGATGACAAGATTAAAAATGCCGCAGATAAACTGTTGAAAGGCTTGTTTAACTAATCAGTTTCTTTAACCTAACGACAAAACTAAAAGGCTTGCCACAAAATGGCAAGCCTTTCTTTTAGCTGATGAATTTAGGATGGACTAGGTTAGGCTGCCGATTTTTTCTTCTTTTTGGATTTTTGTGACTCCAATGTGTCCTGGAATGCTGATAACAGATCCACGGCAGATAACATGCCGACCAACTGTCCGGTTTTATCTAATACCGGTGCCGCCCCAATGTTGTGGTTAAGTATCGTGCCCACTGCTTTGGTTAAGGTATCGTAAGTCCGGACATGAACCACGTCTTTAATCATCACGTCACCAACATGCAAATCATTGGTCAGCGCATAGTCATGGCCAATATCAGGCGACTCATCCACCCAGCCCGGTCGACGCAACTCTCTGTCACTGATAATACCTCTCAGTTCACCGTCAGCACTGATGACCGGCAGATGGCGAATGCCTTTATCGCGCATCAGAAAGAAGGCTTCACGCAGGCCAGCTTCAGGATAAATAGTAATTACTTTGCGGGTCATGTATTCCGAGACTTTTGTTGGCATCGCATCTTCCTTTGGTGAAAGTGAATGGATGTTGCCTTTCTTACGCTAACTAAATCAAACCGTGTGAACTGCGACTCGTTACGCATTTTTACTTTCTCTTTACTTTTTTGTCGCTATGATGTGCATCAGAGCTTAGGAAAGCTCATGAATGTTTTACCAATTGGGATAATTGTGCCGATTGGCACTATACAAATTGGTATTAAGGAGATGATGTGGATTCGGTAACTCAGGCTGCGTTAGGCGCCACTGTTGCAGCAGTGGTAGCAGGAAAGCAATGTTCACCCAAAGTGTTGCTGGCGGGGGCTGCTCTCGGAACTTTGCCCGATCTGGATGTATTCATTGGTTATGGTGATCCTGTCTCTGACATGGTGAAACACCGGGGTTTCAGTCATTCTCTGTTGGTTCTGTTACCATTTGCCAGCTTGCTTGCATGGGGCTGGCAGCGTTGTATGCCTACGGTATTGCCGTTTTCCCGATTATGGCTGCTTGTCACGGCGTGTCTGCTGACCCATCCTTTACTGGATGCGTTCACATCGTATGGAACCCAGTTGTTCTGGCCGCTGGATGTCAGTGTGGCTGTATCGAGTATCTTCATCATCGATCCGCTTTATACTGTGCCATTACTGGTGATGCTTTTAGCCAGTTTGCTGTGGCGAGAAAAAATGGCAAGGTTATGTGGGATCAGCCTGACAATTTCCACGTTTTATCTGGTTTGGTCAGTGGTTGCTCTCAATTTGGTTGAGTCCCGTATTGCCGCAGACGTCAAAGACACGCCATTGGAAGATAAGCCGGTATTTATTGCTCCGACCCCTTTTAATACCGTGTTATGGCGAGTTGTTGTGCTGGATGGTGACACTTATTGGGAAGGGTTGACCTCATTGCTGGACGATAACAAGGCAATTGATTTTATACCCAAGGAACGTGGACAGTGGCCGTTAGCGGATAAACCTGATTATCTTGTGATGCTGGAAGATTTTACCCAGCACTTTGTGAAGTATCGTCAAATCGATAACACGCTGACGGCAACTGATCTGCGCTTAGGGATCGTCGATTACCTTCCGTTCAGTTTTGCATTTGCCACACAAGGTGCAGATCAACAATGGCAGACACAGTTGCCTGAAAAACGGCAAGAGACCCGCGTCAGGCCAAAACATTTACCTGCTTTATGGTTGAGGCTGTTGGGAAATCAGGACATTGATGCAAATTTATGCCATGTAAAAGAGTGCCCGGAAAAAACCAATACTCATTCGTAGGAAAAGGGAGCGTTCAGCTCCCTTTTTTGTTTGTGCATCGGCACTCATTTCGCTTAATTAGTCTTCAGGCTGATTTTTATTAGGATCGGTTACTATCTCATAAGGCCAGTAATGGTGGCCGATACGGATCATCAGTGTGGCGGCTGCAAGAATAAAAGCGGCCAATGCCAGCCAGACAACAAAAATACCGTCTAACTCTTTCATACCTAGCGTGATATATCGTGCTATTGCCATTATTGCGATATAGATAGGATAGCGAACGGGGATTTTCCCGTTGGCAACGAATTGCTGCACCATGGCTAACACTTCCAGATAAATAAACATCAGCAAGATATCTGTCAGCTGAATATCGCGGTTTACGAGCACATGAATGAATTCATTTATCATGGCAAACAGGGTTGCCAGAGTGATGGCGACTAATAAAATAGCTTCAAGAACATGAAAAATCTTCAGAAACCGAGAGCTGAAGGCTTTAGGTAAATGTGATGGCATATACTCTCCGGGCATAACGCTGAACCGCCGTAAAATGTTTTAATGACTTACCAGTCAACACCTTTACGGGCTTTAATCCCGCTTTCAAAAGCATGTTTAATGCTTCTGACTTCAGAGACGGTATCTGCCATATCCATTAGCGAACGGTGCGCTGCACGGCCTGTGATAATGACAGACTGCATCGGCGGCCGGTTACTGATCGCTTCAATGACTTCATCCAGCTCAACATAGCCATACGTGACCATGTATGTCATCTCATCAAGCAGTACGACATCATAGCTGTCGTCTGCCAGCATCTTTTTACATTCGGCCCAAGTAGTTTGTGCTGCGGCTGTATCGGCTTCTTTGCTTTGTGTATCCCAGGTGAAACCGGTTGCCATTACCGCGAAGTCAACGTCGTGCTGTTCCAGCAATTTACGTTCACCGCAATCCCAGGTTCCTTTTATGAACTGGCCAACACCACACTTAAGGCCATGGCCAACAGCGCGGGCGATGGTGCCAAAACCGGAGGTCGATTTCCCTTTGCCATTACCTGTGACGATCAGAAAAATCCCTTTTTCTTTCTGAGCCGCTTCAACACGCGCATCCACTTGATCTTTTACTTTCTGTTGGCGTGCTTTATAGCGTTCGTCTTTACTGGTTTCGTCAACCATGGGATTTCCTCTGTTTATATGCAAATTAAATTATCAAGATTACTATGAAAAGAGTGCTAGCAAGGCCATATACCCTGATAGTTCAGCAATTTGCTGCGCGGCACCCAGACAATCACCAGTATAGCCGCCCAATTGCTGTTGAAACCACCTGCCACATAGATAACGCATTGCGAGCATAACAAGCGTTAAGGTAACGGCGGCTTCAATAGGTAGTAACAGTAATATAATCAGTCCCGTGCCGATCAGAACCCATAAATCATGTTTGCTTTGCTGATTAGCCAGTGGTTTAACTTTACTTTGCTGATCGGCCCTGACGTAAGGATATGAAAAAATCAGACTGGCAGAGCAAATACGGCTTACGCTGTGCATTACAATCAGAAGGATTGCCGGTAAGGCTGGATCAATACTTGCCAGTGCAGACAAACTGATCCATTTACACCCGAGCATCATGACTAACGAAGCAGCCCCATAGGTACCCAAGCGCGAGTCTTTCATGATGTCGAGCTTGCGTTCAACCGTCCAGCCACCGCCAAAGCCATCAAAGACATCGGCGAGTCCATCTTCATGAAAAGCTCCGGTGGCCAGAATGCTGGCGACCATTGCGAGGGCAATGGCGAGTTCTGGTGGCCATATGAGGATGGCGAGTAAGTAAACAGCCGCACTGATTAAACCAATGACAATGCCGACAGCACCAAAATAGCGATTTGCCTGATTGAGACGCTGAGTTGAGTAGGGCGTATCTGCCGGCACCGGGATCCGGGTAAAAAAGGCCAGCGAGACAAGAAATATCTGCCATTGTAACCGCCAGCCCGTAGCTTCGTTTTGCGCCGATGGTATGGCCGTTTGTTCTGATGACACGTGATGTTCAGTATTTTGCTGGCTCACACCGTGACTCCTGCATCGCTGAAGCTGGCCATTTCATTATAGAAAGTACAGGCTGATTCGATAATCGGCAGTGCCAGGGCAGCCCCGGTTCCCTCGCCCAGGCGTAGCCCCAAGTTTAATAATGGGGTGGCTTCAAGGTGCTGCAGCATACGCTGGTGGCCAGATTCTTCCGAGCAATGGCAGTAAATGAAGTAAGCGTTCGCTTCGGGATGCATACTGACAGCAATCATTGCCGCAGCGGTCGAAATGAATCCATCGACTAGTACCACCATTTTATTTTCAGCCGCTTTCAACATGCCGCCGACAATTTGAGCAATTTCAAATCCACCGATGCTTGCAAGTACGTGCAAAGGATCATTCAATCGGTCTTGATGCAGGTCGAGTGCTTGGGTGATCAGGTCAACTTTGCGCTGTAGCTGCTGATCATCGATCCCAGTACCACGGCCAACGCATTCATCGGCAGGAATACTTAGTAAAGCTGCCATAATTGCCGATGCACTGCTGGTATTGCCGATCCCCATCTCACCAAATCCAACTAAATTACAGCCTTGCCGATAAAGTGTATCAACGACGCCTGCACCATACTGTATGCCTTGCAGTGCTGTATCAACAGGCATCGCGGGTTGCTGGCTGAAATCAGCGGTGCCATGGCCCAAACGGTGCTTGATCAGGTTGTGATGATCTGCGGGTTCAACTTTGATTCCGGCATCAATGACCTTTAATGCCATATTATTGGTGCGGCAGAAGCAGTTAATGGCTGCACCACCGGCAAGGAAGTTAGCGACCATCTGTCCCGTCACTTCGCTTGGAGCGATACTCAGGCCATGTTGGGCAATTCCATGATCACCAGCAAAGACCAACAGGTGAGGCTGGTTGACCGAAATGGTCTCAGTTTGCTGAATGAGCGCTAGCTGCATTGCAACAGTTTCTAATTGACCTAGGGAGCCTAATGGCTTGGTTTTATTGTTAATTTTATCCTGAATCTGTGTTGAAAGCATGGTGTCTGGTCGGGTGATGCTAAACATGGGACCGCTCTCCTTGTGGCTGGTGGAAGTAATAAGGCAATTGCACTCGTGGCCAACAATGGTAGCCAGTGAGTCAGGAACGTTTAATGTGATGAACTGCCTATACCCAAACGACTTAAAGAGGCGGGTTCAGCCCTTTGAAGTCGTTTGGGTATAGATAAGACAGCAAGAGAAATTTTGCGGGAGTGAAGGATACAAAGCAATGAAAATCTTGAAAATGTGCGGATCCTGGTTGAATCTCAGTTGGTGGATAGCCGGAAAAAGAAAACGCCCGCAATCGCGGGCGTTTCTATGTATTAGCTTAAAGGTGGCAGTACCAGTTTTAAGCATTGCTGATGAAGCTGAACAGAGGGGTATTAACCGCCTAAGGTATCTGTTGCAACTTTATAGGTCGGATCTTCCAGCATATTAACTTCAACCAGATTACCGGCTTTTTTCAGTAAGCTACGGCATTCCTGACTTAAATGACGGATATGCAGTGTTTTACCCTGGCTGGCGTAACGCTCAGCGATGGTATCAATTGCTTCAATCGCAGAATGATCAGCGACGCGCGATTTAGCAAAATCAATGATGACATCTTTAGGGTCGTTTTTCGCGTCGAACAGCTCCTGGAAGTGAGAAACAGAACCAAAGAAAATCGGTCCATTTACTTCGTAGATCTTTGTCCCTTTTTCATCGGTATGTGATGATGCGTAAACATGCTTAGCGTGATCCCATGCAAATACAAGCGCAGAGTAGATAACACCCACAATCACAGCAATAGCAAGGTCGGCAGCAACTGTTACACAGGTAACAAGAATGATGGCAAAGAAATCATGCTTTGGCACTTTACGCGCCATTTTAAAGCTTGCCCATTCAAAGGTGCCAATAACAACCATGAACATGACACCAACAAGTGCAGCTAGAGGAATGATTTCAATTAGCGCAGAGCCAAATAAAATAAAGCAAAGTAAACCAACAGCGGCAGTAATACCCGATAAGCGACCACGACCACCAGAGTTAATGTTGATCATCGATTGACCGATCATCGCACAACCACCCATTGCGCCGAACACTGAACATGTTACGTTTGCAATGCCTTGACCAACACACTCACGGTTACCTTTACCACGAGTACCTGTCATTTCATCAATTACAGTTAGTGTTAGTAGTGATTCAATCAGACCAATTGCAGCTAAGATTAGCGAGTACGGTAAGATAATACGTAAGGTTTCCATGTTGAAACCGACTTCAGGTAAAGCAAAGCTTGGCAGTGAAGCCGCCAGGGTTGCATTAACATCACCACTCATTGTGCGAACGAAGTCGATAACGGTACGAGAATCTAGACCAAATACATGAACTAATGCAGTAACAGTGATAATAGCAACAAGAGATGATGGGACTGCAGTCGTTAGTTTAGGTAGAAAATGGATAATTGCCATTGTAAGAAGAACAAGCCCTAGCATGATATACAGCTGAGAACCTTGCATCCACTCAAGTGCACCCGTTGCTCCTTGTACTTTAAATTGACCAAGCTGAGCTAAGAATATAACGATAGCTAAACCGTTAACGAAGCCAATCATCACAGGGTGTGGCACCATGCGAATAAATTTACCGAGTTTAAATATACCGGCAAGAATCTGGAATAGACCGGCAAGCATAACGGCAGCAAATAGGTACTGAACACCGTGTTCGGCGACCAGGCTGACCATAACAACAGCCATTGCGCCCGTTGCACCAGAAATCATACCTGGGCGACCGCCTAAAATAGCGGTGATGATACCGACAATGAAAGCGGCATACAGGCCAACCATAGGGTCGACACCTGCCACAAAGGCAAAGGCAACGGCTTCAGGAATTAGGGCTAACGCAACGGTCAAACCCGAGAGTATGTCATTTTTGACAGAGTGGTGTGAAAATTGAGGAAATTCAAACATTATAATAAGTTTTGTTTCAGTCCGGTTGATGATATCAATCGCATTAAGTAACTGCGCTGAATGTTCAGTTATTTAATACGGTTGGTATTACTGAGCATTGAAAGACGCGAATCCTACAGAAATATGTGATTTGGTTCAACTTTCATACTAAATAACTTTACAGAAACATCAAAATTAGCATGAAAATTTGATATGACATGGGTTAAGGGTGAAAAATTATGATTTTCGCGCTGCTGAATTTAAGGCAAAAAAAAGCCATGCTTTAAGCATGGCTTTTTTCGATTTATTGCACTTAGTCTAGCGAAGGCTTAGTCATCGGTGCCGTCGCTGTACTCGTGGCAGTTGTACTGCCCGCTTGACGAGTTTTAGCTCGTGCTTCGCGAAGAGGAGCAGAGGCAACAACCGTTACCTCAGCATTTTCTGCGGGTGCCGGCGCTTTAACCATCGGAGATGTGGTATGGCGTCCACGAGGTGCTGTTGATGTTACTGCTGCGTGCGAACTTTTCACTGTTGCAGGTTTTGCTGCGGGTGCTTCAGCGGCAGGCGCTTTGGCTGCAACAACAGGCTCTACAACAGCAGGCTCTACAACAACGGGTTCAGCAATGTCAGCCTCTTTCTCTTCAACGACAGGCGTTGCAGAGATCGCAGGTTCAACGCTCTCGTTCGCGTCTGCAACCTGAGCCTTGGCAGCCGGACGAAGCGGGAACGCTTTACCCATTGCCAGTTCAGGCATTGCAACGCCACCTAAAGTTGTTTGAACCGTTTCTTTCGTATCAACGATTTCAGCGGCTTCAGCCTCAGCAACAGGGGCAGCTTCAGCAACGTCTGCTGCTGGTTGAACGGCTTCTACGACAGGTTTAGCTGCACGACACCAAACTTTACCCATTGCCATTTCCGGAGATGCGACTCCTGAAACCGGACGGGATGTTGTTGGCTTCTCAACAATTGAAACAACATTTTCCAGATTGTCTAATGTATCTGAAGCTTCTTCAACAGCATGGCCTACAGCATCAGTAAAGGCCTGATCAACAAGGTCGGTTTTTTCAACTTTGGTATCACGCATACGACGACGGCGCTGACCGCTGGCACGTAGATGACGTGGAGAACGTCGGTTACGGCGCTGACCACCTTCCTGCTCATTATTCTGTTCTTGCTGGTCGTTATCAACCTGAACATCTTGAGCTAATGCCTCTTTGGCAACGGCAGTTCCCATTTCTTGCAAAGGAGAGGCTACTTTCTTCTCTTCCACAATTTCTGGTTGAGCTGCCGGGGTTTGTACTGGAGCAGTGTCGACATCATCTGTGATACGTACTTTTTTACGAAGCTGACGTCGCTGACGGCGTTGTTTCACTTTCGCTGCTTTTTCTTGCTCAGTCGCGCGTTGCTCGTCGTGAACAGGTTTTTCAACTTTAACTTGTTGCTCTTCCTGATGACGCGGCTTCTGAGGTTTTGTATCGTCTTTACGCGCTTCGTCACGTTCTGGACGTTGCTTCGCTTCGTCACGTTGTGGACGTTGCTTCGCTTCGTCACGTGGTGGACGTTGCTTCGTTTGCTTCTCAGCTTGTGGTTGACGCTCCTGCTTTGGTTTTTCCTGGCGACGACGCTGCTGACGTTGTTCACCATCAGTTTGGTTATCACGTTCAGCTTCCTGACGGTTGCGATCCTTACGTGAAGCATCGTCATCACGGCGGCTGTCACGACGGCTATCACCACGACGGCTATCACGACGGCTATCACCGCGACGGCTATCACGACGGCTATCACGACGCTGACGGTTGTCTTTTTCTTCTGTCGCTTTCTTCTCTGGTTCTGCTTCAGCTTGACCAGAGAAAAGGCCAGATAATGCAGAGAAAATACGGCTGAACAGGCCTGGTTGCTGCTCTGTTTCAATTTTAGCCGGTGCCTGAGGCTTCTTAGCGATTGGCGCAGGTTCTTTTGGTGCAGCAAAACCTTGCAGTACAGGCTCTTCGCGCTTTTTAACAATACGCTCTTGTTGCGGAGATTCTGCGGCTTCAGCTTCTTTCAGTTCATCGATAATTTTTGGAATGTGGTAAGAAAGGGTATCTTTCTCATCACCTTCGCGCATACGCATCACTTCAAAGTGAGGTGTTTCCATATCAGAATTAGGTACGATCACAACACGAACTTTGTGATATTTCTCAATATGTTGAACAGAGCGACGTTTTTCGTTCAACAGGTATGAAGCAACGGCAACCGGTACGATGGCCAAAACCTGCGCACTGTTGTCTTTCAGCGCCTCTTCTTCAATCAGACGAAGGATAGACAACGACAGTGATTCGTTATCACGTACAACACCGGTACCGGTACAGCGAGGACACACATGGTGGCTTGCTTCGGCCAGTGACGGGCTTAAACGCTGACGTGACATTTCAAGCAGGCCGAAGCGAGAAATGCGACCAATTTGCACGCGTGCACGGTCCATACGTACTGCTTCACGCAGACGATTCTCAACTTCACGCTGATTACGAACCGGCGTCATATCGATAAAGTCGATAACAACAAGGCCGCCTAAATCACGCAAACGAAGTTGACGAGCAATTTCATCTGCCGCTTCAAGGTTAGTTTGCAGTGCAGTTTCTTCAATATCACTGCCTTTAGTCGCACGGGCTGAGTTGATATCGATAGATGTTAATGCTTCTGTCGGATCGATAACAATGGAGCCACCAGATGGCAGATGAACGTTACGCTGGAACGCAGATTCAATCTGGCTTTCAATCTGGTAGTGGCTAAATAGCGGTACTTCACCTTCGTACTGTTTGACCCGAGACAGGAAATCAGGACGAATAAGCTTAATGTGTTCACGTGCACGATCGAAGATTTTCGGGCTATCGATAAGAATTTCACCGATATCACGACGCAGATAATCGCGAATTGCACGGGCAATTACATTACTTTCCTGGTGGATAAGGAAAGGTGCTGGGGTTGAATCTGCGGCTTCTTTAACGGCACTCCAGTGATTAAGCAGAACGTTTAGATCCCACTCCAGCTCTTCACCTGATTTGCCCACACCTGCAGTACGAACAATTAAGCCCATGCCATTTGGCAGTTCCAGCGTACTAAGTGCTGCTTTGAGTTGGGTACGTTCTTCACCTTCGATGCGACGAGAAATACCGCCGGCACGAGGATTATTAGGCATCAGAACAAGGTAGCTACCAGCCAGTGAGATAAAAGTAGTAAGCGCCGCACCTTTATTGCCACGTTCTTCTTTGTCTACCTGAACGATAACTTCCTGACCTTCTTTCAGCACTTCCTTGATGTTAGGACGGCCTTGGTAAGAGTAGTTAGCTGGGAAGTAATCGCGAGCAACCTCTTTAAGAGGAAGAAAACCGTGACGTTCAGCACCATAGTCAACAAACGCAGCTTCCAGGCTTGGTTCGATGCGGGTGATACGACCTTTATAGATATTTGCTTTTTTAGATTCGTGGCCAGGGCTTTCGATATCAAGATCGAAGAGCTTCTGCCCATCAACTAATGCGACGCGCAACTCTTCCTTCTGAGTAGCGTTAATCAACATTCTTTTCATTATATTGTACTCGTTTATTGTCGTTGTTTTAGCGAGCTAATTAAAAATGCTTTATTGGTGGTGCCGGACTCCAAGTCTTATGTACGAGTGCAGCCTCACGGCTGGAAATTCAGGAGTGCTTCTGGCAACACTTATCATCCAACGGTATCAAGATGGTTAGATCTGAAATATACAGCTGGTATCACCGCATCGACGCGGTTGTATCTATCACACCAATAAAAAATCTATAATCTGACACGCTAATAATGGCTCTAGCGACCATAACGTCTTACGCCGTGTGCTGCGTATATCACTAGAGCTGCATAAGAAATAGTCATTTAGGTGAGGTTTTGCTCACCTTGTCATTAAAGTAGGCATAATTCCCTACTCTGTACGCAATGATAGCAGGGTGACTTTTTTGCGGCAATCTGCTTTGCATGCATGATACAATCACAATCTATGAAAGAAGATAAACCAAAAGTGCAATTCATCGAGATTTCCGATGACTTTGCTGGCCAGCGGATCGATAACTTTCTCCGCGCTCGGCTTAAAAACGTTCCAAAAAGTATGATTTATCGCATTGTGCGCAAAGGTGAGGTGCGAGTAAACAAAAAACGCATAAAACCTGAATATAAGTTACAAGACGGTGATCTGGTTCGAGTCCCGCCGGTTTTTGTACCGGAGCCGGAAAATCAGGCTCCTGTCAGTACAAAGCTGACTAAAGTGGCTGAACTGGAATCATGTATCATCTATGAAGATGATCATATGCTGATCCTGAACAAGCCCACAGGAACGGCGGTTCATGGTGGTAGCGGGCTGAAGTTTGGTGCCATTGAAGCGCTGCGTGCATTACGACCGGATGCAAGGTTCCTGGAACTGGTTCACCGTATCGACCGTGATACCTCTGGTATCTTACTGATCGCTAAAAAACGTTCAGCGTTGCGCAGACTGCAAGAGCAGTTCCGTAATAAAACGGTGCAGAAGTATTACTTCGCATTGGTGATGGGCGAATGGAAAGCCAGTTGCAAAAAAGTAACCGCACCTTTATTGAAAAATGAAGTGAACAGTATTGTGCGTGTTAACCCTAACGGCAAAGCATCTGATACTCGTTTTAAAGTATTAGAGCGCTTTGAGCAGGCGACGTTAGTGCAGGCCAGCCCGGTCACTGGACGAACGCATCAAATCCGTGTTCATTGCCAGTACGCCGGCCACCCTATTGCCTGGGATGACCGTTATGGTGATCCGCGTTTTGATGCTTACACGAAAAAAGTCGGTTTGGGGCGTCTGTTCCTTCATGCGGCGAATATTAAGTTCACTCACCCGCAGACAGAGGAACTGGTCGATATCAGTGCACCAATGGATGCGACGTTAAATCGTGCAATTGAAAAATTGCGTAAGCAGTGATTGAGGTGCGAGGAGCTAGTTTCTAGAACCTCGCTTCTCGCCGCTAGAGAATATCGACGCCCTGTCTGGCGAGTTGTTCACGTAGTGCTATCAATGGTAAGCCGACGAGGGTGTTAGGATCACGGCCATCGAGCTTGTTAAATAGAGCGATACCTAACCCTTCGCTCTTAAAGCTGCCCGCGCAGTTTAATGGCATCTCACGTTCGACATAGTGACGGATCTCTTGTTCAGATAGCTTTCTGAAGTGCACGTGGAAAGGTTCACAAAGTATGTCGCTTTGTTTGGTTCTGGCATTATATAGACACAGACCGGTATAGAAGGTTACCGTTTGTCCGCTAGCGGCTTTGAGTTGCAGGCATGCGTTTTCAACTGTGTGGGGTTTACCGACAATGCGACCGTTGATGACACAGACCTGATCTGAACCAATAATTAGATGATCAGGAAAATTGTTTTCACAGGCTTTCGCTTTTTGCTCTGCTAATCTTTTAACCAGATCTTCTGCTGATTCTCCGTGAAGCGCACTTTCATCGATCTCCGGGCTGGTGGTTTCGAATGGATACTGGAATTTTTCCAGTAGCGCTTTTCTGAAAGGGGAGGTTGATGCAAGTAGCAAAGGTTGAGTCATGGTGGTATCTGATTGGTGGATGGTCACAATAGTCTAACCAGCTCAGATAAGAGAAGCGAGTTTTTCACTTTTTAGTGAGCTAGCCACTGTCATTTAATAGTGAGAGAAGGGCATCAATACTCCGGTATTGCCCCAGAGAAAGAGAGATAGAATCATGGCTAAAGAAAGCTGTGATTAAACTGCGTACAGATAGCACTAATGCTACTGTGCGGAGTAATTTTTAAACTGTTTTTGTCGGTTATTTGTCCGCTTCTAATGAAAGGAGCAAGTGGTTGAGTCACTGGTAAATAACCGTTCATCCGATGGGAAAGTGGATCTTAAACCACGACGTGTTTAAGGCAAGCAGATGAAATGGCTAAAAGCTGTTAATTCGCACACATTTCCTTTGACTCAAACAAATTAGAAGGCTAATATTCGCGCCCTATGCAAAAGGTAAAATTGCCGCTAACGGTCGATCCGGTTCGCGCTGCTCAGAAAATGCTTGATTTTGATGGCATCATCAAAACCGAGTTACTGACACGTCTGGCTGAATCCACCCAGAGCGTAGTAAGTGATGCAAACGTCACCTTGTCATTTGACTTTGACCGACGTCACCTCGCAGTTATGCACGGTCGTGCAGATGTCGAAGTGGTGTTGACCTGTCAGCGATGCCAGGAAGGGTTCAATCACACTGCTAGTGTGGAATTCTGTTATAGTCCGCTCCTCAAACCTGAGGAAGAAGATGAGTTTCCGGAAGCTTATGAGCCGGCTGAAGTCGACGAAAATGGTGAGATCAATCTGATTCAAATCATCGAAGATGAATTGATTATAGAGTTGCCTCAAATCGCAATGCATGATGAAGCTGACTGTAAAGCCAGTGGAAACATGACTTGTGGTGAGATCCCCATTGCTGATGAGCGTCCGAATCCGTTTGCAATATTGAAAAATCGAAGTTAAGAGTTTATTTAAGGAGTAGGGTTAATGGCCGTACAAAAGAGCAAAAAATCACGTGCAGCACGTGGTATGCGTCGTTCACACGATGCACTAACAACTGCAGCTGTATCTGTAGATTCAGCAAGCGGTGAAACCCATCTGCGTCACCATGTGACTGCTGACGGTTTCTACCGTGGCCGCAAGGTTATCAACAAATAAGGTTGAGCCTTGACTGGTCTAACCGTTGCACTTGATGCAATGGGTGGGGATTTCGGTCCTCATGTAATAGTGCCTGCCGCTGTGCAGGCACTGTTACAATACCCGGAGCTCAAAGTTATTCTCTATGGTGATCAAAGTGCGATCACATCTCAGCTATCTCTCCTGAATCAACCTAGCACCCCTCGAATCACCATTGTTCATAGCGAACAAACGATTGCCAATGACACACGTCCGTCACAAGCATTACGCCGTAGCCAGGGCACTTCCATGCGGATGGCTTTAGACTCCGTGGCTGAAGGTAATGCCGATGCCTGTGTCAGTGCTGGTAATACCGGGGCTTTAATGGCGTTGTCTCGCTATACTCTAAAACAGTTGCCTGGCGTTGAGCGGCCTGCATTGGTGACAGCGATACCAACTCAAAGCCAGCATAAGACCTGGTTGTTAGATCTTGGCGCAAATGTCTCCTGTGATGCCGATACTCTGTTTCAGTTTGCGGTAATGGGCTCGGTGCTCGCCGAACAATGTTTACCGTCGAAACCCCGCGTTGCGCTACTCAATATTGGTGAAGAAGAGATAAAAGGAAATGATCTGGTTAAGCGCTGTGCCGAAATGCTCAGTAGCTCGCCAGATATTCACTATATAGGCTACATTGAAGGTGACCAATTATACGCAGGCAAAGCTGATGTGATTGTCTGTGATGGTTTTGTTGGCAATGTCAGCCTGAAAACCAGTGAAGGGGTTGCGAATCTATTTATCAATAGTTTTAAGCAAGCTGTCACTGGCAATCCAATTAAACGTTTAGTGGCTAAATGGTTGTTTCGTGACCTATTCATTAGCCTCAAACAGTTGAACCCCGACCAGTACAATGGCGCAAGTCTGTTAGGATTGCGCGGTATTGTGGTCAAAAGCCACGGAAGTGCTGATATTTCCGCTTTCTCAAATGCAATTGGCGAAGCGGTACACGAGATCAAACGGCAAATACCGACAAAAATTAGTGACCGTTTGGAAGAAGTATTACTCGAGAGGCCATATTAGTCTTCATGTATAGCAAAATTTTAGGTACAGGCAGCTATCTGCCAGCCCAAGTGCGTTCCAACGCCGACTTAGAACAGATGGTCGAGACCAGTGACGAATGGATCGTTGCTCGTACCGGGATCCGTGAGCGACGCATTGCTGCGCCGGACGAAACCGTTGCCGTGATGGGGTATCAAGCTTCTTTAAACGCTATCGAAATGGCGGGTATTGATAAAGAAGAGATTGATCTTATTATTGTCGCGACGACCAGTGCCAGTCATTCTTTCCCTTCTGCCGCTTGTCAGGTTCAGGGCATGTTAGATATTAAAGGCTGTCCTGCATTCGATATTGCCGCCGCGTGTTCTGGTTTTGTCTATGCGTTAAGCATTGCTGATCAGCACATCAAGACCGGGATGGCAAAAAATGTGCTGGTGATTGGTGCTGATGCGCTTTCACATAAATGTGATCCCAATGATCGTTCAACGATCATTCTGTTTGGCGATGCAGCTGGCGCAGTGGTTGTGGGTGCGAGTGAAGAGCCGGGTATTATTTCGACTCACCTGCATGCAGATGGTCATTTTGGTGGCCTGCTAAGCCTGGCAACGCCTGAGCACGGGCAACCATTTAGTGATGACCAATGGCTCTATATGGCCGGTAATGAAGTCTTTAAAGTCGCCGTTACTCAGCTATCAAATTTAGTTAAAAACACGTTAGCCGCAAATGATATGGATAAGTCAGAGCTTGATTGGTTAGTCCCTCACCAGGCCAACTTGCGGATTATTTCGGCAACGGCGAAAAAACTGTCTATGTCCATGGATCAGGTGGTTGTTACCCTTGATCGTCATGGTAATACCTCAGCAGCAACGGTACCGACGGCGCTTGATGAAGCGGTACGTGATGGCCGTATTCAGCGTGGCCAGACCTTGTTGCTGGAAGCTTTTGGTGGCGGTTTCACCTGGGGCTCGGCATTAGTTAAGTTTTAACAAAATAAAAATTAAGGATCCTCGAATGTCTAAGTTCGCGATTGTTTTTCCTGGGCAGGGTTCTCAGGCAGTAGGCATGCTGGCTGAGCTGGCAGAAAAATTTGATGTTGTTAAGCAAACTTTTGCTGAAGCATCTGAAGCTCTTGGTTATGACCTGTGGGCATTGGTTCAAAACGGCCCTGCGGAAGATCTGAATCAGACTCACCGCACTCAGCCTGCGCTATTGACCGCATCTGTTGCTATCTGGCGTGCATGGCAAGAACAGGGTGGTGAGCAGCCAGCAGTACTGGCTGGCCATAGTCTGGGCGAATACTCCGCACTGGTATGTGCTGGTGTTATCGACTTCAAAGAAGCGGTTAAGCTTGTTGAACTTCGCGGTCAGCTAATGCAAGAAGCCGTACCCGCTGGTATCGGCGCAATGTCTGCAATCATTGGTTTAGATAACGACGCAATCGCTAAGGCATGTGAAGATGCCGCGCAAGATCAGGTTGTTTCTCCGGTTAACTTTAACTCTCCGGGCCAAGTGGTTATTGCCGGTAATAAAGAAGCCGTAGAGCGTGCAAACGTATTATGTAAAGAAGCCGGCGCGAAGCGTGCACTTCCTTTGCCTGTTTCTGTACCGTCTCACTGTGAGCTGATGAAGCCTGCAGCAGAGAAGTTGGCAGTGGCGTTAGAAAGCATCCAATTCAATACGCCGTCAATTCCTGTCATTAACAATGCTGATGTGCAGACCGAGACCGCTCCTGCTGCTATTAAGCTGGCACTGGTTAAGCAGTTATACGGCCCGGTTCGCTGGACTGAATCTGTTGAACGTATGGCTGGCGAAGGCATAGAACAACTACTCGAAATGGGTCCAGGCAAAGTACTGACTGGCCTTACAAAACGTATTAATCGCGCACTTAGCGGTGCCGCAGTCAATGATCCGGCAAGTCTGGAAGCCGCTAAGTAAGTATTAGCTTAAAGAGGAATAACAATGAGCCTGGAAGGTAAAGTTGCTCTGGTAACGGGCGCTAGCCGCGGTATCGGCCGTGCGATCGCTGAGATTTTGGTTGAGCGTGGCGCTACCGTTATTGGTACTGCAACATCTGAACATGGTGCAGAAGCCATTAGTGCATATTTAGGTGATAACGGTAAAGGTCTTGCACTGAACGTGACTTCACCTGAATCAATTGCTGATACGCTAAAACAGATCAAAGATCAGTTTGGTGATATTGACATTCTGGTTAATAACGCAGGAATCACCCGTGATAACTTGCTTATGCGTATGAAAGATGACGAATGGCAAGATATTATCGATACTAACCTGACATCTGTTTTCCGCCTGTCTAAAGCGGTACTGCGTGCTATGATGAAAAAACGTCATGGTCGTATTATCAGCATCGGCTCGGTGGTAGGAACCATGGGTAACGCCGGTCAGACTAACTACGCTGCAGCGAAAGCCGGTCTGCTTGGTTTCACCAAGTCAATGGCACGTGAAGTGGCTTCTCGTGGTATCACTGTTAACGCCGTTGCACCTGGTTTTATTGAAACTGATATGACAAAAGCTCTGAATGATGAGCAACGGGCTGCTACACTAGCTAACGTACCAGCAGGCCGCCTGGGTGATCCGCGTGAAATTGCAGCAGCAGTCGCTTTCTTAGCGTCTGAAGATGCTGCTTATGTAACCGGTGAAACGCTGCATGTTAATGGCGGCATGTACATGATTTAATCAAAAAAGTTGCAATACTTGATGACGCAAGTCAAACTCACCTTGTTTTAACGCAAAATCGTGGTTTGACCAGCAATGAGAGTCTTGCAACTTTTGCCGTAATGAATAAACTACAGCAAATCGCATTAGCGAATTCTTGTTTTAAGGAAATATATTAGTATGAGCACCATCGAAGATCGCGTAAGAAAAATTATCATTGAGCAACTAGGCGTAGACGAAGCAGAAGTTAAAAACGAAGCTTCTTTCGTTGACGATCTAGGTGCTGACTCACTAGATACAGTTGAACTAGTAATGGCTCTTGAAGAAGAATTCGATACTGAGATTCCTGACGAAGAAGCTGAAAAAATTACTACAGTTCAAGCTGCAATCGACTTCGTAAACAGCGCTTCTGAGTAATAAAAAGAACTTCCCCCAGGCGGTCACCATGACCGCCTGATTTTTTTTAAGTCTATTAAACCCCCCTCAATACCCGGAGAAATTAATCGTGTCCAAACGTCGCGTAGTTGTTACTGGCATGGGTATGCTAACTCCTGTTGGCAATTCGGTTGAATCTTCTTGGAAGGCTTTACTATCTGGTACCAGTGGTATTAGTACTATTGAGCACTTTGATGCTAGCTTGTTTGCTACTCAATTTGCCGGAACGGTAAAAGGCTTCAATCCTGAAGAATACATGACCAAGAAAGATGCTCGTAAGATGGATTTATTCATCCAATATGGCATTGCTGCTGGCGTGCAAGCATTAAAAGATTCTGGCATTGAAGTGACAGAAGAAAACGCACACCGTATTGGTGTCGCTATCGGTTCTGGTATTGGTGGTCTTGGTCTTATTGAATCGAACCATCGTGCATATTTGGAAAAAGGTCCGCGCAAAATTAGCCCGTTCTTTGTTCCATCGACAATTGTAAATATGATCGCTGGCCACATGTCTATCATGCATGGTCTACGTGGTCCTAACATCGCTATCGCTACTGCTTGTACTACTGGCCTTCATAACATTGGCCATGCAGCACGTATGATTGCCTATGGCGATGCAGACGTTATGGTAGCAGGTGGTGCTGAAAAAGCATCCACTGAACTAGGCATGGGCGGCTTTGCTGCAGCAAAAGCACTTTCGACTCGTAACGATGATCCACAAGCGGCTTCACGTCCTTGGGACAAAGACCGTGACGGTTTTGTGCTGGGTGATGGCGCAGGCATGATGGTTGTTGAAGAATACGAACATGCAAAAGCGCGTGGCGCTAAAATCTACGCTGAATTGGTTGGTTTTGGTATGAGTGGCGATGCGTATCACATGACATCACCAACACCAGACGGCTCTGGTGGTGCACTGGCGATGGAAGCAACCCTTCGTGATGCGGGTATCAATGCTGACAAGATCGGCTATATCAATGCTCACGGTACATCAACACCTGCAGGTGATATTGCTGAAACGCTTGGTATCAAGCGTGCTATGGGTGCGGCAGTGAATGATGTATTGGTCTCTTCAACCAAATCAATGACCGGTCACCTGTTAGGTGCCGCGGGTTCTGTTGAAGCGATTATTTCCGTGATGTCTCTTGTTGATCAGGCGGTACCGCCCACAATCAACCTTGAGAACCCAGATGAAGGTTGTGATCTTGATTACGTTGCCGGCGAAGCGCGCCAGGTAAACCTTGAGTACGCACTGTGTAACTCATTTGGTTTTGGTGGCACAAACGGTTCTTTACTGTTTAAGAAAATCTAGCAATAACCTGATATCATAGAACGGCCCGATACTCATGTATCGGGCCGTTTTTTTATGCAATGTAACCATGTTATGGGTAGGCGTCAGAATGGTACTGATAAACGGCAGCGAACAGACTACCGTGCCGGTTGCAGATCGCGCGGTGCAATATGGTGACGGCTGCTTCACCACCATTTTAGTGGAGCAGGGTAAACCTCAATTATGGCCGTTACATCTGCAGCGATTGCAAAAAAATGTCTCGGCGCTTTACATTGCAGAACCCGATTGGGGGATGCTGGCTCGGCTCGTGCATCAGCGAGCGGCAAGCTACTCTGACAAAGGGGTGGTTAAGGTACTGATCAGTCGTGGTGTCGGTGCCCGGGGTTACAGCGCTATTGGCTGTGATGATACCCAGGTGGTCGTATCTGACTTTGCCTGGCCGCAACATTACGCTCAGTGGCAGCAGCAAGGAATTGAACTGGGTGTCAGTCAGCAACGATTGGGGCTAGCGCCGATGTTGGCCGGGCTTAAGCATCTGAACCGTCTGGAACAGGTATTGCTGAAACGAGAGGTTGAATGCAACGGTTGGCAAGACGCGGTGGTACTGGATGTAAATGGGCATGTCATGGAAACGACGGCTTCGAATGTTTTCTGGCGTAATGGCAAGACTATTTATACCCCGGAACTCGATATGTCAGGTGTGCATGGCGTGATGCGGGCCCATATTATTGAGCTGATTGCAGGTACCGAGTATTGTCTAGAGTTTGTCAAAAAACCGATAGAGGGATTGCTTTGCGCCGAGGAAATCTTTATTACTAATGCCCTGATGGCGTTAGTGCCTGTGACAAAAATAAATGGTTGTGGTTTTCCTGAGCGCACAGCGCTCAGTGTATTGAACAAGAGGTTGTATTCGTGCTAAAGAAGTTGGTTATTGCTGTAGTGGTGTTGGGAGTGATTGCCGCAGGAGCCGTTGGTTGGTCATATCAACAAGTTAAGGCCTCACTGGAGCAGCCTGTCATTAACAACCAGGAAGTATTTATCACGGTTAAATCAGGAACCAGTTTTCGGGGTTTATTGAATCAGCTGGCAGATGCCCAAGTGATCACTCCTTCGCCGTGGATGCGCTGGATAGGCAGAATCGACCCTCAGCTGACTCAGATTAAAGCGGGTACCTATCAAGTTTTACCGGCACAGAGTTTACGTGATGCGCTCACCGTGATTACGTCAGGAAAAGAGCACCAGTTTGTGATCACTCTGGTCGAAGGTGACCGCCTGGTCGACTGGCTGGCTCAGCTCAGCCAGGCACCGTCATTGGTACATAAAACGGCAGGAATGTCAGAAGCTAAAATTGCCAAAGCCATCGGTGCCGATGTCGAAAAACTAGAAGGCTACCTGCTGCCGGAGACCTATCATTACACCGAAGGTACTACGGATCTTGAACTGCTAAAGCGTGCTTATAATAAAATGACCGCTCTGCTGGTGGATGCCTGGCAGGCACGTGATAATAAGATCCCGCTCAAATCACCTTATGATGCCCTGATCATGGCATCTATTATTGAAAAAGAAACGGCAGTAGATTCAGAGCGTACATTAGTTTCGTCGGTATTTATGAATCGCCTGGTGAAAGGAATGCGACTGCAAACGGATCCAACCGTGATCTATGGTATGGGCGATAAATATGACGGTAACATCCGCAGAAAGGATTTACGCACCCCAACGCCTTATAACACCTACACTATTTTTGGCTTGCCGCCGACACCCATTGCGATGTCGAGCAAGGCTTCTGTTCTGGCCGCAGTGAATCCAGATACAAGTACATACCTTTATTTTGTGGCTGATGGAAAAGGCGGCCATAAATTTTCAAAATCACTCACAGAGCATAATCGCGCTGTTCGAGCTTATTTAAAGACGCTAAGAAACTGATGACTGGTAAATTTATTGTAATTGAAGGCCTTGAAGGGGCAGGTAAAAGCACGGCTATTAATCAAGTGATTAATACTCTGGCAGCACACGGTATTGATGATCCGGCATCAACTCGAGAACCCGGTGGTACGCCGCTTGCTGAACAAATGCGGGCATTGGTAAAAGAAGGTCATCCTGATGAGCCATTGACCGATATGGCTGAGCTGCTTTTGCTCTATGCCGCACGTATTCAGTTAGTTGATAACGTCATTAAGCCTGCCTTGGCCCAAGGTCGGTGGGTCGTTGGTGATCGTCATGATATGTCATCGCAAGCTTATCAGGGGGGCGGCCGAGGCTTCGATAAAGCCTTGATGGAAAACCTGCGTGATACGGTACTGGGCGATTTTCGTCCGGATCTGACTATTTACATGGATATCGACCCTGTTCTTGGCCTTGAGCGTGCGCGTGGGCGCGGCGAGTTAGACCGTATCGAGCAAATGAATATTGATTTCTTCCACCGTGCCCGTGCGCGTTTTCTTGAACTGTCTGAAAATGATCCGAATGTATTAGTTATTGATGCGAGTCAGTCACTTGAAGCCGTTACCGCTGATATTGCCCAGGCATTAACTCGATGGTTGGAGCAGCAATAATATGCTTTATCCTTGGCATCAATCATTGTGGCAAAACTGGCAGCAATTGCTGGGGCAGGGGCGTCTGCATCATGCGGTATTGCTGCTTTCTGCTAAGGGGAGCGGACGAGAGGTTTTAGCGAAACAGCTGGCGAAGACGGTATTGTGTCAAAATTGCGATACTGAGCCCTGTGGTGTTTGCCATAGCTGCCAGTTGGTTGCCGCTGATACCCATCCTGATTTCCATATTGTGAAGCCAGAGCAAGAAGGCAAGCAAATTGGGGTCGATGCCATTCGCCAATGTAATCGGTGGGCGGTGGAAACGTCACAACTGGCCGGTCAGCGGGTGATCATGATTGGACACGCTGATGCGATGGGCGAAGCCGGTGCTAATGCGATATTGAAAACCCTTGAAGAACCGCCTTCTGGTTGTCAGTTTATTTTAACGGCACAGTCGCTTGATAGTTTGTTACCGACGATTGTGAGCCGTTGTAACAAATGGCGTTTGGCTACACCTGATGAGCAGGAAGTTAAGAGATGGGTTGAAAAGCAGTTAATGCAGTCGATTAAAATTGAGGCTGTCCGTCTCAATAGTGGTGCGCCACTGGCAACCATGCAGTTTGTCGAGCAAGGTCAAGATATCCGCCATGGTAATCTGATCGACGCATTTGCGGCATTTTTACAACCTCCCTATATCGGCATCTACGATGTTGCCGGTTTGTGTTCCGGTGAAGGTATTACCAGCTTAAAGTGGCTAAGCTATTTCATGGTTGACTGTATTAAACTTCAGCAAGGGGTCAGTGAATACCTGGTTCACGGCGAGTCTCTAGCCAAAGTACAAACGGTTGCCGGACTTGTGCCACCTGCAGTCTTAATACAGCAGGTAAGAAAGATTAACGAATTACATAGAATGTTAGAAAAACAACGCGGATTAAATACCGATCTGCTCCTTGTTGAGTGGTTAACCGGTTTCTTAGGAGAAAATAACAGTGTTAGTTGATTCACATTGTCACCTGGACAAATTAGATTACGAGCAGCTTCATACAGGAATTGATGATGTGTTAGCTAAGGCCAAAGCACGTGGTGTCGACTACTTCCTTTCGGTTGGTGTTACGCTAAAAAGTTTTCCTTCAATGATGGCAATGATTGAACCCCATGGAAACGTGTTCGCATCTTGCGGTGTGCATCCGCTGGATATTGAAGAAGGTTTTGATTTTGACCAGCTGAAAGCATTTGCACAGCATGAACGTGTTGTTGCAATTGGTGAAACAGGATTGGATTATCATTATCAGCCAGAGCTTGCAGGACAGCAGCAGGAAATCTTCCGTCAGCACGTACGTTTAGCCGTAGAGCTGAATAAGCCATTGATCATCCATACTCGTATGGCGCGCGAAGATACGATGCGTATTTTACGCGAAGAAGGCGCTGAAAAGTGCGGCGGAGTGCTGCATTGCTTTACTGAAAGCCTGGAAATGGCACAAGAAGCGATTGAGTTAGGTTTTTACATTTCAATTTCAGGCATCGTAACCTTCAACAAGGCCAGCGAACTCAAAAATGTCGTGAACAACTTGCCACTCGAATGCTTGCTGGTTGAAACGGATTCCCCTTACCTTGCGCCAATTCCGCACCGAGGGAAACAAAACCAACCTGCCTATGTACGCGATGTTGCACAATACATCGCGTTATTAAAAGGGGTATCGGTTGAAGAAGTTGAAGAAGTCACGACCAATAACTTCTTTACACTTTTTTCGCGAGCCGAACGTTAGAATATCAGATGATTAAAAAAGGAGCTTAGGCTCCTTTTTTTATTTCTCCTGCTCCATATTTGTGAATGTGTTTTGTTTTAGAAACTTTTTCACATTTAATACACTTAATCACATTATGCAATTAAATTGTAAATAAACGACATATAGCAATAATCCTACAACTTTGAATGGCAATTGAACGAATAGTTTCTTTGCTACCTGCTGCGTATTTATTTGTTAACACAACGATTTTTAATGCTCCAGACCGATTCCAAGCAAGATCTATTGGGCTTCATATTTACATTTTGAAATTTTATTTCATGCAGTCTGAACGTTTTGATGGTTGTCGGTTCATATTTAAGGCTATGTTTTATTGTAGTAATAAAATAAATGAGAAAAGTGGTGCTAGCATTATGACTGCGGGGGTATATCGCTTGCACGTATATTGATCTCTAAATAAAACATCGCACTCAGGAGCACAATATGTTTAAGAACCTTTTTGCTAACCTGCAGAAAGTCGGTAAGGCACTTATGTTGCCTGTATCGGTTCTGCCGGTAGCCGGTATTCTATTGGGAGTCGGCGCCGCTAACTTTAGCTGGCTGCCAGAAATTGTTTCTCAGATTATGGAACAAGCTGGTGGTTCCGTCTTTGGTCAAATGTCTCTATTGTTTGCAGTAGGTGTTGCACTTGGCTTTACGCACAACGATGGTGTTGCCGGTCTGGCTGCTATCGTCGGTTACGGCATCATGACGGCAACGCTAGGCGTGATGGCCAGCGTGATGGGGGCAGAGAAAATCGATACTGGTGTACTTGGTGGTATCCTTGTCGGTGGTTTGGCTGCATGGGCTTTTAATCGGTTCTACCGTATTCAGCTGCCAGATTACCTGGGTTTCTTTGCGGGTAAACGTTTTGTACCCATCATGACCGGTTTCTGTGCAATTGGTCTTGGTGTTGTTCTTTCAGTGATCTGGCCACCAATCGGTGGGGCAATTCAGTTATTCTCTCACTGGGCAGCAGAGCAAAACCCAACGGTTGCGTTTGGTATCTACGGTATTGTTGAACGTTCTTTGATCCCATTTGGTCTGCACCACATCTGGAACGTCCCGTTCTTCTTCGAAGCCGGTAGCTGTATCAACGCTGCGGGTGAAGCGCGTACGGGTGTACTGACTTGTTATCTTGAAGCCGACGAAGCAACTCGCCTTGCCGGTAACGGCTTCGGTCAGCTTGCCGGTGGTTACATGTTCAAAATGTACGGTCTGCCAGCGGCAGCAATCGCTATCTGGCATTCAGCGAAGCCTGAGAACCGTGCGAAAGTGGGCGGGATCATGATCTCTGCGGCGCTGACGTCATTTCTGACCGGTATTACTGAGCCAATCGAATTCTCGTTCCTGTTTGTTGCCCCGGTTCTATACGGAATTCACGCATTACTGGCGGGTTCTGCCTTTGTCATGACCAACATGCTAGGCATGGTGCACGGTACGTCTTTCTCACACGGTTTTATTGACTTCGTGGTTCTTTCTGCAAACGCTCAAAAAATAGCATTATTCCCATTAATGGGCCTAATCTACGCCGCTATCTACTATGGCGTGTTCCGTGCAGTTATCGCTAAGTTTGACCTTAAAACGCCAGGCCGTGAAGAGGAAGAAGAAGAGGCTGCAGTAGCTGTTACTGGGTCTGAAATGGCGAAAGAGCTGGTTATGGCATTCGGCGGTAAAGACAACATCACCGGTCTGGATGCATGTATCACACGACTGCGAGTTTCTGTAGCAAGCATTGAAAATGTTGATCAGGATAAGCTGAAAAAATTAGGCGCAGCAGGGGTAGTTATTGCGGGCGGTGGTGTTCAGGCTATCTTTGGTACCAAGTCAGATAACCTGAAAACTGATATGGATGAGTGGATACGTCATCACTAATATGGCTCACTGACTTAGTCAGTTTGGTATAACGGGAAGCTTAGGCTTCCCTTTTGGCGTTTGCAGGATCTGTCCCGTCCTAGAGTGACAAAAAGAACAACATCAGTACGGGAACCAGCAAGCTCAGGATAAAACCACTGACAATGGCGATAGGTACGCAGCGAATGCCGCCGCTGTTCTGAATGACCGGCAGGGTGAAGTCCATCGCTGTGGCTCCGGCATAGCCGATAGCCGTATTGGGATAACGCTGAATAATGATTGGGATCAGGCTCAGGGCAATAAGCTCTCTGAGCAATTCATTTAAGAATGCTGCGCCACCATAAATTGGCCCCAGGCCATCGCCGATTAATATGCCGGCTAACGAGTACCAGCCAAAACCAGAAGCCATCGCTAAACCGTGGTTAAATGGAATATCCAGGATAAAAGCCGCAATCAGGCCGCCAGTTAAGGAGGTGGCAATGATCACGAGGGCAATAATAATGCCTTTCTTATTCAATAATATCTGGCGTAAAGTCATGCCGCTATTTCGAAGTTGAATGCCAATCAGAAATAACAAAATGAGCAGAATTGTTTCACTCGCTTGGTCTACCCAGGAAAGATCGAAACCTAGTGTGACCCCCACGATCAGCCCCCCGGCGACCACTAAAACCAAACGTACTGATTCCATGACCATTTTGCTAAGGGGGAGTTGACGATGATCGTGACTGGTATCCGTTGGCCATAGCCGATCTAAGAAAGGCAGTGCAGCCAGATTACATAAGCTAATCGAGATGAAAAACGTCAGGGTATAGATAAGGATTTGGTTCAGGTTCTGCCCCAAATTATCCAATCCTGCCAAGCTTAAACCCATCAATGCAAGGATCACCAACACAAGGCAGCTGGTCTGGGTATTAATGAATTCTAATACCGAACTTTTATTAACAGGTATTAAATAGCCAATTATCAATGGCAGGAAAATGTAGAGCATCCCTGAGAACATGAGCATCCTTAACGTATTTTCTAAATATCAATATTTGATAAGTATTTTAATAGCTTACCAATAGCGCTTAGCCATGGTCAATTGAAACAATACGGCACATTGCACCGCATTGGGGGGGAAGGGTTACATACCGCTGTCTTTCATGACATTGCGAATTTGGCTCTCGAAATCGGCGTCAGGCATGTTGGTGAGTTCATACATGACTTCGGCACCAGCCAAATCAAGTTCGACATGGTGTTCATTGATGGCCTCATCATTATTTTTAAACATCAACAAGTGGTTGGCCATTCGAGCGATATCCAGATAACTGGTTGTATTGTCTTGTTCCTGATAGGGCATCGCTTTATTTGAAGAGACTTCCAGATAATCATCATCAAATCCCCAATGCTTTAACACCATTGGTGTCGCTTCACCACAGCAGTGCTGGAAAACATAGGTCGCGATGTCGAGATCAAGGTAGTTACCATGGTTCAAGTAAGACTGGTACTCATTAATTAAACCAAATAAGCCGATATCGGCTAACAAACCAGTCAGCAAGGCTTTTTCTGGTTCAAGTTTTAACGATTTTTCACTATGTTTCGTTATCCCCTGACATATCAATGCCATAGTACCGGCTAGCTGGCGCGAACGAATAGCACTTTGCGACAATAATAAATTACACTCATGACTAAAATGACTTTTATTTTTCAGCTCTTCAATTGCTTGCGCGGTGACGATATCTCTGACTCTTAGAATGCCTAAGCGAGATACGGCGGTTTGAAGATCATGACAAATAATATTGCGTCGATTGAACATAATAGTATTTGAAGTGCGGACGATCGATGCTGCCAAGCTTGGGTCATCGAGCAAAAGATCAGCAATATCACGAATCGTTGTATCGTCGGCGTTACAGAGAGTATGCAGCTGAGCTAATACCTCAGGTATCGGGGGGAGTGATAGACGATTTTTTCTGACTGCGTCTTTTACAAGAGAGCAAAATTCAGACTCCAGCCCTTTGATGATTTTTTCATTTTCAGGCTTTAGCCAAAAAAAAGATAAATGTGTCATTACTGATTGTAGTTAATAATGGATGAGATGATTCTAACGCGAGCGGAGAGTGATAGACAGGGTCGTAGCCCAAAAAAGAGAAAGAAGTTAAAAAAATTCAAATCAGGTATCGCTACTCTTGTCATTATATTCTGTATTTAGCAATTTCAGCAGGAATCGAATTGTTAACTTTGGGCTTTCCTGAGTAATGAGTAATTGTTTATATTGAACTTCAAGAGGTAAGATCTCAATCCATCTCTGGCAGATCCAACTAACATCATTGTATTTAGGGGCTGAATATAATGCACCGATTTCAGGCATGGTGGAGTAAAACAGTTTCAGTTTATCACTCAAACATTGTGTCGTATTACTAATTGGCAAAGAGTGCCACTGAATGTAAGGCTTATATTCTCCAGTCAGAAGCCCGTCATATTCAATATGAATTTCGAGCAGACGGATTTTTCTTTCCCCCTCAACAGTGACTCCCAGCAAGCCCCCTTCAAGAGCGTTAAAGTCAACAATATTGACCAAGGTTGCAATAGCAGGAATGTTTTTTACCTCTTGTTTTTCATCGGCCTCATTGAGCATGCACATTGTAAAACCAGAGTCTGACGCTAGCGATTCCTTGACCATACGAATGTATCGTGCTTCAGCAACCGTGATTTCGAGTCTTCCGCCGGGTAAGACATGTTCAGATGATGGGAGCAGTGCCGTGCGTGCCATTTTATACCCTCAACTTATTACTATTAACAATAGACCTCAGTGATAAGAATAACGATAAGACATTGGCATATTATTTGATGTTTTTGAGATATTACCCGACAAAAAATATGGTCAAATTTTGTCACTTTTCCCTTATTTTGCGATGAATAATATGCCTCAAATCTCAAAATTAACTGTTCATTGTTTCATATGTGGTAATTATAATTCCTGTGTGTCATTGTCAATTTGTTGGCGCTTTTTGTTTGGCGTTACCGGAAAAAAAGACCAATAACGTTTGGCTGGAGGATATACAGTGACTTCGTTCAAGGAAGAATTCTATAACTATCTGAGCGGCTTCGGATGCCATGAGAAACGCTCGATGTTCGGTGGAACAGGTGTTTTTATCAATGGTGCTATGTATGCGATTTTAACGGAAACCTCATTGTTTCTCCGCGGAGGAGGCGATCTTGATGAGAAACTTATTGCGTTAGGCTGTGTGAAATTCAAACACATTAAAAGAAGTACAACAGCTGTTGTCAATTATTATGATGTTACTCAATTGTTTTTGTGTGATGCGAAAAAATGTAGCGTACTGGTCAATGAGTCTATTGACATATCACGGAAAGAGAAGGCTTTTAAAACATCGGATCAGAGTAAGCGATTGAGAGACCTACCGAATATGCGTCTAACCTTAGAGCGTATGGTTAAAAAGGCGGGCATTCCGGATGTTAGTAGTTTTGTTACATTAGGTGCTGCTGAAGTGTATCGCAAAGTACGGAGTACACATGGCAGTGATGTTGACGTGAAATTGCTCTGGATGTTTGCGGGTGCAATTGATGGTTGTCACTGGACGTTATTGAAAGAAGAGCAGAAACAAAGCTTGTTAAGCGCTATTAAATAAAACTATCTATCTTTGCATTACGAAATGAGTGTCTGGCCACCTTTTTTGGGTGGCTTTTTATTTGGTATAATGCGACCAAATAAATATGCTCCATTTGGGACTCTATGCAATTACCTAAACTTACGGGATCTGTGCTGTCTGGCTTGCATTGCTTTCTTATTGCCGCAGATCAGATGAGCTTTACTCGTGCTGCAGAAATTCTTTACCTTACCCAAAGTGCAGTTAGTCATAAAATTAAGAACCTCGAAACCAGCCTTGGAGTGCAGTTATTTATTCGCCAGCCCCGCAAGCTGTTATTGACTGAAGAAGGGAAGCGTTTAAAAGCCGTTGTTGCGCATAATTTTGGAGACATAGTCCATGAAATCAGGGATTTAAAAACATTAGAGTTAAGCGGTGATCTGAATGTTTCTGTGCCGCCGACCTTTGCCCAAACCTGGCTGTTACCTCGCCTCAAACATTTCATCGATAAATATCCGGCATTGCGTTTTCATCTTCGTACCCGTAATGATCTGGTTGACTTCCAGACCGAATCATTTGACTGCGCGATCTACTTTGGACACGGAAAATATGCTGGCCTGCATTCAGAGAAGTTAATGGATGAAACGATGCTGCCAGTGTGTAGCCATGAATATGCGACAGCACATAATCTTTATGAGCAGCCCGACAATCTGACATCATGTATGTTGCTGCATGATGCAGCACCATGGGCCAGAGCAGGCCGTAACGATGAATGGCAATACTGGGCACAGCGACAAGGGGTTCTATTACCCGAGAGTGGCTGCACCTTTGATCGTGCTGATTTGGCCTTACAAGCAGCTGAAAGAGGGTTGGGTGTAGCGATGGGACGGATGTCTTTTATCGCAGAGCAATTGGCGACCAATCGCTTAGTAACACCTATTAATCGGCCTGTTCGTTCACCACTAAGTTACTACGTGGTGTGTCGCCAGGAAGTGGTTTCCTCACCGCGAATTAAGGCATTTCAGCAGTGGCTAACCAGTGAAATCTCTGACTGGCCTGCCAATTAAGCAGCCATTAAAAAGCCCCTTGTGGGGCTTCTTTATTTAGTATTTGAAGCGTGTTGTCAGCATGATATGGTCGTTGTAAGTGTCGTTGAAACGACCTTCTGCGCCAATAGAGAATAGCTCTGTCGCATGGAATCGCGCGTATATTGCACCGATAGTGTTCTCATCATCATCAATGCTGGTGTGACCAATCAGACCGCCAACTTCAAGTTGCGGGCCAAGCCACTGGCGAATACCTACATTCACTTCCATGCCTAGTTCACCGCTGGAACTAGTGTGCTTTTCACTTTTTACGTTACGAAGCTTAAGTTGACCGGTGATATCGGCCCAATTGTTAACTGGTGCGTGGAAACCAACACCCAGAGCAAGGTCCCAGTCATCCTCGAATTCCGTATCGATACTTCCGGTAATATGTGCATTTGGGTGAACAGATTTACTGAAACCTGCGCCGTAAGTTAGCGGGCTAATACCAATACGCGCCTCAGCGTAATCGTAACTGAAGTTACTCATCGTTGTTAGTGACTCAGCATGGACTGCTGAAACAGATGCCAGCATGATGCCTGTAGCACAAAGAAATTTACGCATGATAATTAGTCCAAGGAGCGAAAATAATCCGCTCATTTTAATAGACAAATAAATTCAATAATAGATTTTTGGTCTATTTAGTTGAATTATTGATGTGTGTATGAGTAAAAATGCAGCAAAAATCACATAAAAGCGTGATCTGCCACTCGATTATCATCCAGACCTAATGAGATTAAGAGCATATAAGTGATTAAAAAATAACCATCTAAGGCTGGAATTATAGATAATTTGGAGTTAACGCGGATTAAAAGCCAAATCGGGTTAGAAACAGGGAGCATTGTATGCTCCCCAGAGCGCGAACTTGGTGTCAAATTGATCGGTTAATCTGTTTAGTCTTGCTGAATTTATTTGATATCAATCTTCATTTGTAAGCGTTCATTCGGAATGTTGTATGCCAATTAGATGTCTGATAATGATAGGCGGTTATTGCTCAGTGCTTGCATGATCCTTCCGGTATCCAATACGCGTACCCATGGCATTAAATCTTTTTCATTATCAATCATATAGGTCGTTAGCTGATCAATTGCTACATCGATTAACTGATCGCCGTTCCAGGGTTTAGAAATAAAATAATCCAGACTGGCGTTATTGACTGCCTGGACGGTTTCCTCTAATCCCGCTTGTCCGGTCAGCAATACTTTTCGTGCCCTGGTGGTTTCTGACTGGTGCTTTAATTCGATGAGAAAATCTATTCCGGTTTCTCCCGGCATAATGTGATCGCATAAAATCAATGCCAGTGGGATATGATCCGCAATGGCTTCTGCCAGCACTTCTTTTGCTTCATCCACCGATTCCGCCGCCTCAATGATAAAGTGTTCTTCAAGTGTATTGAGATCACGCAAAACGCTGTCCAGTACTTCTCTTTCGTCATCGACACATAAGATGAGGTATTTGTTCATATGCTCTCCTTTAGCTGCATTTACCTGACCGGCAGCGTGACTATCATTCGAGTAAATTGACCGGGTTCTGATTCCACCCGAATTTGTCCATCGTGTTGGTTGATGATCTGCTGGCAAACCGATAACCCGATACCTAAACCGAAATTGCCTTCGCGTTTGGTCGTGTAATTCAATGCGAAGATTTGCTGTTGCTCATCTTCGGGGATCCCCTTGCCGTTATCTTCAACAACAATATCAATTTGTTGCTGGTTGCTCTCTGGAGTAAAGCGGGTTGTAATATGGATCTCTCCGGGCTCTTCAATGGCATCCAATGCATTGGCAATAAGGTTTGTCCAGACTTGCTGTAAGGCGATAGGCTGACAGGTGATAGGGGGAAAGTCGCCATACTCTTTCGTGACATGATGACGCTTTAAACGGTTTTCAAAGATGACTAAGGTGTCTTCCAGACCTTCGTGCACATCAACCGTATGTGTTGTTTCGTCATCCTGACGGGCATAACTTTTTAAACTCTTCACCAGATCGGCGATGCGATGCGCGCAGACGTTAATTGAACGTAAGAAATTACCCATTTGGTAATAGTTATCCCATTCATTCATTACCGGCTTTAACTGGTTTTTCTGTGGTAATAGCCATGAAGTCAGATGGTCATGATCATCGATGCCCATCTGCACGGCTTTACGGGCGAGCTGGCGATCACCAAGCAGTCCTTCTAATTGCTTGGCACGCTGACGGGTTTCCGAGGTTGATAACGGCCTTGATTGCATGGCCTGTTGCAGAATCTGGTTACCACGGGTTTGGTTGTCATGGCTAAGCTGAGACTCAGTGAGTTTACTGACCGTCTCTTTCAGGGTTTCACTGCCACGCAAAATGGCCGAGACCGGGTTATTGAGTTCGTGGGCGACCCCTGCAACCAGCTGTCCCAACATGGCCATTTTTTCTTTCTCAACCAGTTGATGATAGGCTTCATCCAACGATTTCAATGTCTGCTGTAGTCGCAATTCTGTTTTAATACTGCCTTGTAAGCGGCGGTTGAAGTTGCGTAACAGTAAGTTGGTAAACAGCGGTAATAACTCGGTGCGTGAGTTCATAACCTTAGTAAATAACTGGCGGTCGAGCTTGATAACATCGGTTTTACTGAGGGTGATACCGGTAGAGAAGGAAGGTTCACCTGTAACAAATGACATCCCGCCCACTAAGTGCCCGGGGCCCACTCTGACCACTTCGTGTTTGCAGCCGTCATTATCTTTCTTATAGAGCGCGACTTCCCCCTGAGTGATGAGCCAGAGAAAACTGTTGGGTTCGCCCTCGGTGGTGAGCAAATGACCTTCACTGTAGGTACGGCAGGCCCGGCTTTCATCATTACCATCAAAAAAATCATGCAGCGCATCTGCGACCTGATTTGCTAAGCTTTCATCATCCAGGCTGTTGGTATTTTGAATGAAACCGGAACGGAAACTCGACATTTGGCGGTCGATATGGGCTTTTAGAATACGGCGGTGATCCAGCGCCTGACTGTATTTAAGCCAGTCTTCTTCCGGGTGTTTGAGAATGTAGGTGGTGAGCTCTTTAACCAGAACCCGATTGAGTTCGTCTTTATTCCAGGGCTTGGTCAGGCAGTAATTTAAACGGCCTTCATTGACGGCTTGCATGATGGCGTCAAGTTGCGGCCTGTTGTTGAGAAGAACGGTACGTGCTTGCTCGGTGGCGGGGTACTGATCAAGGCGGATCAGAAAATCGACGCCCTGATCGGTTCCTAATTCGTTATCACAAATTACCATGGCAGCCCGTTGGCCATTTTGCTCGATAAAATGAAGTGTTTCATTGGCCTCTTTTATGCTGTCGGCACCAACGATATCGAACAGTTTTGCAAAAGGCGCTAAATCCCGGCTTAATCGTTCAACCACTTCAGGGTCATCATCGAGGCATAAAATGACAAAACTGTTCACCCACATATCCCTATAATAAATATCGTTATCGAGAGTGTATGATAATTCACCAAAAAGGACTGAGACGCTGATTACAAACCTGCAAAGAACTGTTTCATTAGTGATTGATCAATAGAGGAATATTCCCAGTTGTAATAGACTATACCCAAACTACCTCAAGATGCCGAATCTCGAATCTTGAGATAGTTTGGGTATACATTCACTTGAATTTTTAAATCAGGATACGACATGCTGAAGAAAGTAGCTGCGGCTGGTGGTGCTGTTGTTATTGCACTCTGCTGGCCATTTGCGACAGGTCAGGTAGGAGAGCGGATATATCTCGATACTGTTGGAAAATATGATAGCCCTTACGTCAGCATTATCAATGCTAATTATGATCGTGGTTACTTATCTTCCGATGCTGTTTCTCGGATAGAAATTAAAGATGCCTTTAAGGCGATTTTTGAAGATGAGGGTTTACCAACCGTCTGGTACATTGAACATAAGGTCAAACATGGCCTGTTTGGGGTAAGCTCTGTCAGCTCTTTGGTGTTGGATGAGGCGCTTCAACCGATTGCCACCGATCTATGGGGGGACGGCGTAGCACCGATCACCTTTACCACATCGACGGCATTGACCCGAAAGACAGACTTTAACATCACCATTAACCCGGTTTCTTACTCTGAAGAAACCGGAGCCAAAGCCGACATCAAGGCTTTTGTTATGGAAGGTACGGTTGATGCTGAGGGGGCGAGTGAGTTCAGCTATCGTTTACCTGAAGCCGAGATTATCACCCTGGCTGACGAAGCCATGGTTATGAAAGGGCTTGTAGGGGGCGGTAACGGCGTATTAGATGGCCAGTTCTGGATTGGCAGCCAACATTTTACCCTTAACAGCGTGAGCTTTATTGATCAGGTCAATGATAAGAGTGTTGAAGTTGAGAACGTAAAGCTGGGAATGAGCAATACCCTGACCCAGCCCGATCCGACATCTGATGCCGCAGAACAACAGCTCACCAATCTGAATACGGTGACTATTGCTAAAATAATATCGCTGGAAGGGGAAGAGTTCAGCAATTTCAACTTCAAAATGGCATTTGCTGATCTGAACTATCGTGCAATTAGTCGCCTGGGTGACATGGCTGATGAGCTTGACGATCAAATGACAGCCGAGCAGGCTGAAGAAGCCTCATTAGCCCTTGATCTGCTGGTGGCTAAAGGGCTGACATTTAATCTTGAAGATTTAAGCGTAACGACACCGCAAGGAGATGTGAAAAGTAACATCAATGTGGTAATTGCACCGGGAATTGCTCGTGCGTCGGAAAATATCGCGCAAATCACAGAGAAGTTATCCGGGCAGATTAACTTGGTCTTGCCACAGGCAATTGTCGATGAAGATCCTATTTTGTCTGAAAAAGCGGCGATGATGGAGCAAGGCGGTGTGGTTGTGAAAGAAAACGGTCAGTACAAAATGCAAATGAAGATTGAGGGTGACCAGATCATTTTGGCGTCGGGTGATCAACTGCCGCTGGCCATGCTGTTAATGTTGTTTATGTAGCATTTTCGATAACAGGCTCTGCTCGCGTTCGTTGTTGATGTCGTCATTCAACAGCGCTGCGTTTGGTATTGCTGACAAAATCCCGCTGTTATCGCGGGATTTTTACTTTCTGGGCATCGCCGGGTTCATTTGTATCCGATTCCAGAATATTGATGGTTTTCTGCATGGTCTGCTCGACGACTTCCATTAGAAGGCGAACTTTTTGCGGCTGAAACTGACGGTCTTGATAGGCTGCATAAATGGGGGTCGCGCTTTGGTAACGGTCGTTGAGCAGGGGTTGCAGGATACCCTGTTTAACTAGGGGGTTGGCCAGCATTTTGGGCAGTTGGGCGATGCCCAGTCCCGCTTGTGTCAGGCGAAGTGCCAATTCCGGTGAATCGACGGTAAGCTTCGGTGACAGAACAAGGCGTTTTTTCTCGACGCCATCGTCAAAGTGCCAGTGCGGAGAGGTGCCAGAGTGATAGCTAAGGAAAATGCAGTCATGTGTTATAAGCTGCTCTGGATCTTTAGGCTCGTCAACGTATTTGAGATAATCGGGACTGGCGTAATAGCCGGTCTGGAATGTCGCAATCGGCTTGGCAATCAAGGTTGAATCCTGAAGCTTGCCGGGGTTGAGTAACAGGTCGAAGCGGCGCTCCGACACCTCATTCGGGTTGGATTCAAAAGAGCGAAGATCCAATTCCAGCTCTGGATAGTCGCGGCAAAACCCCGTGATCTCCTTAGCGAAGAAATAGTGGAGCATGATAGGGGCAAAGACCCGTAGCCGGCCTGACACTTGCACTTTTTGCTGGCTTAACATCAGCTTGGTTTCTTCCACATCCTGCAATAGCTGCAACGCGCGATCATGAAACTTTTCACCCATCTCAGTCAGGGTGAAATGGCAGGTTGTGCGATGAATTAAACGCACACCTAAGTGGTTTTCGAGTTCACGGATCCGCCTGCTTAAGGTGGACTTGGGAATACCGCAATATTCCGCTGTCCGGGAAAAACTGCCGTGCTCTATCACCTGAATAAACAGCTGGGTATCGTCGAGGTTCAATGAGCTCATGGGGTTAAATCATTCAGTAAGACAGTTGGTGCGCAGAGTGTACATTTGCTGAGGGAATATTATCTGAGTGGGATCAAAATTCAGTCGAAATCTGTTTTGGATATGAATTAAATGCGGAGCGTGAAATGCAATCTGTCTAGTATACTTTCGGCTTGTTGTAGAAAAGAGAAGTGTTAGCTTCATTTGTGGCATGTTGGCAGACGGCCATTTTCCTTTTCTGGCAGAAGGCTGTTAATGCCAATCCGATTAAGCCTGTATTCAGATAACAACAGCGATACTCACAGGTAATAGATCCGTTCGGCGATCAACTTCTCATTTGCAGAACGGAGGTAAGAGACAAAAATCCCTTACTGGCAATCACTGTTCCATAATATGGAACAGCATAACCGCATCCTGATCCCCCCGGGAATGCGAAGCGTCGAAGATCTTGAGCAGTCACATTACCCACATCTAACACATCGATTCCCCGCTGTTCCATATAGTGAAACAAGGTTTACCACTTTTTGCATCTACTCCTTAGGAGGGAGGCAAGCTAGGCTAGCGACAATTCTGGTTAACCACAGCTGTTTTACGGTTATTAATAGCTGTTATGAGGTGTAATTGAATGAATCGTCATAGCTTATCTTGTTACTTGGGGGGAGGAGCGTTATTGCTGGCTCCTGTACTGGCACAGGCCGGTGGTGGCATCCACACTTTGGTTGCGGTTACAGAATATACCGCAACCGCTGGCGCGGGGCATGCCACAGATATCGGCGCCACCGCCTCTTACAATAATCCCGCTGGCCTGGGGTTGTTTCAAGGCCGGGAGCTATACGCGGGTGTGACGGTACTTGAGGACTCGCTGCATTTTTACGATGAAGGTTCCACTGGTCCCGACGCTGATGTGCGAGCTAGGGATATTGACTACTCAGCGGGACTATCGGCTGTCCCGTCGCTCTTCTACGCTTCGTCTATTAACGACAACATGGCTTATGGCATCTCCTTTGCTCCCCTGGCCGGTGGTGAATCAGACTTTGGTTCTGAATGGGTCGGCTCTAATTATATCAATAAGATTGATGTCAAGATTGCGGGTTTATCCGCCGCGTTGGGGCATCGCATCAACGATTCCTGGTCTCTGGGCGGATCGCTGGGGGTGGCTTACCTTTCCTGGAACCTGGATAATGAACTGCCGGCTAATGTCGCACCCAACTCGACAAACTCATTTGAACTCGAAGATTTCCAGCCGTATTGGCAATTAGGAGTGATGTATCAGCCGACAGATACCACCCGGATGGGCTTGCGTTATCTGTCAGGTGTGGATTTTGAGCCTAGCGGTGATAACAACATGGTTATTGATGGCCACAAGGTAACAACCGATGCCAAGATGACCGGCTTTAATTTGCCAAACATGGTGTCGTTCAGTATCGATCACCAGCTGACTGAGCGTCTGTCACTGCTGGCTGATATCAAATGGAATGAGTGGTCGAGGATGAAGGAAAACACCTTGACCATGGGTGATACGCAGATCGTGATCGACAGAAACTGGCGCAATACCTGGGGAGGCGCTATTGGCGTTGCCTACCAGCAGAGCGAAGCGCTTAGCCTTAAGGCTGGCATCAGTTACGATGAGTCGCCGGTGTCGACAAAAGACCATAAGGTGGATCCGCCATTGGATCGCCAGGTGCGCTATGCCCTTGGTATGGGCTACGCTCCGACCGATCAGAGCTGGAGTCTTGATCTGAGTTATCAGTATCTGGATCTTGGTGATGTGGCAGTCAGCCAGTCTGTCGGGCCTTATGTTGTCAACGGAAGCAGTGAAGCGCATTGCCATATCATTAATCTGGCACTTGGCTACCGCTTCTAATAAGTTCCTGGAAAACATGCCCTAGCTTTTGAATGGTTAAAGTTTTGAATCATTCAGCACAGATCCCCTCCGGCGAAACCGGATGGGATCTGCATTGGTTCGCCGTAATAACGTAGATGTAACGTTTTTTCTAGCACTATCGCAGCAATGCTTTCCCACCTCAACAAACCAGTCTCGTAGCCCCTACTTGAGCTAATCGACCAGCCTTAAGAAACGATCATTTCTTCACGCTTTGATCTGAACTCAGCGAGTGCGTACGGGTATATCTTTTCCTTTTGTTACCGTTAATCGGTTACACCTATTGATGAAATTAGTTATTTCCATTTAGTAATTTTAAAGAAATAGACGACACTTAATTTAACGGGGCAGGTATCTTGACATAAGAAAAAGCTCGTAGCCTGTTTATCTGGTATTAACAATAGGTTCAGGGGGATACATGGAATCGTTAAAAGTTAAAGATTATATGAAGCTTAAGCCAGTAACATTCGACCCGAAAATGTCGTTATCTGTCGCATTGGATAAGCTATTAACAGCAAAACAAATTGGCGGTCCGGTTGTTGATGAGCATAAGAAAGTCGTGGGATTTTTGTCAGAGCAAGACATGATCCACCGGTTATTGAAAGTGGGATACTACTGTCAGGACACAGACAATGTGCAAGATTGTATGCGTTCTGATGTGCTGACCGTTTCTCCTGAAGATTCAATCATTGAGCTGGCAGAAATCATGTCGGCTCAGAAACCCAAAATCTACCCGGTCGTCGATCCAGACAATGGAAAATTGGTGGGGGTGATCACCCGGCGCGATGTGTTAACGGCTATCAGTAATCAGATTGGTGAGTGCTTTAAACATCCCGTATGACTTTCATACCACTTATTGAAGAAAGGCGCATTGGCGCCTTTTTTTTGTTGAATAAAAATTTATTGTGATTAAAGTCGCGATTTAACTCATTTTTAAATAAAAATCTGTCTGATAGCAGGCTTGGAACGAGAGACATAGATCAAAAGCCCTTCATATTTCACAAAATTATTGATCTGAGACGATGAAATAAAGCGGATTAAGAAGCAGAATGACTAACGCGAAAGGTTTATATCCAAACTATTTCAATATACATGAACACTGCATATTGAAGTGGTTTGGATATATATCATTCGCCCGACGATGAACGGAGGTTCGCACGGGCGATAAATCACTGCTAGTTATTCCAATTTATAAGCCAAAAAAAAGGAATGAAGGCAGAGGTTATGAGTGACGTTTTTACATTTTGTTTTAAGGGAATAACACCATTATGCGTCAATACATCAGGTACATCGTACCTATTCTGATCCCGCTTTTAATTCTTTTGCTGCCGGCATCCGCATTTCCTGTTGAGGGGCTGACAATTGTCCAGCAGCGGGTTATTGCAATCTTCTTGCTGGCGGCCTTGTGCTGGGTTCTTGAGCCGATTCCAATTTATGCGACTTCTGTGGTCATCATCGTTTTAGAGTTATTGTTGCTTTCGAATAAAGGGCTTTACCTGTTCCGACAAGAGGAAGGACAGGAACATTTTGGTGATTTGCTGGTTTACAGCGACATCATGGCGACGTTCGCCAGCCCAATCATCATGCTGTTCTTAGGTGGTTTCTTCCTGGCGATGGCGGCAACGAAATACCGCTTAGATGTCAACTTAGCCCGTGTACTGCTGAAGCCTTTCGGGACTCAGCCGAAGTATGTGATGTTCGGTTTGATGCTGATCACCGCGATTTTCTCAATGTTTATGTCGAACACTGCCACCACGGCGATGATGCTGTCTATTCTGGCTCCGGTTATTGCTCTGTTTGGCAATAAAGATCCGGGTAAGATTGCGTTCGCTTTGTGTGTACCCGTCGCGGCGAACATTGGTGGTATTGGTACGCCGATCGGTACACCGCCGAATGCGATTGCTCTGAAGTACCTGAGTGAAGAAAACATGATCACTTTCGGAGAGTGGATGTTCTTTGGTGTGCCATTTGTCGCGGTCATGCTGGTGTTTGCGTGGGTACTGATTAACTTTTTGTACCCGGCCACGCAGGAAAAAATTGAGCTGACCATTAAAGGTAAGTTCCTGAAAACACCTAAAGCGATCACGGTGTATATCACCTTTGGTTTAACTATTTTGTTGTGGCTGATGGGCTCGTCCCATGGCATGAATTCATACACCGTCGCATTGATCCCAGTTGCGGTGTTCTCATTGACCGGCATTATCAATAAAGAAGACTTAAAGAAAATTTCATGGGATGTACTGTGGTTGGTGTCGGGTGGTATTGCACTGGGTCTGGCACTCGATCGGACCGGTCTTGCACGCTTGATGGTACACAGTATTCCGTTTGATAACTTCTCACCTTATGCGGTGCTGGCGGGTGCTGCACTGCTGTGTTTAGTGATGGCGAACTTCATGTCTCACACCGCAACAGCAAACTTGCTGATGCCAATTATGGCGGCTTTGGGTACATCGATGAGCTCACTGGTGCCATTGGGGGGCGAAATCACCCTGATCCTGGTCGTGACTTTTGCCGCATCACTGGGTATGTCGTTACCCATCAGTACTCCACCGAATGCGCTGGCACATGCTACCGGCCATGTTCAGAGTAGTCAGATGGCACGTATTGGGGTAGTTGTTGGTGTGGTCGGTGTGACCTTAAGTTTTGCGATGATTTGGTTGCTACATTTAATTGATCATATCTAAGGAGAGGCGGGGTTCTAGAACCTAGAATCTAGAACCTAGTATCGAGTACCTAGTATCTAGATCCTCAACTTTAAGGAACGAAAGGCGTATTCATGCATCAACCGAAAGCATTACAGCGCATTGTCGATGTCTATTTTCAGGATCGCACGCGCACAATATCGGTCAGTGCGAACACTCAGGCGTTAAAGCAGGATGGCTTTAACGACAGATTGTATTGGGTTAAAAAAGGTGAGTTGTCGGGTTACCTGTACAATGAAAATAGTGGCTTAACGGCGAAAGTGTTTCGGGTTGAACAAGGCATGTATTTTGGCGTGCATAGTTATTTTGCTCAGACGCTGGTGGCCTCGACCACGGTGATTGCGGAAAAAGACAGTGAAATCGCCTGGATTGATTTAAATACCCAGGCGGTTGAGCCAGAGAAGTATGGATCACTCATCGAGCAGTTTATGCCGGTGATGGTTCATGAACTGGCGCAACGGCAAATGCTGACAGGCTTGGAAGCGCTGGAAAAAGAAAAAGCCCTACAAAAACTTTATGCTGCTGAACAAATGACGACATTAGGTCAGCTGGCTGCGGGTATTGCTCATGAACTGAATAATGCCGTTGGCGTATTGAGCAGTAAAACGGAAGGGATCCAAAACTCAATTTGCCATTTTCTTGAAGAGAACAAGCCGGAAGTCTCATCGTTTTTAGATCTTGGGATCTGTGATGGCCAGTCATCCACTTCCGCAGAGGTAAGAAAGCGGGCAAAAGAGTTGCAGGAAAAGCATTGCCTCACTCGCGATCAGGCCCGCCAGTTAGCGCGGGCTTTACCGCAAGGTGATGTACCTGATGCCTGGTTGGTTAATATTGATGATGCTTTGCAGTATTGGGATATAGGTCGTGATCTGCATGATATGAAGCTTGCAGGTAAACATGCAGCCAGTATCGTGCGTTCGGTAAAACAGCTGGGGGGCAGTGATCAGGCTCGCCAGTCGGATATCGACGTGAACGATACGATTCACAAATCTCTGGCACTGCTGCAGAGCAACTTACGTCGTGTCAATGTGGTATTGCGTCCGGCGGTATTACCGACCATCACTGCAAGTGCGACCGAGCTGGTGCAGGTGTGGGTTAATATCATCAAAAATGCCTGTGATGCCATGGAGCAGACACCTGAGGCACAGATTGAAATCATCACCCGTTATTCAAAAAACCGGTTGCTGATCACCATTAGCAATAATGGCCCGATGATTGATGAAGCAACACGGAGAAAGATTTTTCAACCAAACTTCACCACCAAAAAAGGGGGCTTGTCGTTTGGCTTAGGGCTGGGTTTGTCTATCGTACAGCGTATTGTGAACAGTTACGGCGGTACGATTGCACTAAAAAGTGACCCAGAGAAAACCAAATTTCGAATAAAACTGCCTATTGCGTAAGGGACGGTTATGGAAAAGCTAAACATCATCTGCGTTGATGACCAAAGGGAAGTGCTAAGTGCCGTACTCAAAGACTTAGCGCCGCTGAATGACTATTTTCATGTTGAAGATTGTGAATCGGCGGATGAAGCATTAGAGCTGATGGACGAGCTTGATGCAGAAGGGGAGTATGTGGCTCTGGTGATATCCGACCATGTGATGCCGGGTAAAACCGGGGTTGAGTTGTTAACGGAAGTGTCACAAGACTCACGTTTCAGGTTTACCAAAAAAGTACTGTTAACCGGTCAGGCGACACACCAAGATACCATCGCTGCGATTAACCGGGCTCGGATTGAAAGCTATTTTGAAAAACCCTGGAAAGCTGAAGTCTTGCTCACCTCAGCCCGAAACCTGATCACCGAGTATGTATTTGACATGGGCTTCGATTATCAGCCGTGGATCGACATTCTCGATAACAGTGTTATTTTCAGACGACTACAATAGTAGTATCTGGTTAGGGCTTGTTTATCTTTCAACATAATTGCTGCAATGTTGAAAGATAAACAGGCCCTAGATATTTATTAAAAGCCAAAGCAAATTGTTTTGGCTTTTTTTGTTGACCTTGGACATTACTCAAAGGTTTATAATTATCGCATTGGTAAGACCCATCTTGTGCAATTAAGAGTAACCAGGAGGATCACAATGTGTGCTCAATGTAATAATAAGAAAACTCATATTCATACCGTAAAACCAACCGCAGCTAAATCGAGTACGGTACAGGTTGTCGGTGCCACAGCAACAGAATGTTGCTGTCCGAGTGAAACCCATGTTGAGTCGAGTGACAGTGAAGGCGGTGGTGAATCAGGCTCTGATGATCCTGCTTCCGGCCATAAGTTGGCTAATCCGTCCTTTTCTCTTGCGGGAGGTTTAAATAAGCCTAAGCCAGGAAAATTGTCGTTGTCATCATCGGCCGTCGTCGTACCCGTCCCCGAGCATTCAGAATCGCTACCGTCAGCGGAAAATAGTTGCGGTACAACTGGTTGTTGTTCCGCCGCATCTCCTTCTTTAGAAGAACTTCAGGATACAGAAGAGCAATTAGCTCAATCGAATTTAGGCCACAGCCAAAGTTGGAAGATCCTTGGTATGGATTGCCCGAGCTGTGCCAGTAAACTGGAAAAAGCACTTCTCACTATCATTGGTGTTGAGCACGCAAAGGTCATGTTTGCGACAGAAAAACTGGTGGTTAACTGCCAATCAGCCTCGCAGGCCGCAGAGGTTGAAGCCAAGGCACTAGAAACGGGTTTTAAATTGGTGACAGGCAGAAAGCTTCAGGAGCAGGAAAAGCCCGGTTTCATCAAGCAATACCTGCCGGTGATTATCATCRCCTTGATGATGTTGGTTTCATTCTTAATTAGCCGTAGTTCAGAATTCTATGGTCAGCTTGCCTTCACACTGACGACCGTTTTGGGGCTGCTCCCAATCGTAAAAAAAGCCGTGAATCTGACGAAATCAGGTACACCGTTCTCTATTGAAACCCTGATGAGTATTGCGGCTATTGGTGCGTTGTATTTAGGAGAAACCGCTGAAGCTGCCATGGTTTTGCTGCTTTTCTTGATCGGCGAACAACTTGAAGGGTATGCATCGTCACGCGCCCGCAGCGGGGTAAAAGCCCTGATGGATTTGGTGCCGGAAGAAGCGACTGTGATCCACTCTGATGGCACGAAAAAAAGAGTGGCAGCAGAAGATCTCAAAAAGGGTGACGTGATTGAGATTGCGCCAGGTTCTCGCTTGCCGGCTGATGCCCAATTGCTTGATATATCTGCGAGCTTTGATGAAAGTGCTTTGACCGGTGAATCGGTTCCGGTCGAACGCCTGCCGGGTGATAAAGTGATGGCGGGCTCACTGGTCGCTGATAAGGTGGTGCGCCTGACCATTATCTCAGAGCAGGGTGATAATGCGATTGATCGTATTCTTCACTTAATCGAAGATGCAGAATCACGTAAAGCGCCGTTAGAACGATTTTTAGACCGCTTCAGTCGCTGGTACACCCCGGCAATGATTGTGCTTGCGGCACTGGTTATTGTGATCCCACCTCTGCTGTTTGCTCAATCATGGCATGAGTGGATATATCGTGGTTTAACCTTATTGCTGATTGCCTGCCCTTGTGCATTAGTGATCTCTACACCGGCAGCGATTACATCAGGTTTAGCCGCTGCTGCTCGCCGTGGTGCCTTGATTAAGGGCGGTGCAGCATTAGAGCAGCTTGGTCATATTGGCACGATTGCTTTCGATAAAACGGGAACCTTAACTCAGGGTAAACCCGTGATGACCGATCTGATCTGCTGGGATGGTAACGAAGAGAAATTACTTCGCCAGTCAGCAGCCGTCGAAGCCGGATCATTGCACCCGTTGGCCGTTGCGGTTGTTAAAGCTGCGGAAGAACGTGGATTGAACGTTACTGAAGCCGCTGAGCGTGAAGCACTGCCCGGACGCGGTATTCAAGGTGTGATTGACGGTGAAACCCTGCTGCTGTGTGCGGCAGATCGATTACCTAAGTCAGTGGCATTAACCGCGGAACAACACGCTCAGGCAATGTCACTGGAAGCGGAAGGTAAAACCCTGGTTGTTGCACTTCGTGATCACGTTGCTATTGGTGTGATTGCATGGCGAGATAACCTGCGTGATGATGCCGCTAACACCATTAAAGAGCTTAAGCTGATGGGGATCCAGTCGGTGATGTTAACCGGTGACAACCCCCGTGCTGCCGCCGCTATCGCCGAGGAAATTGGCATCGATTTTCGTGCCGGTTTATTGCCTGCTGATAAGGTAACAGAAGTACAAACCGCCAACGAAAAAGCCAATGTAGCAATGGTCGGCGATGGTATAAATGATGCCCCGGCAATGAAAACAGCGTCGATTGGTATAGCCATGGGTGGCGGTACAGATGTCGCGCTGGAAACGGCTGATGCGGCGCTTACTCATAACCGCTTGTCGGAACTTCCGATGATGATTGAACTGTCTCGTGCCACGCTCAGAAATATCCGTCAGAATATTGTTCTGGCGTTAGGATTGAAAGGCATATTCCTGGTAACCACTTTGCTGGGCGTCACGGGTCTGTGGGTTGCGGTACTCGCAGATAGCGGGGCAACGGCATTGGTGACATTGAATGCATTGCGTTTGTTGCGTTTTAGCCCTGAAAGCCGGTTGAACAAATAACCGGAGATAGCGCACAAAATTAATACCGCAAAATAAACGGCATCACCTATTCTTACGGTGATGCCGTTTTTTTATAATTAATTTGTGATGAAGGGCAACAGCAAACGCTTTAAGGTGATGGTGATCACGGTTTTATGTAACCTGTAAATCGGTTCATTTTATTATCTGTGACTGCTGTCACTTAAAGTTGCGATTCTATCCGTTATCGTTAACTGGTGTTTTGAGAGTATTTATCTATTTATGAAAATCGATGAATACTGCCTAAACATTAAAATTAGTTTAAAGCCACGACCTCTGACTTCCCTATACAGAGCGGCAAACAATAAAAGGATATGATTATGTCTGAGACGACAGTTTTCCATTTAGGTGTGACAACAGCGGATCTTAATGGTGCAGAACTTGCTATTATTCCAGGTGATCCAGCGCGTGTTGAAAAAATCGCGAACCTGATGGATAACCCTGAGTTTCTAGCAAGCTCTCGCGAATATACGCTTTATCGCGCGGTTTTAGACGGTAAAACTGTGATTGTTTGCTCTACAGGTATTGGTGGTCCATCAACGTCTATCGCGGTTGAAGAATTAGCGCAATTAGGTATCCGTACGTTCCTGCGTGTTGGTACAACGGGTGCGATTCAGCCACACATCAATGTGGGTGACATGATCGTATCAACGGGTTCTGTACGCCTTGACGGTGCGAGCCTGCATTTTGCCCCAATGGAATTCCCAGCGGTTGCAGACTTTGATGTTGCGACAGCAATGAAAGCTGCAGTAGAAGCAGAAGGTGCAACAGTACACACAGGTGTAACGGCTTCAAGTGATACTTTCTACCCGGGTCAGGAGCGCTACGATACGTTCTCAGGTCGTGTTGTTCGTCGTTTCCAGGGCTCAATGAAAGAGTGGCAGGAGATGGGCGTTCTGAACTATGAAATGGAATCAGCAACACTGTTAACTATGTGTGCTAGTTCTGGTCTGCGTGCAGGTTGTGTTGCGGGTGTTATCATCAACCGTACTCAGAAAGAGATACCGGATCATGCGACTCTGAAAGAGACGGAAGCGCGTTCGATCAAAGTGGTAGTAGAAGCTGCTCGTCGCATGCTGGCTGAGTAATTCTTATTACTTATTACTTGTTATTTGCCCTGATCTCTTTATCGGAAGTCCTCATTTATAGTTATAAACTCCGGGCTTCCTCTTCGACCTCAGGGCAACTAACGGCGTACTAAGAACCACTCCAGGATATCTGCCGTAAGCGCAAAAATCCTATGAGTTATCACACTATTCAAGATGAAAACCGGTACTAATGTATCGGTTTTTTTGTGTCTGTTATACCAACCTGATTAATGTTCGCTGGGAGGCCAGATAATTAGTCAGTTTGGTATTTGCGGTACTGTAGATATAAGAAGGTCGCAATTGCGACCTTTTTAAATGAACCTAATCTAGTTTCTAGTTTCTAGTTTCTAGTTTCTAGTTTCTAGTTTCTAGTTTACGCAATATTATGCGTCTGGCCACCGGCATCTTTCAGCCAGTTGTGAAGGTGGGTTTGTAAGTCACCAAGTTGATCCGGGCCAATGATAGCAAGGCCTAAATCCTGGGCGCGTACTAAATCATGATGACGCAAAGGACGGAAGCTCACCAGCATCGCGCGTGCTTGCAGGCCGCCTAATAAATCACGCAGTGATTCCAGCTTGTAGAGCGTGTCGTCACCATCATCACGCATACCTTTGGTTTTACACTCAATAATATGCAGCTTATTATTCACAACCGTCGCGACATCTAGTTCATTACGGACTTCACGGTCTCCGATCTTACGGTAAACCTGAACCCCTAATGAGTGATCCTGAATAGTTGGCAGCTCATTCTGAATCGCACGAACCGTGCTGTGAACCAGGTTTTCCAGCCATTCACCATTTGCGAAACGACGCGCATCTTCATGTATGAAAGTCAGAATACCCTTTTCGTAGGTGGCCAGCCCGGTATCCTGCAGATCGGCAATTAACATGCCTAACTCCCTATAACCTTGTTGTTTTTCACTCAGGCCAACATCGAGTTTCTGTTCTTTTCGACATGTGGTTGCCAGATAGTTCAGTGTTGCCAAACCTGGTCCCAGTTCCAGTGCCGAGCTTGCCCAGCGCTGTCCCAGCTCCCATAGCTGATTGTTGAGTGATTCCGGTACCGTTGTTTCGGGCAGCTCACTTCTCGCACCAAAAATAGTGAGGTAGTCAGTTAGTTGAATACGATCTTCAACTTGCTGTTGCTTGCGATCCGAAGGGTAGAGCCAGCACATTTCGTCACTGAAAGGTTCGATGACATAAATAGGCCAATGAAAAGAACGGAAAACTTCATATGCAGATAGCAGGCGGTGACGTAAACCACAGCTGGTATTAAACCAGACTTCAGTCTGGGTTTGTCGGAGCTTATCTGCTAACTCGTTGAGTCGTTGACGAAGGCTGGTAATACTGATGGAGTCAGGGATCTGGAAAAATTCAACCTCAATATCTCGGGGTGTCAGTATTGATGCAAGGCGCTCGTACTGCTCTCTCTGGCTTTCCGTACCGATAAAAATCATCTTATCGGCCGGGATAGCATGGTCTAATAAGGGGGTAATAAGTCTTACGGGGTCTTGGTCTATAACGCCAACGTGAGTAATCATAAAAATCCTTAATGCCTTTCCCCGAATGAACAGGGACTGATAGTTCTTGTGGGCATTAAAAGGCAAAAAGAAAAGAGGATGCCAACACAAGATTATTTAATCTATATATTTAGAATAAGATATGGGTATTGAAAAACAGTATTTCAATGCAATACCCGATATCATGCCTAAATAATTGCACAAAATTCAATTTATCTGAAATCGATCCTTTTTTTGTTTGCTGTGTGTCAGTTTTATGTTGGCTAAAGCCATTTTTTGCTAGTAGGGATTTTATTCAGAGTTGTTACTAAGTATTTGCCGTTGTGGAGATTCTGTCACTATTTAATTAAGGCTCCTTTTAGATGTTTTATGGGTATAAACGCAGCGTTTTCGTGGAAAAAGCACGTTTACCTAAAGGTTTTGTGATGTTTGGAAGGAAAATGATTGAATTATTGTTGCTGAGAGTGACAATAAAGAGGTTTACCTTAGCCTGAACCTATTTATGACTAAAAAGCTCACCATTCTGGATATTGCTAAATTAGCAGGGGTTGGAAAATCCACAGTTTCACGCGTGTTGACCAATGATCCTAAAGTAAAAGCGGCAACCCGTGAAAAGGTTGAGCAAGTGATCAGAGACTCTGGTTTTGTGCCGTCAAAGTCAGCACAGACGATGCGAGGTGGCAGCACCAAAGTTGTCGGCATTATTCTGTCTCGTCTTGATTCACCATCTGAGAACAAAGCGGTGAGCGGCATTTTAGATGTTATCTATGCAGCTGGTTATGATGCGGTGATCATGGAAAGTCAGTTTAGTGCCGAGAAAACCAATGAACATTTAGCAGTTTTACAAAAGCGTAATGTCGATGGTGTGATCCTGTTTGGTTTTACCGGCTGCGATTTAACCGCGGTAGAAATGTTACAGCATAAAGCCGTTGTTATAGCCGTTGATACCGATACTATTTCATCGGTCGGGTATGACAACCATGGTGTTATTGAGCAGGCGATGGCGCATTTACAGCAACAAGGTAAGCGCGAGATCAGTTTTGTGGGTGTTGACCCAAGTGATAAAACGACGGGTCAAATGCGCCTGAATGCTTATTTAACCTATTGCAAAGCGGCCGATATTACTCCGAACTATCAGACCGGCCAGCTAAGTCATGAAAGTGCCTATGCGCTGACCGATAGCGTATTAAGGCCGAAAACAGAAGCCATTGTCTGTGCCAGTGATACTCTTGCGATGGGGGTTGCTAAACGTCTGCAGGAATTAAACCGCAGCGATGTGCTGGTATCAGGGGTAGGGGCGACCGATTTGCTATCATTTATTTTCCCCAATACTTTCAGTATCGACCCCGGTTATCTTGAGGCGGGAAAAGCCTCGGCAAACTTGCTGATCAGGCAGCTGTCAGGTCAGTGTGCGATAACGCATTTAACGCAGCAAGCAACACTCGCCATTACGCCTTAAAGAAAAAGTATAATAAGAAAAAAAGTGCAGTTACCTCCTATCCTAATATGTATACCCAAGTTACCTCAAGATGCAGGATTCAGAGTGATGCCAGCCAGTTCAATTCAAGGAAAATGTGCGAAGGAATGAGCGGTCCTTTTGAGTGCATTTGACACAGGAGTGGGCTGGCTGGAACACTCCCGAAGGGCGAGTTTTCCAGGCACTAATGTTGCGTTGATGATTTTTGATGTAGAGCGACTATATCTGCAAATCAGCGCCTGACCTTAGCGCCTGGAAATTCTCGCTGAAACGAGCATCTTGAGGTTACTTGGGTATAGGGGGGAGCACTTTTTTCTCGCACTCTGTGAACTCTTTCACGGTTTGGGAATGTTCCCATTTCGTTTTTGCCATTCTTTTGCCATTATCATAACCATAAGTGGGAACATTCCCGCCAAGTGGAAACGCTAAACAACGATAAGTACCCTTCACAACATGAGATGGACAACGGTATGAGTAAGATAAATCGGCAGCACATCGAGCGCCTGGTTGAATGCATCGGTGGTGCTGACAATATTGCCAGCGTAAGTCATTGCCTTACCCGACTACGCTTTGTACTAAACGATACGGATCTGGCAAAGGTTAAAGAAATTGAAACCATTCCGATGGTGAAGGGTTGCTTTACCAATGCGGGTCAGTTCCAGGTGGTGATTGGTACAGAGGTTGATGAAGTCTATAAGATCCTATCGGATATGACGGGCGATGCTGGCGCATCGAAAGAAGAAGCGAAAGTCGCTGCTCGTCAGAATATGAGCCTGCTTGAGCGTAGTATTTCCCACCTGGCCGAAATTTTTGTTCCCCTTTTACCTGCCATTATTACCGGTGGTTTAATTCTGGGCTTCCGTAATGTCATCGGCGACATTCGCATGTTCGATGGCAAAACGTTAGTTGAAATCAGCCAGTTCTGGTCCACAGTGCATTCCTTCCTGTGGCTGATTGGTGAAGCGATTTTCTTCTTCCTGCCTGTCGGCGTCTGTTGGTCTACGGTGAAAAAGCTCGGCGGTACACCGATCCTGGGTATCGTTCTGGGTGTCACGCTGGTTTCACCACAATTAATGAATGCCTACCTGATAGGTAAGCAAGTGCCCGAAGTCTGGGACTTTGGCTGGTTTGTGATTGAAAAAGTGGGGTATCAGGCTCAGGTTATTCCTGCCATGTTTGCGGGTATCGCACTGGCAATGATTGAAACGAATCTGAAACGGATCATTCCTTCTTATCTGTATTTAGTCATCGTGCCGTTTATTTCGCTCATTCTGGCTGTGATCCTGGCGCATGCCTTTATTGGTCCGTTTGGTCGGGTGATTGGTAATGGTGTGGCCTATGCGGCAAAAATAGCGATGACCGGTGACTTTGCCGTGCTCGGCTCTATGATCTTTGGCTTTTTGTATGCGCCATTGGTTATTACGGGCATTCACCATACAACCAATGCCGTCGATTTGCAGTTAATGCAGGATATGGGTGGTACACCGATCTGGCCTTTGATTGCATTGTCTAATATTGCTCAAGCCTCTGCTGTTGTCGGTATTATCTGGATCAGTAAAAAACACAATGAGCGTGAAATCTCAGTCCCTGCAGCAATTTCGGCTTTTCTTGGGGTAACAGAACCTGCGATGTACGGGATCAACCTGAAATACAAATTCCCGATGCTAACCGCGATGATTGGCTCTGCGATTGCTGCTGCGATTTGTGGTAGTGCCGGTGTGATGGCCAACGGCATCGGAGTAGGTGGTCTGCCGGGCATTCTGTCTATTCAGCCGCAGTACTGGATGGTGTACCTGGTTGCCATGCTGGTAGCGATTATCGTCCCCATCGCCTTAACGCTGGTGCTTTATAAGCGTGCACAGGCCAAGGGTCAGATTGAGGACAGTGAGCACACGCCGCAAACAATTTAAATCTTCATAACTGGATAGTCCTGGCGGCAGGGCTATCCCCGTTTTTATAAGCAAATTTTCTTTTGAATCAATTTTCTGTGAGTAAACAAGCATGATGACAGAACAACATGAATGGTGGCGTACTGCGACTATTTATCAAATTTATCCTAAAAGCTTTTGTGACAGCGGAAGTCAGGGTACTGGCGATATTCAAGGGATCATTTCTAAGCTCGATTATCTCAAAACGCTGGGTGTCGATGCCATCTGGTTAACCCCGGTTTACTGTTCGCCAATGATCGATAACGGTTACGATATTTCTGATTATTACAATATCAATCCTGATTTCGGCACTATGGCTGATTTCGATCAGTTACTGGCCGAGGCGCATCAAAAAGGTATCCGCATTGTGATGGATATCGTGGTAAACCATACCTCAACAGAGCATGCATGGTTTAAGTCTGCATTGGGTGATAAGCAAAGCCCGTATCGTGATTACTACATCTGGAAAGATCCGCTTAACGGTCAGGCACCAACAAACTGGGAATCTAAATTCGGCGGCAATGCCTGGGAGCTGGATGAAGCAACTGGTCAGTATTACCTGCATTTGTTTGCTAAAGAACAAGCCGATCTGAACTGGGAAAACCCAAATGTTCGGGCCGAAGTGAAAGAAGTGATCAGTTTCTGGGCAGAAAAGGGTGTAGATGGTTTCCGCTTGGATGTGATCAACCTGATTTCAAAGCAACAAGACTTTCAGAATGACGATATTGGTGATGGCCGCCGTTTTTATACCGATGGTCCTCGAGTACATGAATATCTGCAGGAAATCAGCGAGGCAGTATTCCAGCAATACGGATCGGTAACGGTCGGTGAAATGTCATCAACCACGCTTGAGCATTGCCAGCAGTATTCATCACATGATGGTAAAGAGTTGTCGATGGTATTCAACTTCCATCACCTGAAAGCCGATTATCGCAATGGCGATAAATGGACGAATGCGCCATTTGACTTTCTTCAGCTTAAGCAAATATTCAGCCACTGGCAGCAGGGGCTGCACAATAAAGGCTGGGGGGCGTTGTTCTGGTGTAACCATGATCAGCCGCGGGTAGTCAGTCGCTTAGGAAATGATCAGCAGTACCGTGTCGAGTCGGCGAAAATGCTGGCGACATCTGTGCACATGATGCAGGGCACGCCATATGTTTACCAAGGCGAAGAGATTGGCATGACCAATCCGGGGTATACCTCAATTGAGCAGTACCGTGATGTGGAAAGTACTAATATGTACGACATCATGGTGAATCAGCAAGGTGTGAATGAAGCCGAGATGCTGGCTATTTTAGCGCAGAAATCCCGTGATAACTCGCGTACGCCAATGCAGTGGAATGACCAAGAGCATGCTGGGTTTACGCAAGGTCAACCATGGCTGGAAGTGGCGGCGAATTATCCTGAAATCAACGCCGAAAAAGCCGTGGCGGATGACGACTCAGTATTCCACTATTATCGTAAGCTGATTGAATTACGTAAAGAGTTAGCCGTGATCACAACCGGTGATTACACTGACTTAATGCCCGAACATTCACAGCTGTTTTGCTATCGCCGTCAGTCTGATAAGCAAACCTTAGTTTGTATCAATAACTACTATGGTCAGGAAACCGAATGCCAGCTACCAGAGACGCTTAATGTTGAAAAAGGGCGTTATATTCTGGGTAACTATTCTGATCATCAACATCAAGTACCCAGCCACCACCTGGTAATGAAACCTTATGAATGCCGTGTCTTGTTGATTGAAAATAACTGATAACCCCCAAAGTAACCACCGAGTTTATCGAGTGGTATAACAAAAAGGCTTTAACCGCAGTCTCTGATAAGAGGTGAGGTTAAAGCCTTTTTTTATCTGGTTGTACTTAGTCGGTGTTAAATTGTTGGCGTCGGCACCTGAGAAGCCAGTAACCAGATAGCAAGAACAAAGAAGATCAGACCCATAAACTTGTGCTGGTTGGTGCGAAATTTTTCATTCTTCAGCAACGGCTGACCTAAGCTGCCAACCATAGTCACCAGAAACAGGTTAAACAGCAGGCCAAGAACATTGAGCAGTAGACCCAGCACCAGCATCTGTTCGCCAGAGGTTGCTGTCGCCTGAGTTGATACGAACTGCGGCAAGAATAAGACGAAGAAAATCAATGCTTTCGGGTTTAGCAGGTTACTGATCACCGCACGGCGGTAGAGTGTCTTTGCCATACCGGATTGCTGTTCTAATTCGGGTGTATCTGCAGGCGTTGTACGCATGCAATCCCACCCCATTTTCAGCAGGTAAGCACCACCGAGCAGGCGAAGCACTTGCAATGCTATTGGATTCACCGCGATGAGTGCCGATACGCCCATTGCCGCTAACAGCGTTAGCAGCAGGCCTGAAGTCGCGTTACCTAAGCTGGCAAATACGCCCACTTTACGGCCATAGCTGAGGCTGGAGCTGGCGATAAGCAGCATATCTGGCCCTGGGATCAGCAACAGGGCAATTACAGCGGTCAAATACACTGGCAGTATAGAAAAATCGATCATTATTCTGATATTGAATTTAGAGTGAAGGGCTGGATTTTACAGTGATGGCAAGATAATTAAAGTCATTGTTTATTATAAGTGGCCTTAATCGCTGATTATTTGCTCATTGCTGGTTGTTCATACTTAAACTGTTAATGATTGTCGCAAGGTATGTTTCGTAATTGCTGTGATTACGGTGACTATAATGGCTCTTACGCTTTGTTTCCCATAACGAGATAAATGTACTTAAAAAACCACGTTCAATCCCCCCCAAATGTATTTGCAATAAACCTCTTGACTTAGAGCATGCTCTAACCCGTATTTTTCCTATATGGCTTAAACGGAAGCCGGAAATTCACCTTTATAACCAGGGTCTTAATTATGGAAAAAAGAATACTAGGTAACTCGGATATGGCGATCTCCCGCTTGGGATTAGGTAGTTGGGCCATAGGTGGAGACATCGGCGATTGGGGCTGGGGTAAACAGTCGGAACAGGATTCGATTAACACCATTCATGCTGCATTAGAGTTAGGCATTAACTGGATAGATACGGCCCCTGCTTATGGCCTGGGTAACGCTGAAAAAGTCATTCATAAAGCATTAAAACAAACCAGCTACAAACCTTATGTTTTTACTAAGTGCGGGTTTTCCTGGAATCCAGGGGAAACAGAGCTGCTTAATCGCTTAAACAGATCGTCCATCTTGACAGAAGTAGAAAACAGCCTCAGCAGGTTAGACGTTGATGTGATTGATCTTTATCAGATCCACATGCCCCGGCCTGAGACTGATATTGAAGAAGCCTGGCAAACCCTGGCTGATTTAAAACAGCAGGGAAAAGTGCGCCATATTGGTGTATCTAACTTTTCAGCCAAACAACTGGAGCGGATCAGCGCCATTGCACCTGTGATATCAAATCAGCCAGCCTATTCTTTGCTCTACCGGGAGGCAGAGGAAACCTTGCTGCCCTGGTGTCAACAGCACAATGTTGGCACCATTCATCACTCCACCATGGCTTCAGGCCTGCTAAGCGGGACGATGAACAAAGCCAGGTTTGCCCTGCTGGATAAAAGGGACTGGCGCCATAAAAGCGATAGATTTAAAGATCCGGCTTTTAGTCAAAATCTACAGCTGGTGGAATTATTACGACAGATAGCAGAGGAAAAGGGCTGTGAGGTCGCGCATTTGAGCATAGCCTGGACGCTGGCTCACCCGGCAACCACAGGCTCTATTATTGGCGCCAGAAATACCAAACAGCTGGCGGGCTTATTAGGTGCGGCAGATGTAAACCTAACCACAGAAGATCATACTCGCATCAATGCTTTTTTTGACGCTCAGCAAACAGAGCCTGTATAGCAAATAGCATACATTCGCACACCCACTTAATTAAGCTGCCCACTCAAATCTGAGTGGCAGCTCTTTTATAACCAATGAACGACAGATAAATTGGTAACACAGATATAAAAGTGAGTGGCACAAGCCTTGGCTGCTGGCAACTATTTCTGTTTAGCAACAATATCCTGGTAATGATTTATCTTCCAATCAATATGGGATAAACACTTCTGGGTTTCTGCCAGTTGTTTGTCCAACCTCACTTTATGTTGCTGCAAAATTTGCAGTAACAGCTCCGCCTGGTTTTCAGCATCTCTTACTTTATTAGCAAATTGCTGTATGTCCTTAAGGGGCATGCCGGTGCTTTTTAAACACTGCACGAAATGCAGCCAGCGAATATCATGATCGCGATAAAACCTGTGCCCGGAAGTATCCCTGGATATGGGATAAATTAAGCCGCTTTTTTCATAAAACCTGAGGGTATGACTACTTAGCCCGCTTACTTGGGCTGCTTCCTGAATTCTCATTTATACCAATTCCATACTAGGGTCTGTTTATCTTTCAACATTGCAGCTGTAAAGACTAAAAAAGTCTTCAGACAAGGCACGAAGAGAGAGGTTTAGTTATTCTAAATGAGCTCTGAGTAACGCAGTATGAAGCTTTTTTAGCCTTTACCCGAAGGGCTGGGACTATTTTTCCATCTAACTGCGTTGTCAGATATTTAAGTAGGGCAACTACATGGCATATCTTCCGCCTTGTTAGCTGAAAAAATAGTCTCCAGCAGCAATTATGTTGAAAGATAAACAGACCCTTAATACATGATGCATTTTCTGTCATGTAATAAATCAGCTCTTCCTTGTTTGGAACCATCATTCTTGCTTATGCTAATCCCCCAGTTTAAATCATGACTACTCCACAATCGCAGAGCAGTCATTTTTTATTTATCGGCCGTATGTCGACACAATGTATTGCTCGAACTCGCGGCACATGTCACTGTCGGAGCTAAGATTATTGGCAATCTGGTTAGCACCATCAACAATGTTGATACTGGCATTTAAAGAAGCAACATCCGTTTGCGTTCTGGATTGAAGCGCTGAGATTTTTTGCTTCTCGATATCCCACGCTTGCTCAGCAGATAAATTGCATTCATCCGCAAGATATTTGGCGTTAAACCCTTCACCCGTCAGGTTTACTATTGTGGTGTTATGATTAACGCTATTACCGCCATGCCAATAATGTTTCGCAAGTAGCGGGCCGATTTCTGGGTTATCGGTTAAGTAGCCGAACTTCTCGGTAAAATAGGCTCTGGTTTGATACACCGCCATATTGGCCAGTAGGTACCCTTGATAAGAACATGCTGATTCATCGGAGAGAAGATGTGGAATGGACATTAACGGACGCGGGCTACATTCCAAGCCGAGGGTTTTTTTCTCCATCGCTCTTGCTAACGTTGTCACCGTTTCAGCACTCAGTTCATCGTCACTCAGTTGATACAGTGTTCGTTCAAAGTATGGAACAACCAAAATACTTCTTTCAATATACGCTCTAAAGGGCTGTTTACTGTCAATTATCGATTTAATGATTGCATCAGGCACTGCGTTTCCATCAGCATCCAAGGCGTACTGCTTTAACCAATCGGCATCGCCTAGTAAGCTGTCGCAAAACATTGACTGCGTTTCAGCATAGGCCATCGAGGTCGGCGCGAACTCTTGCGAGAAACACGGGGCATTCATCTTCACATTGGAGAAATGGGCGGCGTGTCCACCTTCATGAAACAAGGTATTGATCCCGTCATATCCACTGCCTACTTGATCCGGTTTGGCGTTACTGGTGAAGTTGACCTTAGCAGCAACCCAGTTGCCTTTATCGTAAAACGCAGGGACAGGGCCGTGGCAGAAGCCGTTTTGATATTTTCCTTTACGATCAAGAAGATCCAGCGTGAGTTCAGCGCCAGAATAATCAATATTTAAGCGACCAAATGATTCTACCCATCGGCGTAAAGACTGAGAGAACGGGACATAAGGATCTAAGTCGCGCATCGCATCACCCGCGAACGAGTATACAAAGTTATGCCCTTGTATAGATTGAGCGCCCATTGATTTAACTAAATGATTTAAGCTATTTTGGTGGCTGTCTCTGGTTCTTGCTTCAAAATCATCAAGAATAGTAAACAGCTCTGCAGTCGTCATTTGCTCCGTTTTGACAATGGAGTAGTCAAAGAAGTTGTCATATCCTAATGATTTTGCAAACTGATTACGTAGTTTGACGAGCGCTAAAAAGCCGTTTTGAAGTAGCCACTGCTCTAAATCGACTAGGGCTTGATGAGATGATTTACGAACATTTTCGTTGGCACTGGTACGAATGTTTGCACCAAGCACAGGCAAAGATCCTTCCGCATCTTTACCGTCTTCATCCACATACGTCATGACGTAGTTCTGTTTTTTCTCAAACAAATCAGCTTCGAACTTAATCAGTTCCGCTTTAAGCGTTTGTGCTTGTTCAGACTCTAGCGCATGAGCTTGAAAAGTGGCGAGCCAGCCCTTTAATCCAATCAGGGTTTGAGTTTTCTCGTCAGAGTCAGCAAGCGATTTTGCCACCTCTATTTGCTTTTTAAGCTCAGTGATTTGAGAAGAAGCGCTTAAGAATTTAGTCCACTCTGTTTCTGCTTTAGTTGAACCATCATGGTCATCACTGATACCCATGTACGTTTCCCAAAAGAAGTCCTCTTTTGTTCTATGAATAGATAAATAGCGTTGGTTCAGTGAATCAAGGTAGGCGGTAGCGGTCATTATCGTCCCTGTAAGTATAAGTTCTTGATTAATTTAAAATATTATATGTCTATCCGCTGGTAATACAATAGCGATATTATTTGAAAATTTTATTCATACCGCTATGAAATTATAGAATTCCCCTCATGAATGATCTATTTTTCAAAGCTATCCATCTCTGAGAGCACTGAGACATAAAGTGTCTGTTTGATGCGGGGCTCTAATCATAGGAACGATACCTCTTAACGAAAGAAGCTTTGCTCCTGCAATGAAAATCGTGGTAAGGCGTATAATCGGTGAAATGCCCGTTGCTGTCAGGCACGTATTCCTTTTGTATGTAATCGTCAATGAGGTTTTTCAGTACCTGGTAATACTCAGCATCGTTATTACAGTGCTTCTTCATCTGATCCAGGTATGACGTGTAGCTCGTGCTATCGAGCGATCGAAGTATAAAGGCAACAGTTTTTATATTGGCTTTAAATTCAAAGGATTCTGTCAGTTTGATAAAGGTCTGGGCCAAGTTTTTGTGGCGAGAGTACAGAAGGCACTCTTTAGCCAGTAATTCTTTTGCTGCCGTATTGATATTATCGGAAAAACTGACCACAAAGAGGTCTTTGGGGTGGTCGCTGACGGCAAATGGTGACTTGACGTGATGTAGAAATAGCTTATCCATCGGAAATATCCTTAGTAATAAACTTTCGTGATCTTGTTGATCGGTTAAAGCCTATATTGGCCCCTGGTTTTCATGGCATAGAGCACAGCGTATTAATTTCCCTTTAGTCGGCCAATGTATAGAAAAGTGTAGGAACAACAAAAGGAATTTGCCACTAGGTAATCTGTCCATTTAGCCTGTTGCATTTATTGAGTATTACCGGTTTCGAACAAACAGAAAGGGGACACAAAGGCAGAAAGGGGACAGGCATACTTAAGAAACCATCAATCCTGTTAGTTTCACTCCATAGCAACATCAATCCCAATCTGATCCACTGCCCCTTTTAAAGTTTGGCATATGAACTATGGTCATTATTCCATCAGCAAGGATTGACTCATGACCACTGCCAGAAAACAACAAATATGTCTGGAATCAACGCACWACTACCACTGTGTTTCACGCTGTGTGCGGCGGACCTTTCTCTGTGGCTACGATGAAGCAACAGAAACGTCTTTTGAACACCGTCGCGAGTGGGTTGAAGCGAAGATCAAACAACTCAGCAGCATTTATTGYATTGATATTTGYGCCTACTCAGTAATGAGTAACCACTACCAYCTGGTAGTGCATATTGATAAAGAGAAAGCACAAGCGTTAACAGATCAGGAAATCATTGATCGCTGGTGTACCCTTCATAACAAACCGGTACTGATCCAGCGGTTGCTGACTGGTGATACTAAAAGCGACGCCGAATTCAACGCCTGCAGAACCATCATCGACGAGTGGCGTTCTCGACTCGCCAACCTCAGCTGGTTTATGCGTGAGCTCAATTTAGATATCGCCACACAGGCGAATAAAGAAGATAAATGTACMGGTCATTTCTGGGAGGGCCGCTTTAAGTGCCAAGCMTTGCTGGATGAACAAGCGCTGGCTGCTGCAATGGYCTATGTCGATTTAAATCCCATCCGTGCYGGCATTGCCAAAACGCCAGAAAAGTCTGACTATACGTCGATAAGAGCAAGGCTTCAGGCTCTGAAAAATGAAAAGCTAACGGCTCCTTCACTTTACCCTTTCATTGGTAACCCAAACAACGCCATCATCAAAGGGATCCCGATGCGATTGATTGATTACATAGAGCTTGTTGACTGGACAGGTCGACAGCTTCGCAAAGGTAAAACAGGGTATATTGACTCCAACACACCGCCAATCCTGCAACGTTTAAATATTGAGCAGAAAAATTGGTTAAAAGCCTGCACCCAGTTTGAACGACAGCGCGCGTTGCTCATTGGCTCATCGCGATCCATTCAGGCTGCAACGGTAAGTTTCAACCGTTCWCGGGCACAGGGTTACAGACTCACCACGTAAATAGCCTTAGATGATCAAAAGCTACCACCTAATTCTGGTCTCAGAAGAATAAACCTTCCTCCCAATACCCCAAAATTGCTTCAGGTTCAGGCTATTACAAGCAAGAAAAGACACAATGCTATTTCGGATGTATTTGACCAACTTAATGATGTCAGCCTTAGTTACTTCTTTTAACTATGCCTGTCCAAGATACGCCATTAACTATGCCTGTCCAAGATACGCCAGATACGCCACACGAAGATACGCCTGCAAGATACGATTAAAAAGAAGAAGGGGATCATAAAATGTATCCTGAACATTTTATTGCGGGGAGTGAAGGCCTGGAAGCGGATGAGATGAGAATCACAACTATAATTTTATCCTACCCGACAGAGTCATGGCGCTCAGCATGGCCTTTTGCCTTGTCGTTTGTGCATATTTGACGCGCCAGCGTAACGAGATAAAGCATAATACATGCTCTATGCAATTTGACTCCTATCACTGTTCTACCGTTCTTACTCGTGTAAGTTATCAATTAATTAAGTCGAAATAATCCCCGCAACATTCTGCAATACATCAACAACAGGGAAGGTTGAAGTATGAACATAAGTAAAAAAATTCACATTGGTTTAGGCATTATGGCGCTGATACTCATCATAGCTGCCATGGCAGGGTTTAGAGGGGTCAACATGGTCTCTGATTCACTGCGCTTTGTGACAGGACCCGCATGGAAGGCTGCCGATGGGGCGATGGGAGCAACCATAGGGATCCAGGCCGAGATGATCGCCATGCAGCGCAGCTTGTTATCGGAGATCTCACATCAACAGGCCATTGAGGATATTCATAAGGCCGAACGATTTGGCGGTGAAGCCCTTGAAAGTATGATGGCCTCCGGTCTGATGGCTGAATCTCAGGCCATTAAAATGAAGGGGATGATCCACTTATTCCGCAGTCGTCGTGATGCCATGCTCTCACTTCACCAAGAGCTGGAGCAAGACAAAAATAAGCTCAACAGTACTCTTACAGCAATTGATAACTTGCTGAAGGAAGCGGAAGAAACCGTCGTTCAGAATATGGATTCCGATAGTCTATCCAGTATGGATCACAGCAAGGTTCAGCAGATGTGGGAAGTCGCAGATGTGGTAATGGAGAACCGTATAGCCTTGTTGCGCAGGGGGCACATTCTAACATTGCTCCTTGATAATCATCCATCAGCGGACCAGGCGCGTACCCTGTTACCGAAACTGCTGGCTGATGTTTCAGCTGGGGTTAATGTCATGAGTAGTTCGCACTTGATCCCGGTTGAAAGCGTAAGCGACCTACAAAGCCTGCTCAAAGCTTATACCGATCAGTTTGAACAAGTATTGACGCAGTTTGAAGAGTTGAAGGAGGCCAAAGAGGATCTAGCTACGATCACCCAGAGCATGCTCGATACAATCGAGATCCTGGAGGAGAGTGGAGCTTCCAAGGTTGAGACTGTGATCGAAGAGGTCAGGCCTAAGGTCGATACAGCCCAAGGGGTCATCTGGGCGGCAGTTGTCGTTGGTATTTTATTGATCGTTATGGGATTATTGTTCCTTAATCGCTATGTACTCGCCCGCCTGAACTTAGTGGTTACCCAGATGCGCAAAATATCTGAGGGTGAGGGTGATCTGACCATAACCCTTGAAACTAAGGGTTCTGATGAGTTGGCTGAGCTTGCCAATGGGTTTAACGGCTTTGTCGGTAAGACCCGCAGCGCTATAGCTGAGGTGAAAGATTCGGTGGATGCCCTCAAGTCGGCAACTAACCAGATGTCTTGCATCACTCGCGATACAGTCAATGGCATCCAGCAACAGAAATCGGAGACGGGGCAGGCAGCCACCGCCATTGCTGAGATGACCGCGACCATCGCGGAGGTGTCCAGCAACGCTCAGGCAGCTGCAAGCTCCACTGCTGATGCCAATCAACAGTCAGTGGACGGAAGACATGTGGTATTTCTTACTGTTGAGGCGATAGGTCAACTCTCCGATGAGATCAAGAAGGCGTCAGAGGTGATCCATCTTCTGGAATCAGACAGCGAGAATATTGGTTCAGTACTAGATGTGATCCGGGGTATTGCGGATCAGACCAATCTGCTGGCGCTGAATGCTGCTATTGAGGCTGCGCGTGCCGGTGATCAGGGGCGAGGATTTGCGGTGGTCGCGGACGAGGTTCGTACCCTGGCCGGACGCACCCAGCAATCGACTACTGAGATTCAGGCCATGATTGTGAAGATCCAGGAAGGAAGCACTGAGGCTGTTCAGGTGATGGAAGAGAGTTGTAAACGGGTCGACGTGGCTGTGAAACAGGCTCAAAAAGCGGGAGATGCATTAAGTGCTATCACGAACTCTGTCACTAAAATCAATGATATGAACACCCAGAACGCCGCCGTTGCTGAACAACAGGCAATTGTGGCCGATGGGGTCAGTCAGAATGTAAATGTTATTTATGATGTGGCCATGCAAACTTCGGATGGCGCAGGCCAAATCGAGTCGGCTTCGCTTGAGTTAACTAAGTTATCACAGCGACTGGAGTCCCTGGTTCTGCAGTTCAGGGTGTAACGTCTTGAACAGGATTCAAAAATAGATTCTTTGCAATCCCTGAGTAAAGCGGCCTTCGTTTGAAGGCCGCTTTTTTGATACTAGTCTATAGAAACTTGCTTCTAGAATCTTACTCTTAAGCCATTTTCTCTGTCGGCTTCCAACGAGCAAGTTCAGCAGGCAGTTTGATGCCTTGTGATGCTAACAGGTTGATTCGTGCTAAATAAGCGGCACCGTGCATCAGGTGCTTGGCGAGATCGACTGCCCGGCGATCCTGATAGTTATCAAGGTAACTGCCTTTTGCCCAGGCGTTGAATGCGCCCAGTGCAGGGCCGGCCCAGATTTGATAATCCATCTCGCGACCGGCTTCACCGGTGTTTGACCAGCGGCTTGAAAGGCCAAGATACCAGCGGAAGATCAATGCCATCTTACGTTTTGGATTGCCTTCTGCACGAATGATTTGCTTTGGATCACGCTCGTTAAAGTGCGCCACAGTACCCGCCCAAATCTCATCAAGGGTCGAGCGGAAAACCTGAGTTTCCAGCTTATGACGCTCATCGGCAGGGATTGCTTCGATAGAATCGTAACGGGTATAGATTTCATACAGCTTGTTGGCACGCATCGGGAATAAGGTACCGCGCTTAACAACCTGCAGCTTCACACCCATTTCGAACATATCGGCAGCAGGTGCCATGGCTACATCGGCCATCTCTGTCGTTGCAAGCAGTTTACGCGTGTGCTCACTTGCGCCCGCTTCGATACAAGCCTGGTTTATAGAGCCTGTCACGATATAAGCAGCACCCATGTTGAACGCAGCCAGTGCCGCATCAGGGGTACCGATACCGCCACCAGAACCAACACGTAACGGTGTCTTAAACTGGTATTGAGCCTGGATTTCTTCTTTCAGAGCCAGAATCGTCGGCAGAAGCGTCACCAGTGGGCGGTTATCGGTATGGCCACCTGAATCGGCTTCAGCGGTAATATCGTCAGCCATTGGAACGAGCTGAGCCAGTTCCATTTGTTCTGCTGTAATACGGCCTTCATTGACCAGACCCTGAAGGATCTTAGCCGGAGCTGGCTCCATGAACTTACGGGCAACTTCGGTGCGGCTTACTTTCGCAATCACCTTGTTGGCGATTTGGATTTCGCCTTTCGCATCACGGCTAAGACCCGCAGCACGGTAGTGCACGATTTGCGGCGTAAGACCTAAGAATGCAGACGCTTCAACGGTACGTACTTTATGTTTCAGGAACAGCTCAACACTGCCACGCTCCAGTGCGGGTTCGCTAGGGCTGTGGATCAGGTTAAATGCATAAGGGCCGTTCGGTAGCGCGGCCTGAATGCGGTTAATTGCTTGTTCCACCCGTGATGGAATAAGGCCTGCGGCACCAAATGAACAGAGGATCCCCGCTTGACCAAGCGCGATAACCAGCTCTTCCGAAGAAATTCCATTGGCCATCGCACCTGCATAGTAAGCGTATTTCACGCCATGAACACGGCGGAAGTCACTGTCACCTAAGCTTTGGGTGCCAAGCGCCGGCGCAAAGGCGCTGACCGGATGGGTGTTGGCGGCACTGGCGCTATCACCAGAGACCAGATCGGCTTGCTGACTGATACCCAGACCTTTTTCCGGGTGATTAACCAGATAGCAGCCACGGCTAAGATCTTTCAATATCTGAGCCATAGAACCTGTATCGAAGAGGGTAGCACTTTCTTCAACCTGCCACGGCCATGGTGATAGCTTTTCGTTATTCATGGTTGTTTGCGTTGTCATATTCTTTATTCCTAACTCAAGCTTCTTCAATACAGATAGCGATGTCTTTCACTTCGTAAATACGCAGGCCGTCTTTACTTAGGTTGGCATCACCAATGATGATGCGTTTACCGTCTTCATCTTTAATCGCAGTGATGTGGACATCCAGTGACATTTGCTTGTTAAGCGGGTTGATCTGACCGCGGTATTTCCACTTCACTTCAGACTGGATCTGACCAAATTTCGGTGAACGGAATCCGGCACCCAAATCTTTGTTCAGGGCATAGGTCTGCATCAGCTCGATAATCGCTTCAACACCTAAAGAGCCCGGCATAACCGGATCTTGATGGAAGTGGAACTGGAAGAACCAGTCACTCGGGTCGATAGTACGTTCTGCATACAAGTAACCTAAGCCTGCTTTACCGCCATCGCTGGTGATATCCACTTTGTCGATGAAGTTAAGACGACCGCCAGCCAATTGGTAATGCGGCTGTGCTTCGCCGATAGCTGAAAGCGGTGCGTTGAAGTAACGGCTTTCCTTATCAAGCAGGTTAATGCTTACATCTGGCGTACGATTATTTTCGACGTGCCATGGTTGCGTCACTTTACCGTTATCGAGACCAAGCTGATCTTTGAGTGCTGCACCTTTGAAGTAACCAAAGACTGCTTTACCTTCGTAGAAAGGCACACCGTCGGTGCTTAGCTCGAAGCTGAAGCTTTGAACGATGTTGGTACCCATCATGACGGTTGAAAGCAGACGAGAATCATTGACGATAGTTTTACCGCGTAGGTCAACATTGCGCAGCATCTTACCGCTACCATCTAGGTTACGGAAGAATAGCTCTAAGCCTGGGAAACCTAAGGTTGTACCCATGTAACCTGAGATAAAGCCATTGGGTTGCAGCGAAATTTCCATCAATACCGAGTAAGGCATTAGGCTGCTATGGCTGTTTTCTTCAAAGTACCAGGCATTTCCCGGCACTTCATATTCAGCGATACATGATGACGGTGTTTTGAAGTCGCCACGGGTGCCGTTCACTTCAATTACACGGGTAGTCAGCTGTAGATCGCCACACGGGGTACGTGGTGGGATCATGCCGCGATAGATTGAGAAGTCAGGGCCGAAACATTTTTCGATGTCACCGGTTGCAAACTCAAACATGTGGTACGGCGTAAACGGTACTGTGTCTGGCGTGCGGTTCGGATAATCAGGTGTGATTGGCGCTTCAACGTGCTGAAGCGGAATAACACCTTTGTTTGTTGCTGTGTTCAAATCAGGAATTTGTGCCATCAGCGGCGCATTGGCAGAAGCTTGCTGCTGAACGGCTGGCTTTTGAGCAATTTCCTGAACAGCTGCTTCTTGAACAACAGCTGTTTGAACAGGAGCAAAAGTCGCTGGCTGTACATCCGCCTCGGTGGTTTCATCGTAGCGAGTACATTCCGCTTCTTCTTTGATCATTACACCCAGGTTCTGGAAATCGACCACGACTTTGCCATCAAGCAAGATATCGATATTTGCTTTCGCATAAGGACGAGGGCTTAAGCCAATTTCAGTCACTTCCATGCGGTAGGTCAGTACTGCAGATTGTGGCAGAACCTGACCGCGGCAACGTACTTGCTGTGGTGCATTTTCAAGTGGCTGGAAACGACCATTCTGTACTTGTGTATGCATACCCAGGTACATCATGTAGAACTGAAGTAACTGACCGCAGCCTTCTGCCATCAATGAGCCAGCCATCACTGAGTCATCTTTGAAGTGGCAAGGGAAATACCAGTGATCAGCTTCAAGTTGCTTGTGACCTTCGATCAGACCAAGACCCCATGTACCGCCTTGCGGATCAACATGACTGACTTGCTCGATCATCATGAACTTGTCTGAGCTGAAGCACAGTGAAGGCTGTGCACGATCAGAAACATGACTGTCACCGAAACAACCTGCAATATTGGCGCTAAGCAGATTGTGCAGTGTCTGATAATCGAATTGGGTCTTCTGGCAGTGAAGGATTGGGTTAAAGCGCTGCTTAACCGCCAGGTTTCTTGCTTTAATTTCATCTTCGGTGCGGATGACACCTTTACCATCAGCAAGCTCTTCATCAGTAAAGAAGCCGGCACAACCGTTGTCCATTTTCAGGATCATCTTATCGCCGACGAAACATTCGTAAGAGAAGAAGAACAGCAACGTATCACCGTTGCGGGCAAAGTTGTTGATGGAAATATCGTAGCGCAATGTATCGCCACCACGAGGTAAGTCGCCCAGGAAGGTGAGGGTACAATCAAGCAGACGGTAAACACGCTCGCCTTTATTTTCAAAATCAATGCCGAGGTAGCTGATCAGCATCAGGTCGCACTGGCCCGATTCTACAGCAACGGCCCACGGGATCTGACCGTCTACCAAGTATGGTGCATCCACAGGAATATCGTATTCCGTGGTCATGGTGCATGGTTTGTATTCAAGCATGGTGGCATCAAGTTTAGTGACGCGAGATACCAGCAGATAATCTGTGGTTGGCAGTCTTACACGACGAGAGTAGTTATCGATAATCGCATAATCCGGACCAAACACATTGGCGATATCGCCTTCAGCGTATTCCACTAAGTCGTCGTAATCCCAGATGCATGGCTTGCGAATTGGTTTGGCGATAGCAGGTGCTGCCATGACATTCTGTGCCGGTGCAACTTGTCCTGAAATAGCTTCAGGCTGATGGTTAAACACCTGACCGGTCCCCGCGTTCATTTGTGCGGTGACTTCATTCAGCTGTGCTTTCAATAGGGCATCAGCCATCTTCAAACCTTGCTCGCGGTTTTGCAGAAATGCCTGATGAACCTGTTGTGCCAGCAGTTGATTTTTAATAAATGAAGGGCTTTGGAATGAGGTTAAATCATTCTGGTTTTTAGCGGATAGGACCTTTGTCATATTGCTTTGAATACCTGTAATCGGCGTCTGGCTTGGTGTTGCCAGAATCGGGGATACTGATGGAGTAACGGGCGCGGGTACGACTGTCTCTTCGAGTGCTGGTACGCGTGGTTTTGCGTTAGCGACTTTTTGCTGAATTTGTTGTAGTTCAGGAAGATCCGTTGTCACGATATGTTGGTAAATATCGCGGCCACCAAGGGTAACTTGCTTGATTAACTGACGCTTTGAATCTGTCGATAGTTCACTATCAAGGCGTGCTTTAAGCGACTGCGTCTCTGCGGCGGATTGCGTTAGCAATAGCTGTGAACACTGCTCCTCGCTGACGTTGGCTACAATTGCGGCTTTGCTATCAAAGTCAGACGCTGTTTGATTAAGGCTTAACAGTCCATGAAGCATACTTGCCATACCTGATGCGGCATAACAGTGCCCTAGACGTTGATTAGCCTGAGTCTGCGAAGCATGAGCGAGAGGGAATTGCGCCGTGTCTGTGCTTTCTGGTGCTTGGTTGAGCTCCAGTAAACGGACGTTATTCGCTGCAATACCGGTTTGTGTCAATAAGCTATCAGTCACGCTTGTGCTGTTACTGACAGAGCTAAAACCAAGTGCACTGATTTCGCCATAGCTTGTACTAGTGTTTTGGCTCTGTTGCTTTTCTTTGTCAACCAGGACAATGGCACCGGCACCTTCACCAACGTTCCAACCGCTGTCTTGCACGGTAGAGGCTACCGGCGTGATGCGGTTTTTCAGGATAACCTGTTCAGCACTACCACTCAGATCGACGGCGGCAATAACCACAGCATCCAGCGATTCTTGAGATATCAAGTTTTGTGCAACATCGATACAACGTGCTACCGATTGTTCTGCGGCAGAAATCGTAAAGGCCGGGCCGTTAAAGTCCCACAGCGAAGCAATACGAGATGCCATGATATTGCCGATGAAGCTGGTGTACTGGTTCAGCTTGGCAGCATCAAGCACACTGTCCATTGCAATGGCTTCAAGTGCCTGATATTCGCTATCACTCAGTTCTACGCCCATGTTGCTCAGGCTATCGGCAAGTTGCGTATGCAAGTTAACGCGACCACGGAACTGGTGCATTTCCAGTTCAGTTTCCATCGCAACCAGAACCGCTACTTTTTGTCCTGCTTCAAGCTTGGCATCTCGGATCGCTTCATCCGCGATTTTCATCAGTAAAAGCTGCTGAGAAATCAGACGGTCATCTTCATTCGGCGGCACTTTAAAGCGTAAGAAATCTAATTCAAATTGATCGATGTACGCACCGTGCGGCACGGTATGTAAACCAAATTGGCTCAGAAGCTCCGGGTGTTGATCTAACCCTTTCCAGCGTTTCTTCGGCAGTGCAACGAAAGCATCAGCACCGGTTTCAATCGCATGATTAAGCGCATTGATGGTTTTTAACGAACCAAAGTGGGACGCTAAACCGGTAATTTTAAGCTGAGGAGCGGATGCCGGCTCGGCAGTGGCTTGAGCGACTGGTTTTTCAGACGAACCCTTCCATGCTTCCAACAACAGGTGAGCGTTACAGCCACCGAAACCAAATACCGAAACACCCGCGTGTCGCTCAGGGTTTCCTGCTTTATCCGGCCAAGGCTGAACTTGGGTTGGCAACGTGTGCGAACCGAACAAACCTTCAGGTGAAGAAAGCGGGGTTGACAGGTTGATACTCGGTGGCAGCACGCCTTCTTTCATTGCGAAGATCATCTTCATGATCCCCGGCATGCCAGCAGCAGTAAGCAAGTGACCTAAGTTGGATTTTGCTGAACCGATAAGCGGTGCTTTTGTGCCGTTAAGCTTGTCAGCAAAAAAGCGTTCCATCGACGTCATTTCGACTTTGTCACCCAGTGGCGTACCGGTTGCGTGACATTCGATCACTTCGATACTTTCTGGTGACAGGTCGGTGGCTTCATAAGCACGTTCGAAAGCTTGCACTTGTCCCTTGCTGTTCGGGCTTAGGACAAACTGACCACGGCCATCATTGGATAGACCGATACCGCTAACAACCGCGTAGATATGGTCGTCATCACGCTCGGCATCTTCCAAGCGTTTTAGCACTAAAACACCGGCACCTTCACCAGCAAATAGCCCTTTACTGTTGGAATCAAATGGTGCTGATATGCCGTGATCCGGGTAAGCGTGGAAGATTGAAAAACCCATATTGATGAAGAATGGATCGGCGCCAGAAACAGCACCCGCCAACATCATGTCAGCTTTGCCTGTACTTAGATAATCACAAGCTAATTTCAGGGAGTAGACCGAGCTGGCACATGCAGCATCAAGGCTTAACTGTACACTGCCAAGACCTAAGGCGTCGGCAACCAGTTTAGAGGCATTATGCGCAGCTGCACCATTGGCTGGGTTTGCGCTTCTATCAAGCTCATTTGATGGGCTTAACGAAAAATGGTCGTTAGCCAGTTTCGTTTGTAGTGCCTTCTCTACCGCAGAGTGATAAATCGGCAGGAACAAATCATTTGAGCGTGTCGTTGGGAACGATAGGGCGCCCATGATCACGCCGGTACGCTTAAGTACCTCAGCATCTAATGCAATACCCGCATCAGCCAATGCTTTGTGGCTGGTGTCTAGTGCCCAAAGGAAGCTTTGATCCAAGCCTTCAAACTTCTCTGCCGGTACACGGTATCCGCTGGCATCAAAGGTGAAGTTCTGGATGTAACCGCCTTTATCACAATAAAAACGGTCTGATTCCCCTTGCTGGCCTTGGTAGGCATCAGGGTTCGCGCCTAATTTCTCAGGGCTTAATGTACTGCGGGAATCTTTTTTATCCAGCAGGTTTTGCCAGAAAGCCTTCGGCGTATCTGCATCAGGATACAGGTTGGCTAAACCAACAATGGCGATTTTTGTTCGCTTTTGAGAACTCATACTAGCTCTCCTTTTAAAGTTATCTCTGGTGTTACTTGATATTGTTCAAGCCCCTTCAGAAGGGGATCAAGTGACAGCGGGATCTGGTGACTGATTAACTGACCAATACATTTGAGCAAGGTGAGAATATCTTCGCCGCCCTTGGCGTTGGCCGCGACAGTACAACTTTCAGTCGTCACGTTATCTGCTCGATTGATCTTATCGATCAAGGTGCAGGTTTGTCTGTCAGCACCGATCTCAACAAATAAACGGGCACCTTGTTCACGGGCACTGCGTATCAATGCGGTAAAGTCGAGCGTCGAGCAGAACGTATCGGCAATCGAGTCGGCAATACTTTGGCTATCAATATTAACAAGAGTATTACGACCCGCTGCGGCACTGATAAAGCGAATATGCTCGGGTAATTCATCGCATAATGGCTGGTGGTAGAAATCAGTTACTTGCTGATGCTGGCTCAATGCTGGCGTGGTATGCATTGCCGTTACTCGATTGGCTGCGATACCGCGCTTACCGAGTTTTTTGAGCAGGGCTCGACAGTCATTTTCACAACCTGCCAGTACGCAAGTATCACCTTGAATAATCGCAAGATAAGCGTGCGGAAATTCAGGAAGCAAAGCTTCAATCGCGGCTGGCTCGCTACGTACAACAAAGCTGTTCCAGGTGATTTCGTCACCGTCGTTTAACTGCCATGCTTCACGCACTGCCGTTAATTCGCCTGAGATAGCGGTGGTAAAGATCGGGCTGGTTTTGGTCATTTCAATCAGTGCGTGCGGATTTTTCCAGACGCCTAAACTTGCCCACATCGATGCTTCGCCTTTGGAGTAACCCAACGCGAAATCCGGTTTAACCGCGAATTCTTCGCACAATAGCTGGGTTAACAAGTAACTGCTGCCAACGCCTGCAATCGCTAATTCGCTCAAGCTCATCTCGGCTGGGTTGTCACCGTATGTCTTCTCGGCTTGCAGTATTTCTTTGAGGTTGCCTTCACGTTCAAGACGAGCGAAAAGCTCCGGGAAATACTGGTGCAATTCGCGGAACATACCAGGGTAAACGGTACCGACACCGGGGTAAACAAATGTCACGCCACCTTTGCTGTTTGGTGATGGTGAAAAACAGCTGCCTGCTGGCGTTTTATAATGACTTTTTTCAGTCATTACTTTTGGTAGTGCATGACTAATCGCAGTAATTTCCTGAAAAATAGCGGCGACTGAAGCACCTTGCAATACGATGGCCGGTAGTGACGGTGAAGTTGAATCACCAGCCTGAAACTGTCTCAGATTTTCAGTCATTAACTCAATCAGTGAATGCGAATCATCAGAGAGATCACTCAAGCGTGTTGTTAACTGTGCTAGCTGAGTTGATAACGCTGCTTCATTTTGACCTGTTACGATAAAGAAAAGTCGAGACGGAGAAAGCATTGATTGTGCCGTTTGCAGCCCAGTCGCTTGGGTTAATACCAGGCTGCTTGTGCATACATCGGCATTGAACGTTAAACTCGTCACGCGAGCTGTGTGCGGCTCGGTAAACCAGTAATGGCTGATGTTTTCTTTATCAGAGCTAGTGTTAAGAGTGCGACTGGCAATAGCTTCAACCATTTGGAACAAAGCAGAAATTTTTTGCTCTGCAGTGAGTGCATCAAAAGTCTTTTGGTTGCTTAAACTTGCTTCCTGGCGGCGTGATTGAGCCAGCGCTTCTTCTCTGCAGTCAACAGTTCTATGTACTGAACTGGCACTAAAGCCAGATAAGTAGGCATGAGGATGAATTTTGTTTTGCGCTGCCGTTAAACCCGCAAGCATCAATAACCTTGATTGTGCTTCACCGTGTTCGCCATTTACGCAAAGTTGAACGACCTTGCCTTGGCTGACTGCTTGAATAGCGGTTTGTAGGGCAGTTTCAAAATTATCACCGACTGAGATGATTTCAATGGGTGGTAATGTGGAAACGCAATCGGCAGAAAGCCCAGCAGCATGCGCTGGCTGGGCTAAAAGAGCGATGCGCAACGGCATCGCTTTATTAGAAGAGTCGGCCACTATGACAGAAGCTCCTTTTCTGGCTCTGACTTCACCCAAAATGCCTCGTTAAGGCTTTTGCTGATCGTCACTTTCGCGCCATTCATAACCGCACTCAAACGACCATCTTGATGGTAAAGCGAGACATTAGCTTGTAGTGAACGCGAAGTATGTTTAATCACTTCAAGTTCTAACCAACCTTTGTCACCTGCTTGCATTGGTTCATAAGAAACAAATTCACCAATCGCAGAAGGCAGGCTAGCTGCGCCGTACTTCAATCTTGCCCAAACCAGCATGGCCTGTAGCAAGTAGTCTTCAGCGAAGGGCTGGCAACCACCCGTGTGCTGAGTTGGTACAAAAGCACCACAGTCAGCATCAGCAATGGTTGGCAACTGGCACTGTGCGAGTAAGCCTGCGTCATCAAAACGTTCAACCGTCTGGATACCTTGCAGCCTTGGACCATGGAACAGGGTGCCATTGCTGTACAACGCATCAGCCGTTGTGACGGATTGATTTGGATCCGCCGCAAAGGTTTTAGCCTGTGCTGGTTCAACCGATCCAGTGTTCTGTTCTAAGACCAACATTGCTTGATACTGTGGTCGACCCTGGCAGCTGATCAATGCTTTGATTTGATCGTCAGCTTTCGCATCAGGTGTCAGTGTCAACGTCAGTGTTTGCACCTCATCGGTATCAAAAATTACGCCTTTAAGCAGTTTGTAGTTGCGAACGCTAACGTTCGCCCCTAACAGCTGTTCTGCTGTTTCACGCATCCATTGGATGGCACACACTGTCGGTAACACTGGGTTACCGGCAATGCAGTGGTCCTTGAGGAAAGGCATCGCCTTTGGGTCAAGGTCACGTGTTACAGTGATGCTTTTATTCAGCGGACTCTCTGCTACCAGCACAGACTCCGCATCAAGCTTTTTTACAGCGGCTTCCTTGTTTTCTGAACCTTGCATGCTTGTACCCACAAGTAGTTGAATACCTGTTTCACTCAGAAGCTGCGAGCTAAATAGTTCGGCGCCAGCTTGCAGAGGAATGACATACACACCACGGTCTGTGAACATTTTCTTAAGAGCAGGGTTAACCATACCGCCATCCCACGGTCCCCAGTTGAAGCTCATGACTTTCGCTTCAGGGTGACGAGCCGAGAATTGCAGTGCTGCTTTGTTCAGGATGTCGTTAGACATCGCGTAATCGCTCTGGCCTGTGTTGCCGTAGAAGCCAGCCGCTGATGAGAACATTGCCACCAGTTTTAGCTTGCTGCAATCTAATGCCTTTAACACCGCATCAAGACCGCCAACTTTGGTTCCGTAAACGAGGTTTAGCTCATCCAATGTTTTGTCTTGAATATGCCTATCTGCCAGTACGCCAGCACCATGGATCAGACCGGTGATGTCACTGAACTGAGATAGTGTCTTGGCAACGGATTCACTGTTTGATACATCCAGGCTCAGGTATTCCGCGCTTGCGCCAACGTTAGCAAAGGCTGTTAGCGCTGCGTTGATTTCAAGGCTGCTTAAAACAGGCTTCAGCAACGCATCCACTTTTTTCGGTGTTGGTTTATCACCCGAAGCCTGCAGGTGAGCAATAGCGGCAACTTTCAGTTCACTCGCTGGTTTGCCTTTAGCCCACTCAGGTAGCTCATTCGCTGTGATGTGCTTGCTGCGACCGGCCAGAATGAAGTGCGATTGGCACTGCTTAGCCAGTGTTAGCGCACATTCAAACGTTACGCCTTTAGCGCCGCCTGTTACCAGAACCTTATCGGAATTGGTTAGCTTCGCAGCCACATTTTTCGTTTGGGCTGTACCTGCTTCAGTTGCACTTAAAGTAGAGCGACCTGATTCGCCTTGTTTTGGTTCACAAAGGCCGATCTCAACCGTGTGGGTATCAATATCAAATAGCTCTGCGGTTACTGCTTCTGCCAGATGGCGAGCATCAAGAGCAGGGGCAACATCTAAAGCACGACAGAATACGTTCGACCATTCGTGGCTTAACGTTTTAGTCAAACCGGACAACGCCGCTTGGTTTAGCTCAGCGTTAATTAGCTGCTGAGTATCAAGGTAACCAAAACCACCATCAATACGGCTTACTGTGAAGAAGCTACGACGGCTTGACGTTGATGTTGTGTTTAACTGAGCGTGAAGCAATTTAGCGAACAAGAACGCAATTGAAATGCTTGATTTCGCATCGGCATTCAATGAAATGCCTGTATTCTCAGATTGCGTGTCAGCAGCAAGAGGTTGCAAGTGAATGAATCCACCAATCTCTTTGTGCTGGCCTTCAATTTCAGCAATAACAGCTTTCACACCAGCGTCATCAACACTCGCTAACGGGTAGCTGGTGATTTCGCTGTTCAGTGGTGAAGCGGCAGATAGAGGACTACGTACTACGGCGACTTGTAGGCCGCGAGCGCTTAGCTTTTCTGCGAGAACGCCTGCATTGTGACCATCATCGGTGATCACGATACATGCGTCTTTGGAAAAACAGTCTGCTAATTTATCTACCGCTGGTAACTTTTTTAGCGCCACCTCGCTGTGAGGAGGAAGTTCAACACTGGTCGCTGCAACGACAGCTTCAACTGCTGGTGCAGATGCGGCTGTTACAGATGAAGAGCCTGAAAGCTTGCTCTGCATGTAAGTAACGATTTCGCCCAGTGTACGACACTCAGCCAAATCTTCAGGGTTCAGTTCAGGTAAGCCTGGTAGTTGGTCTTGAACGGTACCCAGAATTTCAACACGCTTGATAGAATCGATACCTAAGTCCGCTTCCATATCCATGGCAAGATCCAGCATTTCAGCCGGGTAGCCGGTTTTGTCTGCAACAACGTCAAGCATGGTGCTTTGTACATGTGCAGCATCTAAGCCGCTTGCCGCTGGTGTAGTTTCAACCGCAATTGCTGGTGCAACTGATGCTGCAGGCAGTTTGCTGTTCATGTAATCAACGATTTCACCCAGTGTACGACACTCAGCCAAATCTTCAGGATTCAGTTCAGGTAAGCCAGGTAGCTGGTCTTGGACTGTACCCAGGATCTCAACACGTTTGATGGAATCGATACCTAAGTCCGCTTCCATATCCATGGCCAGATCCAGCATCTCTGTTGGGTAGCCAGTTTTGTCCGCAACAACGTCAAGCATGGTGCTCTGAACTTGTGCAGCGTCCAGTCCGCTTGATGCAGGAGTCGATACAGCCGCCGGAGCTGCTGATACTGTTGCTGCAGGCAGCTTGCTGTTCATGTAATCAACGATTTCGCCAAGCGTACGACACTCAGCCAGATCTTCAGGGTTTAGCTCAGGAAGAGTAGGAAGCTGGTCTTGAACCGTACCCAGGATCTCTACACGTTTGATGGAATCGATACCTAAGTCCGCTTCCATATCCATGGCAAGATCCAGCATTTCTGTCGGGTAGCCAGTCTTGTCAGCAACCACTTCCAGCATGGTGTTTTGAACTTGCGCAGCATCTAAGCCGCTTGTTGTTGGTACTGCTGCTACAACAGGAGCCACTGTAGATACTGTCACTGCAGGCAGTTTGCTGTTCATGTAGCTAACGATTTCGCCAAGCGTACGACACTCAGCCAGATCTTCAGGGTTTAGCTCAGGCAGAGTAGGTAGCTGGTCTTGAACCGTACCCAGGATCTCTACACGTTTGATGGAATCGATACCTAAATCGGCTTCCATATCCATTTCCAGATCCAGCATTTCTGTTGGGTAGCCAGTTTTGTCTGCGACAACTTCCAGCATGGTGTTCTGAACTTGAGCAGCATCTAAACCGTTAGAGCTTGCTGCTTCAGTAATAACAGGGGCTGCTTCAGTAACAACAGGCGCTGCTGCTGGTGCAGGTTGAGCACCTAGCTTGCTGTTCATGTAAGTTACGATTTCACGCAATGTACGGCATTCAGCTAAATCTTCAGGGCTTAGTTCAGGCAGGTTAGGCATCTGATCTTGAACCGTACCAAGAATTTCAACACGCTTAATAGAATCGATACCCAGGTCCGCTTCCATATCCATATCAAGATCTAGCATCTCGGTAGGGTAGCCCGTTTTCTCAGCAACCACTTCCAGCATCACTTTTTCAGCGTTGGCTGTCTGTACCGGAGCCGCTGCTTGTTGGACAGGTGCTGGTACAACCGTTGGAGTCGGAGCTGGTACCGGTGCGACAGGCTGAGCCGGAGCAACAGCTTTTACTGGCGCAACCGTCATTACAGGTGCAACAGCAGGCGCCGCTTTTTGAACCGGTGCTACGGTTTGCACTGGAGCAACTGTTTGAACAGGAGCTGCTTGTACTGGCGCGACGGATTGAGCAGTAACGGCTGGTGCAAACGTTGCCTGCGACGTCAACAACCCTAGTGCAGAGTTATTGCTGTTCGCTTGCAGCTCAAGATAATGCGCGTGAGCTTTCAGGGTTTCAGCCTGATGCTGGTGGAACATTTCCATTGAACGTTGCAGGCTGTCAGGAATAGCAACACCAGATGTAGCCATCTTGGCTTGTTCTGTCATTAACGTTGTGAAAGTGTCGCCGTATTGTTGTGGAATCGCGAGGAACTGCTGGTGAAGCTCTGCGGCTTGTTGTTGAGCGGCAAAGAATGCATGCAATGACGCATCACCTACAGGAAGTTGTGCTGTTGTTGCCTGTGCTGGTGTAATGGCTTGACGAGGCTCTTGAGCGACAGTTTGAGCGACAACTTGTGTTGCTTCTTGAGGCGCAGCTTGCTGTGTAGCAGCTACGGCTACAGGCACTTCGCGTATTTCGGTTTTAATCACTTCTTTTTCCACAATCTTCTCAACGACTTTTTCAACGATTTCAGTTTGCTTGCTGACGGTTCCCGTTTCTAATGACTTAGCCATTTTTGCTCGGGTCGAAGCACTGATGTAGTTCGCCGCATTCAGTTTGATATTCATTGGTGATGCTGCATCAGGCTGAGCAATAACGGCTTGGTACGGGTCGATATTGTCTAGCGAGATCCCCGCAACGGCCAGCTGTACAGAGGCCAGACGTAGTTGCTGATCACTATCACCTTTAGGGTTCGGGTTGATACTGATCGTGCAAATCTCATCGGCTTTATCTGTCGAGATTTTCTCAGCAAGGGTTTTTTCAACCAGTTTCTGCAGAATATTCTTAGGTCCGAACTCTACAAATACACGTGCGCCGGCGTCGTACATTGCTTCAAGCTGAGTGCTGAAACGTACTGACTGTAGCATGTGTTGCTTGAAAGCTTTCTTAATGACTTTGCCGTCATTCTTATAAAGCTCGCCTGTTGCGTTTGAATAAAGCGGCAAAGCAGGTTTGCTGAATGTCGACTTATCAATGGCTGCAGCAAATGGTTTCTGCGCGTGGGCAACCAATGGTGTGTGGAAGGCACCAGATACAGGCAGTGGAATGGCCTTGAAACCTTGTTCGCCTAGTGCTTTAGCTGCAAGCTGTGCCTTTTCAGTCGGGCCTGCAATAACAAGCTGAGTCGGTGCGTTATAGTTGGCGATGCTCACGCCATCAAATTCGCTGATACATTTTTCAACAGCTGCTAACTTATCTGCATCAAGAATAACGGCGTACATAGTACCGCTATCGCCTTCTGCTGGTGTTGCTGCCATGGCGTTGCCACGTGCAAAAGCAAGCTGGTAGTAATCATCTTGAGAGATAACACCAGAAGCGCATAGGGCACTTAGCTCACCAAAGCTGTGACCTGCAACCATGTCTGCCTTAAAGCCAGCTTGAGTCATTAGCTCATACTGGCCCATAGAAACCACGCCAATAGCGCTTTGTGCATTAGCTGTATTGGTTAATGTTGCTTCTTGAGCTGCAGTGTCTTGCTTATTAAACGCAGGAATTGGGAAAAGCACCTGTGATAGCGGCGTCTTGTTGTTTTCACCAAATACTTTATCGGCATTCGCTAACTGCTGGCGCATCTCTGGATAATGACAAGCAAGTTCACGACCCATATTGAGGTACTGTGAACCCTGGCCTGCAAACAGTGCAGCGACTTTGGCAGAACCGTTTTCAACCACCAGGCCTGATTCACGATAGCTTGTACCACTTGGTAGCTGCCAATGTGTTTTAGTCTGACTTTCAAGTGTTGAGATTGCCTGAGCTAGCTGAGCCTGAAGCTCTTCATCAGTTTTAACCACTAAACCTAAACGTGCATGAGATGTCTCAATGCTACGTAAGCCATACGCGTCAGCAAGTGCTGCTAAATCCGTTTTCTGGCCAGAGATATTCGCTGATGTTTCTTTCAGGCTTGCGATAAGTGCATCGCGGGAAGCGGCGCTGAACAGCAGCGTTTGCGGAACCTGACGCTGTCGGTACTTGTCACCACGAGCATGTTCTTGTGTGTATTCTTCCATAACAACGTGGAAGTTAGTGCCACCAAAACCGAACGAACTTACACCCGCGCGGCGTGGTGTGCCATCAACACGCTGCATCCACGGGCGAGTTTGGGTATTGAGGTAGAAAGGAGAGTCCTCAATATTCAGTTTAGGGTTCGGGCTAGTGACGTTGATCGTTGCTGGCAATACTTTGTGGTGCAGTGCAAGTGCTGCTTTGATTAAGCCTGCGGTACCTGCGGTAGATTTGGTGTGACCAATCTGAGATTTTACCGAACCTAAAGCAATGTGCTGTTTGGTGTCATTGCCATCGCTAAATACAGAGTTCAGACCACTAAATTCAGCAACATCACCTGCTGCCGTACCTGTACCATGAGCTTCTAGCAGGCCAAGAGTATGTGGGGCAAAACCGGCATCATCATAAGCACGTTTGAGCGCTTTTGCCTGACCTTCAGGACGTGGCGCATAGATACTCTTAAATTTACCGTCAGAAGAAGCACCCACACCTTTGATCACTGAGTAGATACGGTCGCCATCACGCTCTGCGTCTTCAAGACGTTTCAGGGCAACCATACCGATGCCTTCACCTATCATCATGCCTTTCGAATCAATGTCGAATGGCTGGATAGTCTCATTGGTGGTGAAAGCCGGGGTTTTCGAGAAACTCATGTACATGGTTGGTGAGTTATCGGTACACACACCACCTGTGATCATCATTTCGCTACGGCCTTCGACCAGTTCGCTTAGCGCCATCCGCAGCGCAGCAAGAGAGCCTGCACAAGCGGCATCAACGACACAGTTCATGCCGCCTAGGTCGAAACGGTTTGCGATACGGCCAGCGATAACATTGCCAAGAGAACCAGGGAAAGAGTTTTCTTCCCAGTGAATGTACTGATCCTGGAACTTCTTGATCAGCATTTCGCTGTCTTCGTCGTTAATGCCGCTGCTTTTAAATACTTTCTTTAGAACAGGGTATTGAAGACGCGCATTCAGGCTCTGGCTGATCTTCTGACCACCACCGACACCTAAGGTGATACCAATTTTGTCTCGGTCGTAGCCTTCAGGAAGCTTGGCATCAGCCAGTACTTCTTTAGCAACAATTAGAGAAAGCAGTTGTGACGTATCCGTTAGCTCAAGGATGTTTGGCGGAAGACCGAACTCCATTGGGTTGAAGTCGACTTCTGGCATAAAGCCACCGCGCTTACAGTAAGATTTGTCCGGCGTGCTCTTATCCGCATCGTAGTAATCTTCAGGACGCCAGTGGGTATTAGGAACGTCGGTTATTGCGTCAATTTTCTCACTGATCAGATCCCAAAATTTATTCAAGTAACGGGAGTTGGCAAAGATACTTGCCATGCCGACGATGGCGACAGGCATATCTTTAAGGCGTTTATTGAGTCGCTTATCTTCTTGCGACTCGGGTGTTGATTTTGGGGTTTGGCTCATAATGAGTCTCCACTGGACATCCGTGGGTCGGGTGTCATATTTTCGGTCTGGGCTTTAATACGAACTGAACGGTAAGTTGAGGTAGCGCCGGAAAAGCACGGCCAAAAGGTGTGCTTGCTACGGGTAAGCAACAGTCGTGAGTACAATGCTCGTGAGTAAAGTTGTCGTGAGTGCTGTGACTCGTGCGGAATTACACAAGTCATGCGGTGATTGTGCTTTCAACCGTAAAGGTAATGTTCATTACAATCCTGCTGAAACTACTGCTTCGATTATCAGAGAAGGAGATACCTACCATTCGCGATGAAAACCAGCTAAATCTGTTAATGGTTGAGCAGATTACCCGAGGTCGCTTTTTGATACAATCGCCTGAGACTGAGGTTGCATCTCTTCAGACCAGTTGAAAATGTTAAATTTCAATTTTTTGTAATAAGTTGCTGATTAAGTTGTTGATTATATTTTAATTATCATTCGTTTCTAGTGTAAATACTCAAGTTTCAGTGTAAGTGTGATATATGCCCCAGTTTTGCAAATAAGTGTGATGTAACAGCTGTTACAAGGGGCTTGTGCCTGTAGTGACAAAAAAAAGCGTCTACGCATAAAGATGGCAAGTTAAGCCCGTTTTATTCCTGATTTGAGTTGAATTAAGAGGGCCTGTTTATCTTTCAACATTGCAGCAATTATGTTGAAAGATAAACAGGCCCTACTAGATAAAGCCGGCTTAGCGCTGTTGTTTCAAAAGTAAAACAGTCACAATAGAAAACACCATAACCTCGCAGGATCTTCTCTTTGTCATCTTTTTCTCTTGTTCAGCTCTGGTTTTGTCCACTTACTCAGCTTGATGATGCCGGTCCTAATATAGACAGCTTGAAACGTTGGTTAACAGAAGATGAGCTGGCGAAGGTGGCTCGCTATCGGCTGCAAGATGCGAGGACTCGGGCGCTCTATGTTCGCGGCTTTCTGCGGGCGATATTGTCACGGTATGCACCGCTTTCACCGGATGAATGGCGATTTGAATATGGTGAAAAAGGTAAACCAAGGTTGTGTGCAGAGCAGCGGGATCAAACCGGGCTGGAATTTAATCTGAGCCACAGCGGAGACTACCTGTTATTGGGAGTGATGAGAGCGGGAAGTGAAAACGTAGAGTTGGGGGTGGATATAGAGCATGCCAGAACGAGTACGGATATTTACCCGATCCTCAATCACTACTTTTCACCGCAAGAAGTCACGGCGTTATTAAATCTGCCGGAAAATCGACAAAGGCAGCGCTTTTTTGATCTGTGGGCATTGAAAGAATCATATATTAAAGCAACAGGGCAGGGGCTTGCAAAATCGTTAAAATCTTTTGGTTTTGATCTTTCAGAGGCAAGAGAAGAGACTTTGCCAATGCGACTAGCAACGGGGCTTGATTCCCCCTTTTATTCAGAATCTGTTGCCAGTGAACTTGAACTTGAACTTGAACTGTATCGAGGTATTGGATTGAGCTTTGCTGATAACGGTTCTGACAAAAAAGTCGAACCGAACCCGTGGCAATCCTGTCTTGGTCGTCTGAATGAAGAGTATCGTTTTGCCGTTACGCTAGGTGGCAGTGTGAAGCCCATGGCGTTAGACGCAAGGCTAGTCTGTCCAAATAATCTGCTGCGTTAATTATATACCCAAGTAACCTCAAGATGCAGGATTCAGAGTGATGCCAGCCAGTTCAATTCAAGGAAAATGTGCGAAGGAATGACTGGTCCTTTCAAGTGCATTTGACACAGAAGTGGGCTGGCTGGATCACTCCCTAAGGGCGAGTTTTCCAGGCACTCATGTTGCGTTGCTGATTTTTGATGTAGAGCGCGCTATATCTGCAAATCAGCGCCTGACCTTAGCGCCTGGAAACTCTCGCTGAAACGAGCATCTTGAGGTTACTTGGGTATAAGCATCAGCGAACGGTGGACCCCCCGATTATCGCTAAAGTGATACCAATCGGAATAAATCAACAAAACGATAAAATGTTCTGCGTTAAGCGATTTCGGGGATGACGATTGTTAAGCCCTTCCAATAAAGGAGGGAATCTTGTTGCGTGAAATGGGGATCCGCTAATCCGCCATCATCGACTTTAAAATCTCTTCGGGAACAGGCTGCAACCGTTTCTCTTTATCTAAACAGACCATTTCAATATCACCAATAACAGCGGCTCTGGTTGCTCCCGGACGCCAGACTTCTTGTCGCCATAGGGTTTTGTATTTGCCATCTAACTGATAAGACGTTCGAATATCACAGATTTCGGCAAACTCCACACCGTCCTGAAAAGTCATATTGGCTTTATAAACCGCAAAACCTAAACCTTGTTCATCCCAAAGTCTGGCTAACTTATCGCTATCAATCACATGCTCACGTGCGCGCTCGAAATACTTAAGAAAATTAGGGTGGTATACCACACCTGAATGGTCTGTATCTTCATAATAGATTTGCACAGGGTGATGATATATCTTGCTCATTATTGGTTATATCTCTCAATCAAATCAGGCAGGAATGCCAAGACTCATTTTGCAACACGTACAAAGACATGCACTTTACCTTACGCTAGTCGTTAACTTAATATTTTTTATACTGGTCATATGAGCAAATACAGTGACATTTTTATTGAATCATCTGCATTTTCTTGCTCAAATGGCGCACTAATGACGAAGATCGGTACTGTTTTTGCCGAGATAGTGAGCAATTATATAGTTGAATGAAATATTCCCGCGTTTTTATCAATAGTCTGGCTTACGAGCTAGCACCACAAGTGGTATCGAGTTCTGAGTTAGAATCCCGTTTAGCACCTTTATATCAGAAGTTTCGTATTCCCATGGGGCAGCTTGCTGCGCTGACAGGTATAGAGGAGCGTCGCTGGTGGCCCAAGGGGCATAGATTGTCAGATGGTGCTCTGGCCGCAGCCAGAAAAGCCATTGATGAAACAGGTATTGAGGTTGGCGATCTTGGTGCTGTTGTCTACACCGGAGTATGTCGCGATCAACATGAACCGGCAACAGCGTGTCGTATTGCTGCTGAACTAGGTGTATCAAAAGACACCGCGATTTATGACATCAGTAATGCTTGCCTCGGTGTACTTTCTGGCATTTTAGATATAGCAAACCGTATTGAACTGGGTCAAATCAAAGCAGGCCTGGTGGTTTCTTGTGAATCAGCCCGCCATATCGTTGATATCACAATTGACCATATGCTGGCCGAACCAACCATGCAGAATTTTGCCCAATCTTTAGCCACCTTAACAGGAGGTTCAGGGGCTGTTGCTGTTCTACTGACAGACGGTAGCCTGCCACTGCGCAATGGCCGTCAGCACCAATTGTTAGGTGCCAGCCATTTATCAGCACCAGAACATCATAAACTTTGCCAATGGGGCTTACAGGAAGTCGGACCGCAACTATTTCGCGAATTTATGCGTACTGACGGTGTCACCTTGCTCAAAGAAGGCGTGAAGCTGGCGCGTGATACCTGGGACCATTTCCTCGATCAGCGCGGCTGGGTAGTCGAGCAGGTCGATAAAGTCATCTGTCACCAAGTAGGCGCATCTAACCGTAAACAGGTGCTGAACGCGCTGAACATTCCAGTCGGGAAAGAATTTCCAACCTATAAGCTGATGGGCAATATGGGCTCGGTTTCTTTACCTGTTACCGCCGCGATGGCTCACGATCATGGTTTCTTGAAATCAGGCGATAACGTGAGCTTCTTAGGTATAGGCAGTGGGCTTAATTGTATGATGTTAGGTCTCAAGTGGTAACAGCTAACGCTGAAATAGTTACAAAATACAGGATGGTTTATTTCCATGCTGAGGATAGTTAGGATTAGTCATGTTAGACACGTTGTTTCCCTTTAAGCGCAATTTTCTCAGCAGAAATGGCCACAAGCTGCATTATGTGAATGAAGGGCAGGGCGAGCCGGTTGTTATGGTTCACGGTAACCCGAGCTGGTCATTCTATTACCGTAATCTGGTCACTGAATTAAGCCAGAACCACCAATGTATCGTGCCGGATCATATTGGCTGTGGTTTATCTGATAAGCCAGATGATGCTGGCTACGACTACACGTTAAAAAACCGTATTGACGACTTAGAAGCGTTACTTGAGCATTTAGAAGTACGTGAAAACATCACCCTGGTTGTACATGACTGGGGCGGTATGATTGGTATGGGTTATGCATCTCGTTATCCAGAGCGCATCAAACGCCTGGTGATCCTCAATACTGGTGCTTTTCACCTTCCGGAATCTAAGCCGTTTCCATGGGCTTTGTGGATCTGTCGAAATACGATGTTAGGCACATTTTTAGTGCGTGGTTTTAACGCTTTCTCATCTATCGCTTCTTATGTGGGTGTTAAACGTAAACCGATGAGCCCGGAAGTTCGTCAGGCTTATGTGTCTCCATTTAACTCTTGGGCGAACCGTATTTCAACATTACGTTTTGTGCAGGATATTCCATTAAGAAAAGGCGATAGAAACTACGAGTTAGTCTCTGAGATCGCTGCAAGCTTGCCGAAGTTCTCCCAAGTACCTACCCTGATTTGCTTCGGCTTAAAAGATTTTGTGTTTGATAAGCATTTCTTAGCGGTTTGGCGTGAAAAAATGCCACACGCAGAAGTCCACGAATTTGCAGACTGTGGTCACTATATTTTGGAAGATGCGAGCGAAGAGGTTGTACCGCTAATTTCAGAATTTATGAAAGCTCCAGACGCTAAGTCGAGTGAGGAACATTCCTGATGGTTAATGGTGCCCCTTTTGATTCAAGTGAGGTACCAGATTTGGAATCAACCGATGCAAACAAAGCTAATATTTGTCGTCACTTAAAGCGAGCAGCGGTTGAAACCCCTTCAGCGCTTGCTGTGGCAGTACAGAAGAAATCATTCGCAGGAAAACTGCGTTATGAAGAACTGAGCTTTGGCCAGCTTGATGCTGACAGTAATTGTATTGCACAGGCTTTAAATGACTACGGCATCAAACGTGGTATGAAAGCGGTGTTGATGGTAACACCGAGCCTCGATTTCTTTGCCCTGACGTTTGCGTTATTTAAAGCCGGCATCATTCCTATTCTGGTTGACCCTGGTATGGGGGTTAAGAATCTTAAACAATGTTTCGATGAGGCCAAGCCTGATGCGTTTATTGGCATTCCCAAAGCTCATATTGCGCGCTGTTTGTTTGGTTGGGGTAGACCCAATGTACGTCGATTACTGACAGTTGGCGGCAGTGATATTTTTGCGAATATATTCGGCGGAACAACGTTAAAAGCGCTACTTAAACGTAATAGGGTAGTCAAGCCCCGTAGTCAGATGCATCAAGCTACTGATTATGACATTGCCCAATTCAAGAATGATGAAATGGCGGCTATTCTGTTCACCAGCGGTAGCACCGGTACGCCAAAAGGCGTGGTTTATACCCATGCAATGTTTGAAGCACAAATCAGTGTGCTGAAAAACGATTATGGCATTGTGCATGGCGAACGTGATCTTGCCACATTCCCACTATTTTCCCTCTTTGGTCCTGCATTAGGCATGGCGTCTATTGTACCTGATATGGATGCCAGTAAGCCTATCACGGCTAATCCTGATAGCCTTTTTGCGGCTATTGAGCAGTATCAGTGCACCAATATGTTTGTCAATCCAGCGTTGATTGAGCGATTAGGGCAAGCGGGTGCAACTCGAGCTAAGCCCCATAGATTACCGGGTATTAAGCGTGTTATTTCTGCGGGTGCACCAGCCACAATTTCGTCTATTTCACGTTTTAGTAAAATGTTGAGTGATGGCGTCGAAGTACTTAATTCTTACGGTGCGACGGAATCGTTACCACTTACCATGATTGGTAGTGAGCAGCTAATGAAAACCACTGACGTTACCGATAACGGTGGTGGTATTTGTGTTGGTTTACCGGTTCAGGGCGTAGATATTGCGATCATCGCGATCACCGAAGATCCGATTGCTGATTGGGATGACAGCCTGAGGTTGCCAGCCAATAAAATCGGGGAAATTGTGGTTAAAGGCCCGATGGTGAGCCGGAGTTATTATCACCGTGACACTGCAACCGAGCAGGCCAAGATCACCGATGACGCTGCTGTCCGTCATCGTATGGGTGACTTAGGTTATCTGGATGAAGACGGAAAACTTTGGATGTGTGGTCGTAAGGCTCATCGCGTTGAAGCAAATCGTGCCAATTCAGAATGCGATCAACAGCCTTATTTCTCTATTCCATGTGAACGCATCTTCAATACTCATCCCAGAGTGAAACGTACAGCGCTGGTGGGTGTTGAACGAAATTGTGCAATGGTTCCTTTACTGTGTGTTGAGCTAAAGAAAGGCGTAAAGATAGACAATACGGGATCTTTCTTTGAAGAGTTGAAAGTCATTGGAACAAAACATGAGCAGACACGCGGAATCACTGATTTCTTAATTCATCCTGATTTCCCCGTTGATATCCGGCATAACGCGAAGATTTTCAGAGAAAAACTGGCAGTTTGGGCACAAGGCATTATTTCTGAAAAAGAACAGAGCAAGGAGTCATCTGCTGGTGTTAAAAGATAAAAAACGAGATCCGCAAACACCGGATGAGGTGAAAGTTCTGACAGCCTTGGCCTCTACGGTTAGTCACGCTTTTGTTACCGGTGCCGGTGGATTTCTTGGCAAAGCCATTTGCAGGTGTTTGCGTCAAGCTGGCATTGCGGTAACGGGCTTTGCTCGTGGTGATTACCCCGAACTTGAGCAAATGGGCGTCACCATGGTCAAGGGCGATATTAGTGATAAGACAACGCTGATGAATGCGATGAAAGGCTGTGATCTGGTTTTTCATGTGGCTTCAAAGGCGGGAGTCTGGGGTTCAAAAGCAGACTATTACGCCCCTAATGTCGACGGTGCACGTAATATTATCGATGCCTGTCAGGTGCTGCGTATCGATAAACTCGTCTATACCAGTACTCCAAGCGTGACGTTTGCAGGTTTTGATGAAGCGGGGATTGATGAATCCGCTCCCTATGCCAATAATTATCTGAATTATTACGCTGAATCGAAAGCCATCGCCGAGCAGATGGTGCTTGCCGCGAATGGTCGCCTTCTCGAAAAGACCTGTTGTCTTGAAAATATTAATTCTCTTGAAAAAATAGATAGCCTTGAAAAAACAGATAGCTTTGAAGAGCCAAATAGTCTTGAAGAAAGTGATTGCCTTGAAGGAACAGATAAACAGCTAAAGACAGTGGCATTGCGTCCCCATCTTATCTGGGGGCCGGAAGATCCCCACCTGGTACCAAGGGTGATTGACCGAGCTCGCGCTGGCAGGCTCAAGCTGGTGGGGCGTGAAGATAAACTGGTTGATACTATTTATGTCGACAATGCTGCCTACGCGCATATTCTGGCAGCACTAAGACTGAGTGAGCCGGAAGCTGTGTGCGCGGGAAAAGCGTATTTCCTCAGTAATGATGAGCCGATCACTATGGCAGCCATGCTTAATAAAATCCTTTCCTGTGCCGACTTACCGCCTGTTCGCAAGCGAGTACCGACATCACTTGCCTATGGGGTAGGTGCTTTGCTGGAATGGATCTATGGATGGCTAGGTAAAAAGCAGGAACCTGTGATGACCCGCTTTGTTGCCCGTCAGCTGTCGACTAGCCACTATTTCGATATCAGTGCCGCGAAAACGGATTTGGGCTACGTGCCTCTTGTCAGTATTGAAGAAGGGATGAAGCGACTCAAAGCATCACTGAAGAGTTGCTAATCTGCTTATTAGTGATTGGTATAATGCAAAAAAACCTGCTCGATGAGCAGGTTTTTTAGTCTGTGAAGCAGCAGGCCTAATCAACTAAACCATAATCTTTGCGAAGAATCGCAACGATTTCGGCTTTAGGGTTCTCACTTAATGTGATTTTCTTGCCGGTGATTTTTTCAGCAATGCCAGTGTAGATTTTTGATACCTGCATCAGTACTTCCTGAGGAAGTGCATTATCACGAGCAAGTGCTGAACGCTCTTTCATACGATCTTTATTCAGAAGTATATCAGGATCGGGGAAGTGGTTTAGCAGCAGCTGACGGAAATCTTCTTTCGAGTTTTCAATAATTACACCGTCCCGGAAAGCGGCTTCGTCCCAGATACGTGATGAATCAGGCGTACCGACCTCATCCATATAGATCAGTTTTTCCTTGCCGCTTGCATCTGTCACGTAACCAAACTCAAATTTGGTATCAACAAAGATTTGGCCCAGTTTTTCCAGCTCATTGCTGATGACGTTGAAACCTTCTTTAAGCAGGGCTTCATAATGATCGATATCAGCCGGATCACGGAAATTGAAAGCCGTGAAGTTGTCTTCGATATTCTGGCGGGTGATATTCACGTCATCAACAGCCGGAACACCAGGAATGCCTTCTAGAATGCCCTTGGTCGACGGTGTAATTAATAGTTCTGGCAGCTTCTGATCTTTGCTTAAGCCTTCCGGTACTTCGATACCACAGAAATCACGCTCACCTTTTTCATACGAACGCCACATTGAGCCTGTGATGTACTGGCGGCAGATAGCTTCAATCATTACCGGTTTTGCTTTCTGAACAATCCAGATAAACGGGTGGGGAATGTCTAAAATATGGCTGTCAGCTAAGCCATTCTCGCGGAACAACTTAAACCAGTGATTGGAAATAGCGTTTAATGCAGCGCCTTTTCCGGGAACGCCCTTCAGACCGCCTACACCATGCCAAATGCAGTCAAAGGCTGAAATACGGTCACTGATCACCATGATGGCCAGCGGTGCATCTGGTGCAACATCGTAGCCTTTTTCTTCAATCAGGCGGCGGCTGTCGGCATCAGTCAGCCAGTAGACCGAACGCACTTTACCACTGTGAACAGGTTTGTCGGTACGGATCGGCAGATCATCATTTACAGCAAGGACTTGATCAGCAAGACTCATGGTGAAATTCCTATTTTCAAAAATCAATACGATGATAAAAGCATGCAATTAGCGGCTAACAATCTACAGATTAGGCGGTTAGCTGAATTCTGAGGCAAATGATACCAGAACTAGCCACCGCTGCCAGTAAAAAAGCAAACGTTTGCTTTTCTGGTTGAATGAGAGTGGAAAAGCATTGTTACTAATTGTAAAAATATGAGTAATACCCATCGCTATCGTGGGGGGAAAGGAGAGATGTAAAGCACTGAACATTCCCATATTCAGTGCTTGCTTCAGAGCAGAAATTGCTGTTGAAAGATAAACAGCCCCCAGTCTTGATAGACTAATTTCAGCTCTGTGTTATCGGATATGGCGTGATAAAACGTCTCCACGTCACGCTCATTAAAATCAGCCCCGGTAATCCAAAACAGACTAATCCCATCGCACCTGAGCGGGGTTCACCTTCGGCAAAAGATGCCCACGACCAGCCAATGCAGATCCATAAGAAACCAAATACCGCTACCAGACACAGGTTAGCCACCAGGCTTAAACGATACTGCCGGTTCAGATTCATATACCACCATGCTGCGCCTGTTGTTAGCATTCCCATTAAGTACCACATTAAACCAATCATATTAAGACTCCTGCTCTGAGTGCCAGAACGTTTGTACCGCGTTATCAACATCCATATTGCCGTAGCCAAACAAAATATCAGCGTCCTTCATCAACTTGTGGACAAAGCCGGATGTAAAGGTATTGGATGCGTCGATCATCCTGTGATGCCAGAAATCAGGTTTGTTCCATGGGCAGGCTTTGACACAGACAATACAGCCAATGCCATTGTCGCCCCAAAACTTGAAACACTTTTTCGCGTCGTTATAAAACTTTTTAACGCCAACCTGGCCATGCCATGCATAGTCAGGGTTATCGGCACCTTCATAGGTAGGATAAAAATCAGGTTTATCATCCATGCTGATCGCGCTGGATGGGCACTGCTCAGCACAACGCTTACAGTTTTCGCAGAACTCCATAATGCCGAAATCGCGCGGTTTGTCGTACTCAACAAAATCCAGATCGGTATAGATTTTGGCCAAGCGGATTCGGTTGCCAAGCTTAGGGACGATGAGGGTTCCGTTACGGGCACCTTCCCCGATGCCTGATGCAATGCCATAGGCCACGTTATTGCCGAGATCGTTGCCTGAAGCAACTGCTTGATAGCCTAAGCGGCGAATGAAGTCTGCAACCTGGCCGCCGACCAGCGACATTCTGGTATATTCGTTACTGACAGAGCCACTTGCTAATGGGGCTGGAGCGGTACGAATGGCCTCGTAATCTTCTTCGAAGGCTAACACGATGACCGTCTTGGGTTTGAATGGGAAATCGTCTTCCCAAGAGTAGGTCTTTTCTGCAATGGTGTCGTAGATTGGCGAGAAGTTCCAACGCGGATCATTATGGGTAATACCCACCCGTGCGGCACCGTAAAGGTGGCAGGCGCGCTTGATGTGTTGTGAGGCTTCCGAAGGTGAATTAAATTCCCACTTAACCGGAGCCAAATTCAATTGTTCCCAGGTGTGTTCACCGGTATTGGGTACACCGAATTTACTTTTGGGACCAAGATATTTTTCCAGTGATGATTTACTGGCATGGGCCAGTGCCCAGTCGATCTGGCGATAACCCATTTTGCTGTTATCCCATACAGACGGATCCGGCTTCATGTTTACCACTAATTTTCTGGCGACATGTTTAAACTTAAATCCCGGTTCATTGATGGCAGCAGCAAAAGCCTGATCCCGTTCCGGATACTGCTTCTGCAATTTAGGTGAGATTGCGTAGCTGAAGATCAAATCGCGCTGATCCATCGGCTTGAGCACATCGTCCAGTATCTCTACCGGGAAGTCATCATAAGGCACGCCTTGAACACGGTAGTTTATCATTCCGGCAGCGCCACCAGCAGCTGCTACTCCAGCTGTGATAGCACTAATCCGGAAGAACTTTCGTCGGCTGATATTTTCAACTGAGTCATTTTCTTCTTTTGGTTGTTTAACGTCTTTGTTATCCATTTTATTACCGCTAGAAATACAGAGTAGATCTATATTAACCAGCGTATAAAATTCAATGTATACCAAAAACTGTATAGGCTTATACTAAATCGAACAACCAAGGTAATGATTTTGGTTAGTATTATTTAGCAATCAAATATGTTGTGGGTTTGTTCCATATATTGGGTAAACATGTCTAAAAATACTTTTACTTTTTTTGCCATATAGCGGCGAGAGCTATAAATAACGTAATAAGACTGCTCGATGGCGTATTTTCCTCCGAACAGGCAGACCAGGTTGCCTTTTCTCACTTCGTTATCTGCTAATTGCTGTGGGACCCAGCAAACCCCATGACCTTGTACCGCGAGATCCATGGTTAAGTTCATTGAATCGCTGATAAACGTACCATCGACTTGAACAAATTCTAAATGACCATTTTCTAAATAAAAGAATTTATCGGTAGGGTGTATCTTGCTGTCAAATATAAGACAGTTATGGTTACTGAGTTCTGAGGGATGCTCAGGGTAGCCGCATTTATCCAGATAAGCCGGGGATGCATAAAAACGTCTTGGGCAGTTTAATACCCGCCGGGCGATCATGCTTTGATCTTTAGGCGGATGGATGTAAAACATGAGGTCATACTCAAATTCTTTTTCCAGATCTTCTGGTCTGAATGCCTTGTATACAATCTTTATTTCAGGGAAAGCTTTCATAAACTGGCTAAAAAATTTCCTGGAAAGCAATTCGGCGAATAAGGGAGAAATACAAAGAGTCAGCGTTCCGCTTGGCTCATTCTGGTAGTCGGCCAGGGTTTCTTTGGCGGTAGATAACTCATCCAAAATCACCTTACAATGTTTGTAAAACTGCACGCCCTGTTCGGTGAGGCAGATTTTTCGGCTTGTTCTCTCAAATAGCCGGACTTTCAGGCCGTCTTCAAGCTGCTTGATTTTACGGCTAACACTGGGTTGCGGCAGATCTAAGTCGTTCGCGGCATCGGTAAAACTCATGTGATCAGCTACATGGACGAATAGCTCTATATCTTCCAATTTCATCGTTTTACTCTTCAACATGTGTAACTATTAAATATAATAATAAATTATTAATAATAAAAGGAAGAACCGTCGATTGCTATAAACCCTGAGTAAAGAAAAAGATTAATGTTCGTTTCTGTGATTAGTAATATTCCATTGATATCAATACTGTTATGTACCTATTCAGCTCTGCTGCTAGAAACATCTCGTGGAAGTGCCAGAATAGCTTTTGGTTATTTGGCGGCAGGAAAAGACAGCGCAATGAGTACTAGAAAAAAACGGAAACGTCCAAATTATTTGCATGTGTTAGCCATGTTATCCCTGATTGCTGCATGGTGGTTTGGAGCGACGCAAGAAACCAGTGTGTTACAACTGCTTAAACAGTATTACTCATCAGCTGAGGTAACAGTAAAGCAAGGTGAAGACTTTTCGTATTCTGTGTTGGCAGGCGATAAATATAAAACCGTCTATGTTGCTGAAGGCAAAGGTTATGGCGGGCCTTTAGTGGTTGGTTTTTCTCTTAATAAATCAGGTCAAATAACCAATATTGAGCTGTTGTCACACGTTGATACGCCAGGCTATGTTGGAAAGGTCAACAATCAGGGATTCTACCGACAGTTTGAGGGTAAGAAAATCTCAGACAGATTGATGGTCGGGCATGATATTGATGGCGTCTCGGGGGCAACGCTAACATCTGAAGGAATAACCGACGCGGTGCGGGTTGCGGCACATAATGTGGCGGTTCAGCACGGTTTCGCACAGAGCTGGCCTGAAAAAAAACTGCGACTACAAATTGAAGATATCGTGTTGGCGATACTTGTGTTACTGGCATTGCTTGAACGATACATACCCACGAAACAGAGAAAATATTACCTTCTGTTTATGGGGGCGGCTTCGGTTGTATTCATCGGGTACTGGATTAATGCGTCACTGTCTTTATCCGCCTTATCATCATTGGCTTTAGGGTTTGTGCCAGACTTAGATGTACAGCTTTCATTATACATTTTGTTGTTCGGTGTTTTACTTGGCATTGTTCAGTTTGGAAAAAACATATATTGCTCTATTCTCTGTCCTTTTCATCACATTCAACGTTTGGCTTACAAAATAGGTGAAAATAACTGGCCTGTTTCAAAGTTTATACTTAAAAATAGTGTGAATTTTGTTAATTTTTTATTGTGGCTTTCGCTGGTGTTAATCTTTATTTGTCGTAACCCGACGATTGGTTCTTATGAACCCTTTTCTATGCTTTTCTCGTTAGAAGGGGTAGGTGTGCAATGGTATGTTTTTCCTCTGGCGTTGATTGGTTCCCTTTTTGTTAAGGATTTTTGGTGTCGACTGTTTTGTCCGGTAGGCAGATGCTTAACTATTGCTACTGCACGACGTAATAAATTGAATAAATACATAAAAAGTCAAATTCCGATAAAAATGGTGAATAACCGATGAAGAAAAAGACAAAAGATCAGAATCCATTTTCATTCAAGTTGGTTTCTACCTCCATTTTATACATAGTGACCTTTTTTGTGATTGCGCTGTTTCTTAGTCAAAGTTATATCTGATCGCTGTCATAACCCTAGCCGTCTTTCCCTTTAAGAAAGTGGTAGGCGGGTAGGGTTTCTAAGCAAGTGTCTGCGACGAGCTTTTTTAGTCGGTCCCGAACGTCGTTGCTTCCGGTTATAGGCTGCTCACAGGCAAACTGTAGGCAGGGGTAAAGAGTAATATTGTCATTGGTGAACTCGGGGGAGAAGGGGGCAAGCCAGTTGGCGTACCGGTTGGCGAGCTGATTTATTACAGCTCTGTCATGGTTGTTTAATTTGAGCCAAACCGTGTTGGGTAAATAATGCCCTTTAAGTGGCTTAATAGCATCGGTAGTGACTTTCGACCCTGCAAATATTAAGCGCTGACCGGGACCATACATTAAATCCAATGCAACCAAAAACAGCGTGTAACCCGGTGGATAGCGGTTGATTTGGGAAGCGAAAGTTGCAACTAAGCTGTCAAAGTGCGTGTGCCAGATGCTTTGCCCTGTGAGCTGATAGAGGTGCGCGATATTGCGTGCCATGACGCCATTGCCGGAGGGGATGGCACCGTCATAGGCTTCTTTGGCGCGAACGGCGAGCTCTGTATTGGCTTCGGTGAAGTAGAAGCCACCATTTTGGCTATCCCAAAACTTATTCAAAGCTATTTCTGTCCAGCGGAGCCCCTGTTGTAGGTAATCAATCTTCAGGCTGGCCTGGTAAAGCTCCAGGGCCGCCCAGATCATGCTGGCGTAGTCGTCCAGGTGGGCAGGCAAGCCGGTTTTGCCATTGCGGTATCGCTTAACGAGGTGATCGTTATCATCACTCAGGTGTTGCCGAACAAAATCAAAGGCCTTTTCAGCCATTTGAAGATAATCAGTATCGTCCAGCAGTAATGAGCTCCGTGCCAGCGCTGCGATCGTCAAGCCATTCCAGTCGGTTAAAATCTTGTCATCGAGCAGTGGATGAACGCGTTTCTCTCGTTGGCTAAATAGTTTGAGGCGAATAGCTTGCCATTGGCGTTGCCAGCTGGTGAGTGAAACCTTGGCCTGATCTGCCAGCTGTTGTGGCAACCGGGAGAGGTGAGGAATATTGGCCCCTGTCAACTGACCACTTGCTTCATCGGTGTAGTTACCTTTTTCTGAGATATTGAAGTGGCGGGATAACCAGCTCAGCTCACGGCTGTCTAAGATTGCTTTCAGCTCCTCATGTCGCCAGACATAGAACTTGCCCTCTACGCCTTCACTGTCGGCGTCTTCCGCACTGTAGAAACCGCCATCAGGGTGCTGCATCCGCAACGTCAGGAACTTAACAATCTCACTGGCCGTTTGTTTAAAAAAATCATCACCTGTAGCGGCATAGGTTTCGCTGTAGGCCATCAGCAGCATGGCCTGGTCATAGAGCATTTTTTCAAAGTGGGGCAACAGCCAATGGCTGTCAGTACTGTAACGGTGAAAGCCGAAACCGATCTGATCGAACAGGCCACCCAGACGCATGGCTTGTAGTGATTGTTGCGCCATAGCAAGCGCCTGCTTGTTGCCATTGCGATGCCAATAGCGCAGTAAGAACAGGTACTGATGCGGGGTAGGGAACTTGGGCGCGTTGCCAAAGCCGCCGTGAATTGCATCAAAGCTATCTTCCAACTGTTCAAAAGCGAGGTGTTCGATATTGTCGGCTAACTTGTCCTTAGCTGCATGCTCACCCATAGCCTGTAGTTGATGGTTTAGCTGTGTGGCGCCGTTGAGTAGTACTTCATGCTGGTTTTGCCAGGCATGAGCAACGCTGGGCAACAGCTCCATCATACCGGGTCGTCCATAACGGCTATGCTTGGAAAGATAAGTGGTGGCATAGAAGACATGGCCTTCCGGTGTCAGGAAGCAATTCAGCGGCCAACCGCCACTGCCTGTCATCGACTGGCAGGCGGCCATATGGAGCTGATCGATATCTGGTCGCTCTTCTCTGTCGACCTTAATAGCAATGAAATCGCGGTTAAGCCGTGCCGCTACTTCTTCATCTTCAAATGACTCCCGCGCCATGACATGGCACCAATGGCAGGTGGCATAGCCGATAGAGATAAAAATCGGTTTGTTTTCGCGTTTGGCTTTATCGAATGCCTCGTCACCCCAGGGATACCAGTCGACAGGGTTAGCCGCGTGTTGCAACAGGTAAGGACTTTGCTGGAATACCAAGCGATTCCAGTACCCCCCACCGTTTGCGGGCAGTTTTTGAAGTTCTTCTTCACTGGGAATGCCGGGGTGATGATCTGTCATAAGGTGGTGCCTGTTCTTATCACGGGGTAGGAGTCGTCGCGAGAGTACCTGACATGTCGTTTCTTTGTGATAGTAGCGCGAGCGTGTTCTTGAGCTTGGCAGGGGTAAAATTACTTTTTGCTGTTGCTGCTGACTCTAGATCAGTCTAGGCATAATGCAGAAAGCTGTCTAATACAGTACCCATTGTCTTTGAGTATTTAACACTCCCTCTTTGGTCATGGTTCAGTGTCGGTTAACCTAAACTAAATGGGTTTGTTTCAAGCATGACTGGCATAGTGAGGCCACATACACCAGCAGGTGAATCAGGATCAGTTGCTGGCTCACCAATGAGATATTCATTATGTACCACATTGGTAGTAATGAATGTTGGAAAATGCCAGGGGCGACTGACTTTGTTCGACTCCCTTGGTAAAGCTATTCCCAGGCGCTCAGGAACTTTTCCATCAGCGTGTTGAGTTGGTCTTGTTCCTGCCCAGATAAGACGGCCATTTTTTTTTGCTCGCTGTTATGGAGCTCCTGAATAATTTTATCAATCAGAGATTTACCACTTTCTGTCAATTGTACTAATTTACTGCGCTTATCTTCTGGGTTATCAATGCGTTCCACCAACCCCGCTTTTGTGATACGGCCGAGCACCTTGGTTAAGCCACCTGAGCTGAACAGCATAGAGCAATAGAGTTCGGTGGGAGATAAACAGTAGGGCTCGCCACCTCTTCGTAGTGTTGCCAGCACACTGAAATCAGCTCGTTGCAGATCATATTTTTCTATCACTTGAGCCAAGTTCTGTTGCAAGTAATCGTGAATGCGGTGCATCCGAAGGATCGCCGGAGAATAATTTTCAAAAGACTCAGGCCAGTGTTCTTCGATTTTTTTCAATATGTTAGCAACACTTTCTTGTTTCGACATCGACATCTCTCCCAATTGATAAATCAAATATATCTTGCTGGGAAGATAAATGCCAGCTACTATCTTTCCAGAAAGATAAATAAGAGGCACCTATGAATAAACAAATACCAACGTCATTGCTGCTATTGCTCGCTGCCGTTTTTGCCATGAGCCCCTTTGCGATCGATAGCTACTTACCTGCTATTCCGGTGATGGCTGGTGACTTAAACATAGAGACGTCGCTGGTGGCGGTGACCGTCAGCATCTATATACTGGGCCTGGCTATTGGCCAGCTGATCGGTGGGCCATTATCGGATCGGTTTGGTCGTAAGCCAGTGATGGTTGGTGGCCTGCTGATTTTTGCGTTTGGGAGTTTGCTGCTTGCCGGTGTTCAGTCATTAGAAACGTTATGGACATGGCGTGTGGTGCAATCTATCGGCGGTGGCATTGCGGTGGTGGGTGTACCAGCAACCATCCGTGATAATGCGGTAGGAAAAGAAGCCGCCCGGTTATTTTCACTGATCGCGTTAATAATGATGCTTGCTCCATCCATAGCCCCGACGTTCGGAACTGTGGTAATGCAGACGTTGAGCTGGCACTGGATCTTTATAATACTCAGTCTGATTGCTGTGGTTGTCGCACTTAGCGCGATACTTGTTATGCCCAAAACAAAGAAAGTCCAAAAAAATAAAGTACCAGGTGGCTATATCTCGGTATTAAAAGAGCGTCGCGCACTCGGGTACCTGCTTGCACAGGCCTTCGGTTATGCTGTGCTGATGACCTTTATTACCAATGCGCCATTTGCCTATATCGAACATTTTGGGGTAACCGCAGAACTCTTTTCCGGATTATTTATCGCCAATGTTATCGGTATTGTGATTATTAACCGTACCAATAGCTTTCTGTTGCACACCTATGAACCATCAAGCTTGTTGAAAGTTTTTCTTGGCATGCAGCTAATAGGGGGAGTGGTGTTAGTGAGCTCAATGATCATTGCACCCGGGAACCTCTGGTTTATAGTTGCCGGTTTTGTGATTTCAATTGCGGCCAATGGCGGCATCATGGCAAACTCCAGCGCCTGTTTTATGCGTTATTTTGATAAAAATGCCGGTGTCGCATCAGCGCTGCTTGGCGCTGTACAGTACGGAATCGGTGCGGCCGTCAGTGCGCTGGCAGCAATGTTAAGTAATGAAACACTTTGGCCAATGATCTTAGCAATGCTGGTATCGACCCTGATTGCCTTGACCGGGGCCTTTGCTGGCTCACGATCTGAACCGAGTAACAACTCCGGTGCGGTTTTGTCTACGTCTGAGTATCAGCCTGATTAATGGTAACTCTCGCAGTATTATAAAACACGTAGTGTAAGCAGTCCGTTTTAATAACTTGAAAGCAACCTTATCAGCTCTCTCAGCATTGCTTGTTGATTGATCGCACTTAGAATTTTGGTGAGTATCCAACTTGATATTGTGTTTAGAACTAGATATCACAGCTACCAATTGTGATGACATCAGCTAAGGTTCTTTAATTAAGTTGGTTGATTTGAGGTTGAAGTTGTTTATTTTCCAACATGCATCCTCCTTCATAGCGCCATAAACATCACAAAAGTACAGCGTTCTATTATTGATGGTGAAAATAAAAACCAATTGATCATCATTCATTGCTGATGGCTGATTTATCTCGCTGTATAAAGCCAATGCATCAATTTCCGCAGCTGAAGTTGGCTGCCAGGGGGAAATTGGTGTCGCATGCTCTATGGCGGCCGCGGGGTTGACGGAAGTGCTGGGCGGGACACCAGAGCAGGTAGAAAACGCAGCTGAAATTGCTATGGAGCATAACCTCGGGTTGACTTGTGATCCGATCGATGGCTTGGTGCAGGTGCCGTGTATTGAGAGGAATACCATGGGGGCGGTAAAAGCGATTAATGCATTCCTGATGCGTTGCAGCAGCTTATGAATGAGTAATTACGTTAACTCACAATGGGGGGCACTTTCGAGTTGGCAGGAACACGAGTTGGCAGGAACACGAGTTGGCAGGAACGAGTTGGCAGGAACGAGTTGGCAGGAACGACTAACTCGATGTGGGACAAAAGTAAGTTAGAATTTTTGCTCTAACTTGAACGCCTCGAATAAGGAAAAGTATCCCAAACCACGAGATTTCTGCCTGTACCACTATCTGCCTGTACCACTATCTGTCTGAAACACGTTAAGATGCTCGATCTAGGAAGAAGAGAGCGAACGTGACTATTATCTTACGACAGTAATAGTATGATATTATTATTAATACCTGTTCCAACTCGGTACTCGAATGAGCCAATCCCAACTGCTATTAGATATTAGTACTCACGCCTTGTTACACCTGGAATTTAAAAAACTCGACAAACGCCTTACCCTAACTGAGAAGAATAATCTGCTTGTTCAGTATCTCAAACGCGTACTCAAAGCCAATCGATATCGGGCTGTCAGGAAGTCGACTAAAAATTGGCTTTTGCTCAGTCGACAATCGGGTACCAACTTGGAATCAATTTTAGTTCGGGACCGAGAGCGCTTACTGCAGACCTGCTCAACTGACCTGTACCGTTTTGTCGGACTCATTAGGGAAATAGAATCTCAGCTTCGTACCAAAGTTCAATACTCGCTGGCCCACAAGATCGACCTGAATGCTCGATATGGCAAGGTACTGGTATGTGTGGTTGATGAAGATTTAACATCGAGCTTTGATGATGACGGACTGATGCTCAAATCCACCCAGATACTTTTCATTGGCAGTTCTGATCACAAAGATTTATTTTCTGCCGTTATAGAGCAAAGCGGCTATTTTCAATCGGTTGTCGCATACGAAGACGAAAGCCATCTGCGGGTTGAGCTATTTCGGATGTAACTTGATCGCTTAGTACAAGTGAACTTTACGCTCGCTTGCGAGGTAAATCACGTTGAAATAAGCTAAATTTCATATAGTAAAACGCTATCGGATGGTTCTTGGCAGTTATCATTTTCATCAAAAATGGACGTTGAATCAGTTTCAATGTTAACGGACCGAACGGCCATAAATTCATCTGAAACCGTTTCATCACTGTCAAAAAATGAATCCCACTCTTTGTCTGTCATACTCTGCTCATGTAGGAGAGGAGAGTATGGAGTTATGCCTTCTAGTAACTTTTTCTCCGTCGGTATTTTATGCCTTTTTTAGCTTTGTCATACAAACTTACCAGTTCTAACTCAATATCAACTTACATTAGCAAAAATATCGTAAAACTGCTCATTGGCCAGTTACATAAAAAGTGTCGTAACTTACTTTGGGACATTTTCGATTCAGAGCAATTTTCTGTTAACGAAGAGGTTAATTGGTATTGTGATTTTGGTTCAAACGGCGAGTTTCGACATTCGTAATGTCACAATGCCTTTGATTTCAAAGCAAATAGCTTCGGCTTTCTTATGGTTTTTCTCTGATTGTCTGAATGAGATGAAAGGAATTCAGCCAAGCCATTGCCCATCAACGGCTTGCTGAAATAATAGCCTTGGATAATATCTGCTCTGGTTTGTTCCAGGAAATCCAACTCTTCATTTGTTTCAACCCCTTCAGCGACGACTTGAAGATCCAGTTGATGTGCCATGGCAATAATGGCTGAAACAATCGCTTTTCCATCTTCGCCATTGGTTAAATCAGTGATAAAGCTTTTATCAATTTTTAACTCATTGATCGGTAAGCCTCTCAGGGCGCTCAATGAGGAGTAGCCGGTGCCAAAGTCATCCAGAGCGATTCGGATACCTTCAGATTGAATTTTTTCCAGCTGAACGATGGAATCTGAACCTTGTAATATACTGGATTCAGTGACTTCCACTGCCAATAAGTCAGCACTGAGTCCGGTTTCCGCCAGGCAATCCAGAACGACCTGGTGCATATTATCTCTTGCCAGTTGTACGCAAGACACGTTAACCGATACGCGAACCGCTGGATACCCCATTAGTTGCCACTGTCTGATCTGATGGCATGCTTCCAGCAGGACCCAGCGGCCCAGAGAGATAATCAAGCCAGACTCTTCCGCAATCGGTATAAACACATCGGGACGTATCCACCCCTTAACCGGATGGTTCCAACGTACCAGCGCCTCGCATCCAACAATTTTTCTGGTTTTCGTACAAATCTGTGGCTGATAGGCTAACTTCAGTTCGTTGTTATTAATTGCCCTTCGGAGATCTTCTTTGATTTCCAAGGCTTTGAGCGATTTCAGGGCGACGGTTCTGGAGAAGAACCGGTAGGTATTTTTGCCCTGCATTTTGGCGTCATACATCGCAGTATCGGAATTTTTCAAAAGTTCGACCGCACTTTCTCCGCTCTCATCCGCTAAAGATATGCCGATACTGACCCCAATTAAAAATTCCCGACCAGTGACGTTAATCGTTTTGCTAAAGGCGTGAAGTATGCGTTCTGCAACACGTCCAGCAGCATCGCGATCTGATATTTTTTTCAGGAGGATTGTGAACTCATCTCCTCCTAATCGAGCTATTGTATGTTGTATTGAACCCGAGCCGTCAGCAGCATAACTTATGGTATCATCCGCCCTCAGTACGTGCTTGAGCCGTTCGGCAACGGCTATCAGCACCTGATCACCGGCCTCATGACCACAGGTGTCATTGACCTGTTTGAACCCGTCCAAATCAATAAATAATAAGGCAATATTGGGCGGCTCTGCATGAGTTGTACAATATTGGCGATTCAATTCATCAATAAACTGACGCCGGTTTGGCAATTGGGTCAGGCTGTCCTGGTAGGCTATTTCATGCACTTTTTGTTTTTGCTTGATCAAGCCCTGGCCCATATCCTTTATTGTGTTGGCCAGATCTGTCAGTTCATCATCGGCTTTTGATTTGAATGACCACAGAGAATCTCCCTGGCCCATATTTTTGGCTGAAAGACTTAGCTGAAGAATGGGTTTAACAAGTAGCTTATTTAATATCCAAAATAATACTAATACACTCAACAGAATCACTATCAAAGAGTTCTGTATGGATGCATAGCTCACATTTTTGAATAATTGGTTTAATTCTGATTCAGGCCATCCGATACTGAAAAACAGGCTATTAATCAGTTGTTTCTGCCCGACAATATAAGATTCACCGTTAAGGGACCAATTTGAAATTTTAATTTTGTTGCTATATACGGTTTCATTAACAACTTTGAGTCGGTCGTCAAATATTAATTCATCAAACACATTCATTAAGATCGGGGTGCCCTTGGTATCGTGTATTATCACAAAGCCAGTAGCCACCAAGCTATTGTTTGTCAATAAATAATTTAAAAAATCAAAATTGGTTTTGACAATCAGATAGCCTTTGATAACTTTTTTTGTCGATCCAGATTGCTCAATGGCATTTTTTTGGAAAATTTTTCTGGCTGAAACCAATGTCCATTCATCGGTATCGGGATTCATAAAGGTATTAATTTCAAAATTAGATTTCGATTCAGCGATATTTTTGAAGTAACTGGTGTCTTGTTCTTCATCAGTAACGTTGGTGATGTGATTATTCACCAATGAAACTTCCTCATAGCCGTCTGGCATTATCAGGCTGATCTCTATGTACTCGGGATGAGCATTCATGAAAGTAGAGAATTCCTTTAATAACACCTGATGCATTACATTAAAACGAATGGTTTCATCCTCGGTTCGAAGATACCGATTCAGTATCACACTTTGAGAAAAAATGGAGCTGTCAGCCTCTATAGCGGTTAGCTGGGAATCCAGTGCATTTTGTACTTGTACAATAGAATCTCTGATATGCCCCTTAATTTGCTCGCCAAAATAATCCTGATAGATCATGAAGGAAGGAATTAACAGCACAACAATTTGCAGCAATATAACTGGAAAAATACTAAGTGCTATTTTTGGCTTAAGGTGCATATCAGTCATCCATACAACAAATGAAAAACGTATTTATTGCAATGTCTTTCTCAGTTCATTCATGATCGAGTTATGTTTTTTTATTGTACGGGGTGACAGTGCCTTGTATGTTTCAGATTGTGCTACTGCAACTTTATCAGGGTAAATAACAGGGTTATTCATAAATTCAGCGGGTAACAGTTTTTCTGCTTCCGTGTTTGGGGTTGCACCGTAAATAAATAACGCATTATTGGCTGCTTGCTCAGGCTGGTTGATAAAATTAATAAAGCGATGCGCTAATTCAGGGTTGTTAGCTTTTGCAGACAGGCAGATAAAATCAGCCCAAATGGCGCCCCCCTCTTCAGGCAGTACATATTCAATTTGTGGCTCTTTCTCTTTTAACACCAACGCATCACTGTTATAAGTGAGGATAACACTGATCTCTCCCGTCACCAGTTTTGATGTTGCAGAGTCCGCAGCCACAGCTGAATAACCGGCAATTGATGGTGCCTGGGCAAGTAGTAGTTGACGGGCTTCTTCAAGCTCCTGCCTGTTGGCGCTTCCCATGGAATAGCCCAGGGATTTCAGTGCCATGCCTACTGACTCCTCAGACAGGGTTGACATGAGTATTTTCCCCTGTAGTTCTGGGGCGGGATCAAATATCTGTTTCCAGCTGGTAATGGGCTCGGGTACAAGGTCTTTCCGATAAGCAATGCCGGTGGAGCCCCAGGAGTAAGCTGCGCAGGTGTGATCTCTTTTATCCAAATTCGATAAGGTAGGTAATTTCACATGGTTAAGATTGGGAGCACTCGTAACATTAAAAGACGTGACCCAGTTAAGTTTCTTGTAGAGAGGTATGCTGACTGAATCAAGCATTATCAGATCATACCCACCAGCCCCAGAGGTAGTCAGCATCTCATCACGGGCATCGTCCGATTCATAATAAACGAAATTGACCTTAGCGTTGTACTCGGCTTCAAATTCAGCCACAATATCGTCACTTATATAATCACCCCAATTCAGAAAAGTAAGCTCAGATGGCGTTTTCGTAGACTCAGCAGCGACGGAATAAACCGGACTCAATAGGGCAGTTGCCAAAGTGACGGTAAGTATAGAGCCTTTCATTACCCTTGGGGTTAACGTTAAAGTGATTTTATTCATCCGTGATCTCTCTATAGAAATTAATTTTCGTGAATATGATTTTACGATTAACTTTGGTACCGACAGTAAAATTAATCAAATTTCATTCGTCTAATATTAACAAGTTGTGATTTATATCAATACGGTAGAGCGGGTCAGGTAAGATTTCGAAATCACTTGACCAGTAAGCGATTACGACATGCCGTTTAATGTTTTAGCCCCCACAAAAAAGTGCTTTGGGCTTAAGGTGCATATCAGTAACCCAGGCATAATAAGCGCCTTTATTTCGATTTGTTTTTCAGTTCATTCATGATCGAATTCTGTATTTTTATTGTACGGAATGACAATACCTCATAGGTTTCAGATTGAGCAACGCAAGCTTTATCAGGGTAAATAGCAGGGTTATTCAGGAATTCAGCGGGTAACAGTTTTTCTGCTTCCGTGTTTGGTGTTGCACCGTAAATAAATAACGCATTATCGGCTGCTAGATCTGGCTGGTTGATAAAATTAATAAAGCGGTGCGCTAATTCAGGGTTGTTAGCTTTTGCTGAAAGGCAGACAAAATCAGCCCATATGGCGCCCCCTTCTTCAGGCAGTATATATTCAATTTGTGGCTCTGCCTCTTTTAGTTCCAATGCATGATTGCTATAAGTGAGGGCAACACTGATCTCCCCCGACACCAGTTTTGATATTTCAGAGTCTATAGCCCCGGTAGAATAACCGGCAACAGCTGGTGCCTGAGCAAGTAACAGTTGACGGGCTTCTTCAAGTTCCTGCCTGTTGCCGCTTGCCATGGAATAACCCAGGGATTTCAGTGCCATGCCTACCACCTCATTAGCCATGGGTGACATGAGTATTTTGCCCTGCAGGCCAGGGGCGGGATCAAATATCTGTTTCCAGCTGGTAATTGGCTCTGATACAAGATCTTTCCGATAAGCAAGACCGGTGGTACCCCAGGCATAAGGTGTGCAGGTATGATCTTTCTTAGTTGAATTCGATAAGACAGGTAACTTAACATGGCTAAGATTGGGAGCACTCTTATGATTAAACGATGTGATCCAGTCAAGTTTTTTGTAGAAGGGTATGCTGACTGAATCAAGAAGTATCAGATCGTACTCATCAGTACCAGAGCGAGTCAGCATCTCATCACGGGCATCGTCCGAGTCAAAATAAACGAAATTGATCTTAGCGTTGTACTCGGCTTCAAATTTAGCCACAACATCGCCACTTATATATTTTCCCCACGTCAGAAAAGTAATCTCAGATGGCGTTTGAGTAGAATCAGCGGCGATGCAATAAATCGGGCTCAAGAATGCGCTTGCTAAAGTGGCGGTAAGTATCGAGCCTCTCTTTACCCTTGAGATTAACGCTAAAAATATTTTATTCATCCATGAATCCCTATCTAAATGACTTTTTGAATATATCTTTATTATTAACTTTGGTATCCATAGTGAAGTTAGTCAAAATTCATTTGTCGAATTTTAAAAAATCATGACTAATATCAAAGTGATATAGCGCGTCAGGTCAAGCTGACTAAGCCCCTTTTCCGGTAAGGGCTTGCAACATGCCGATTAATTTTCTCTCTCCCCCAAAAAAGTGCTTTGGGTTTACGGTGCATACCATTAATCCATACATAGTAAACGTATTTATTCCAATGTACTTCTCAGTTCATTCATGATTGAATTTTGTTTTTTTATTGTACGCGGTGACAGTTTATTATACGTTTCAGATCGGGCAGTTAGCGCTTTATTAGGATAGATAATAGGGTCATTCAGGAAATCAGCAGGTAAAAGTTTTTCTGCTTCCAAGTTTGGGCTTGCAGTGTACATAAATAACGCATTATTGGCTGCTTGCTCAGGCTGGTTAATAAAATTAATAAAGCGATGTGCTAATTCAGGGTTGTTAGCTTTGGCAGATAGGCAGATAAAATCAGCCCAAATGGCGCCTCCCTCTTCAGGCAGTACATATTCAATTTGTGGCTCAGCCTCTTTCAGCGACAATGCATCGCTGCTATAAGTAAGGACAACACTGACTTCCCCCGATACCAGTTTTGATATTTCAGCGTCTGCAGTTACTGCAGAATAACCGGCAACAGCTGGTGCCTGGGCAAGTAGCAGTTGACGGGCTTCTTCAAGTTCCTGTCTGTTGTCGCTTCCCATGGAATAACCCAGGGATTTCAGTGCCATGCCTACCACTTCCTCAGCCAGGATTGACATGACTATTTTACCCTGCAGCTCAGGGGCGGGATCAAATATCTGTTTCCAACTGGTAATGGGCTCAGGTACCAGATCTTTCCGATAAGCAATGCCGGTGGTACCCCAGGTGTAAGGTGCGCAGCTATGATCTTTCTTATCCAAATTCGATAATACAGGTAACTTTACATGGTTAAGATTGGGAGCACTCTTATGATTAAAAGACGTGACCCAGTTAAGTTTTTTGTAGAGAGGTATGCTGACCGAATCAAGAAGTATCAGATCGTACTCATCAGTACCAGAGCGAGTCAGCATCACATTACGGGTATCGTCAGAATCAAAATAAACGAAATTGACCTTAGCGTTGTACTCGGCTTCAAATTCAGCCACAACATCGTCACTTATATATTTATACCATGTCAGAAAGGTAATCTCAGATGGTGTTTTAGTTGACCCAGCGGCGATAGAATACACCGGACTCAATAGTGCAGTTGCCAAAGTAGCGGTAAGTATCGAGCCTCTCATTACCCTTGGGATTAACCCTAGAAGGATTTTATTCATCCATGAATTCCTTTATATCAATTATTTTTTTGAACATGTCTCTTATAGTTAACTTTGGTAAACATAGTGAAAGTAATCAAAATTTATTTGTAGATTTTTGAAGAATTGTGATTGATATCAAAATCTTACCTGGTCATGGCGAGCTTGTTTGTTGGTGCTATGGGGGCTGAGCCCCCTATAACTTTCCGCTTACAAAAAACGTCATAAAAGAACGTATAACCCGAGATAACTCTCAAATAGTGAAGGGGAATGTGGACCATTCCCATTTATCAAATAGCGCTTTGATCTCTCCGGATTTGAGCAACTTGGCAAAGCGTTCGTCGAAGACTTGTTGTAGCTGTCTTCCCCGCTCATTATTGGCGAAGGCCGGGTAGAGATTCAAATTCATCAGGGTGTTATAGTCAAACTCTTCCGAGTTGAGATAGTCTTTTTCAAGCTCGATTTCCAATTCGACCTGAGCCTCCAGGAAAAAATCAAGGCGGCCCTTTTTCAGCAGCTCTACTGCTTGCTTCCGAGTTTTGAATTCTTTGTTATGGAATTGGGTTTTGATGTATTCGTTATAGTCATAGCCTTTGATCCAGCCAACGTTTTTGCCCGCCAGACTCTCTTCTCCCTGCCACTGGAAGTCTGGGTCTTTCTTGTAAAGGGCGGCAACGACATCGGCATCGAAATGCCATTTAGGATAGATGATATTTTCTTCTTCTTCGATATAGGAACCCAGCCAGGCATCGACCTTTTTCTGTTTAACCAAGGCTACACTACGGGCGTAAGACGTGGTGCTGTATTCGACCTTGATGCCTAATGGCTCATAGATCAGCCGCATAATATCCCAATAAAGGCCGGTGCCGTCCTCGTTGGTGGAATCCTCCCAGGCCTCACTGGCTAGCTTGATTTCAGTGGGCAGTGTAGCGGCCTGTGCCAGGTTGAGTTGAAAAAATAGTACAAAGGCCATACTAAAAAACGCAATAACACTGCGATGTAATTTTCGACCTGATTTAGTCATAAGGAACTCCGAGTTGTGAAGTAAAAATTAGCGGCAAACCAGAGAGTGGTTAACCTGTGATCGTTATACCTTGAAGAGGGTCATCAACTGGCGTAGCTCCGCTGCCAGTTGCGCTGATTGTATGCTGGTTTGCGAAGTTTGATCCGCGCGTGCAACACTTTCCTGCACGATCTGCAGGGTATTGGTAATATTTTTGCTGACGTCACTGACCACGCAGCTTTGCTCATCGGATGCCTGGGCAATCTGGGCATTCATATCAGAAATATTGGCGATGGCTTGAGTGATGCTTTCAATAGCGATGTCGGTCTTGTTGACCTCTGAGACCCCTTGTTTTGCCTGGGATTGGGTCAGTTGCATGACATTGACGGCGTCCTTGGTGGTGCTCTGCAGAGCTTCAGTGATCTGGTAGATCCCTTTTGTGGACTCCTGGGTACGTTGTGCTAAGACGCGAACTTCATCGGCGACGACGGCGAAGCCGCGCCCTTGTTCTCCAGCCCTCGCCGCTTCGATAGCGGCATTAAGCGCCAGCAGGTTGGTTTGATCTGCAATTTTTTTGATCTCGTCGGTCATGGTGTCGATTTGTTTATTCTCGGCTTCCAGGCATCGAATAACATTGGTAATTTTTTCTACCTGATTTGCTAAGGCTTCGATCACCTTGACTGCGTCTTTGACCAATTGGCTACCGTTTTTCGCCAGTATTGTTGACTCGGAGGCAGAGTCCGAGGCAGCAGCTGCATTCTGAGCCACCTCTTCATTGGTGCTGCTCATCTGGGTTGCTGCACTCGCCAGCTGGGTAATTTGATCTTGTTGAGTGTGTAGATCTGCATGGGTTGTATCACTGATGGATTTCATTACATCAGCACTATCAAGTAGTTGTTCGGCGGTCGTGGAGACTTTACGGATAATGGTTTGGAGTTTGGTAATGAACTGGTTGATACCTTGTGCCAACTGGCTGATCTCATCGCTACCATGCGTATCCAGGCGTTGGGTCAGATCGCCTTCACCCTCAGCGATATCGCGAACCGCGCGGGTAATATCTTTCAGGGGGCGAAGTACCGTGCGTGAAAGGATGAAGTACATCAGGGCTACAATCGCCAGGTCCAGGGCAAGGATCTGGATAGCCAGTTCCCACAGCGCCTGGGAAAGCAGGGTGCGAATGGCGATATCATCTATGTAAACGGTAACGTTACCGACTTGGTTGTTGTTGTCGCCATCGTCATAATACAGTTCAGAGGAAAGTTGGAAAGTGCTATTGGATGGAGGCTGGTCGACTTCAACAAGGTTTCCATTGCTGTCCTTTGCGCGGATCATCATGGTCTCACTGTCATTTTTGACGACAATAGCTGCCATAAAGTTTGATTTCATTTCCGAGGCAACATTTTGGGCTAGAAAGTCGAGCTCGTAGTTCCAGATAGGGCCGGGCAGGCTCAGCTGCATCCGCTGTAAGCTGTTATTCACTTGTACTTGTAGTTGTTGCTCTAACTGCGATTGGGTCTGGGTGTAATTCAGCCAGCCAAAACTTGCTAAAAAGATGGTAACGATGATGACAAAGGGAATGATAAGCCTAGCACTGATACTTTTAACATCCATTGTTAATCAATCCTTATCCTAGGTCGATTCGCCACATGAGTATGTCGCATTGTGTAGAGGTATTATCTCATGGTGGCTTAATTGAGTATTAGCTCATTTGCATAACGTATGATTGCATAGTGACATATTTGTTCGGCTATGCAATTGTTATCGGTGTAGAAATACCAATGTAATCCAATAATTGAGAACTCTATCAACTTGACCCATGCCGCTCGTAGGGCTATATGTTGCAAAATATTTAGTCTGGGCTCGGAATTTCACTCTTCCCCATTTAATACAGCGGCTCAATGACCAACCTCGAATTTAAATGGAAGTATTTTTCCCTGAGATACTTCACTTGCCGCTGCTCGACATCCGTTCGCAGTCGTCCCTCCTTCTCCAAGCGGTCAATCGCATTGGCGTATGAGGCGTGCAATTGTCGAACTGAAACATTGCTACTTGACTTGATAGGCGTACACTTATCAAGTTGAATTCAAGATTTACCTAATTAGACGACTATCCGGACATAGGGGCTATTTTGAACAGTAAATCAGCTGAAACTAAGAGATCTTGTTGTGATCACGGTGGCAAACGGCCCGGATGCGGGCGCAAGCCAGGAATTAAAACGCAACCCATCAGACTGCCTAGCTGGCTATTGGAACGGCTGGAGCAACGGGGCGATGCCCGGCAACTAATCATTGATGCCTGTGTCAGTCATTACCAGTTAACTTGTGATGATAAGGCAACAACTAGTGACTAAATCTGGTTTTATACTTCATTATTTATTACTGAATAAATATTCTTATTTATTTGCGATCCTTTGCATTTTTGTTGTGAACTGGCTGCAGGTTGAAATTCCCCGCCATATCCAGTTGGCGATCGATTTATTAAACCAGTCATCTGCCGCCGCACAAACTGAGTTAGTTAACAATGTCGAGGTTGTGATTATCTTTGCGATAGTGATGGTGTTGGTTAGAGTGCTGTCACGAATGTATGCATTAAACCCAGGCCGAATTACCGAAGCTGCCCTCAAAAACGACCTGCTTTACCGACTTAATCGTTTGCCTGCCTCTTTTCATAATCGATATCCATCTGGAAAGTTAATATCGATTATTAACAATGATTTAACTGGCATTCGCCTTTTTTATGGCATTGGTTTTCTGCAACTGTTTAACATCCTGTTTGCGTTGTCGTTAACTCCGATATGGATGTGGAGGATTTCCCCCGAGCTAACACTGTATTCTGTCATTCCCATTGTCATTGCATTCGTATTTTTCCGGATAGGGTTTAGAAAGTTGCGGGCTTTACACACGGAACGCTTGAATCGATTGCAGGATTTGTCTGAACAACTGATGAATTATTTGTCTGGTATCGATCTGATTAAGAATCAACAAATGGGCCCCTGGGTCAGTAAAGAAATAGACAAGGTGAATCGACGGCTTTATGACTGCACCATGAAGATAACCCGAATCCAGACCTTTGTGATGCCTATATTGGACTACGCCAACCAATTGATGAAAGTGTTAATTCTCGGACTCGGTGGTTACTATTTATTGCAGCACCAGCTGACGATTGGTGAACTAACCGCATTTCTTTCCTACTCGGTATTGTTGGCATTGCCTTTTATGCATATGGGGCGTATTGCGACGGTATTTCAAATGGGTATGGTTAGCATTGACAGTGTGCAGAATATTTTAAACAACGAAATACCGAAAGCCGACTTAGCCATAATGACTGATGCTCAAAAAAAGGCGTTGAAGCATGTCACTTTAACGGTCAAAAATTTGAGTTATCGTTACCCGGAAATAGGGCAAAGTGGCGGTGATCAGCCATCGGAGAACAAACTGATCCTGAATAATCTTAGTTTCACTATCGAAGCGGGTAAAAAAGTTGGTG
>NZ_JAKJSP010000040.1:0-66958 GCF_050337085.1 Photobacterium sagamiensis | reverse complement strand
GTTAAGGGAAACGGAGGCAAGAGCATCTGAAAGTTGCATAAAAAAATCCGGAATCATTAACTGATTCCGGATTATGTCAGCCTCATAGGATCGTTCAACTGATCCTTAACTGATCGGCATTACCCGAAGGTGCCTTTTTAATTCATACTTGCCGAATTGGCTCGACCAGCACGATGTATTTCTTTCGTCGCAAGTTCATGCCAAACGCGACATGAACCCGCAAAGAAATATTATTCCCACTCGATAGTTGCAGGCGGTTTACCCGAAATATCGTAAACCACACGCGAGATCCCATCGACTTCATTGATGATACGGTTCGAAACCTTACCTAAGAAATCGTATGGCAGATGTGCCCAATGCGCGGTCATAAAGTCGATAGTCTCAACCGCACGCAGAGATACAACCCAGTCGTATTTACGACCGTCACCCATAACACCGACAGAGCGAACAGGCAGGAATACGGTGAATGCCTGAGACACCTTGTTATAAAGATCGGCGTTGTGCAGCTCTTCAATAAAGATAGCATCCGCACGACGTAGCAATTCACAATACTCTTTCTTCACTTCGCCAAGTACACGCACACCCAGACCAGGCCCAGGGAATGGGTGACGATAAAGCATGTTGTAAGGCAGGCCTAATTCTAAACCAATCTTACGCACTTCATCTTTGAACAGCTCTTTAAGCGGTTCAACCAGACCCATTTCCATATCATCAGGCAGACCGCCCACATTGTGGTGCGATTTGATAACGTGTGCTTTACCTGTTTTCGAAGCCGCTGATTCAATCACATCCGGGTAAATGGTTCCCTGAGCCAGCCACTTAGCATTCTTCAGTTTCTTTGATTCTTCGTCGAATACATCGATAAATACATGACCAATGATCTTACGTTTTGCTTCAGGATCGTTCTCGCCAGCCAATGCATCTAAGAAACGGTCTTCCGCTTTAACATGTTCAATCTTCAGACCGAAGTGGTCGCCAAACATGTCCATGACCTGCTCACCTTCGTTTAAACGAAGTAAGCCGTTATCAACAAAGACACAGGTCAGCTTGTCACCAATTGCACGGTGAATAAGCATGGCGACGACTGATGAATCAACACCACCAGACAGACCGAGAATAACTTCATCATCGCCTACTTGCTCTTTGATGTCCGCAATAGCATTTTCGATGATGTTGGCTGATGTCCAAAGCTTCTCACAGCCACAGATGTTAAGAACGAAGTTCTCAATAATCCGCATGCCCTGACGGGTATGGGTAACTTCCGGGTGGAACTGCACACCGTAGAAATGCTTCTCTTCATTGGCAATTGCCGCATAGGGGCAAGTATCTGTTTGCGCAACCTTGACAAAGCCAGACGGGATTTCGACCACTTTATCACCGTGGCTCATCCATACATCCAGCAACGCATTACCATCTTCGGCGATTGCATCTTCAATATTTTTAAAGAATGCTGTTGGTTCAACAACTTCGACTTGCGCGTAACCAAATTCACGCTTAGTAGAACCTGCAACCTTGCCGCCAAGCTGCTCGGCCATTGTTTGCATGCCGTAACAAACACCAAACACAGGTACACCCGCTTCAAACACATATTGTGGTGCGCGAGGTGATTCATCTCCGGTTACGCTCTCCGGACCACCAGAAAGAATAATACCGTTCGGGTTGAAGTCACGAATATCGGCTTCATCAACGTCCCAGCTCCAGAGCTCACAATAAACACCGATTTCACGGATACGACGGGCGATCAGCTGAGTATATTGAGAACCAAAATCCAGAATAAGGATACGTTGGTCATGAATATTTGTGGATGTAGTCATTATCGAGAAGTCTCAAAAATAATTGAAAAAAGTGGGGGCCATAAAACGCCCCCGATCTTATACAAGTTTCCCGCGCAGGCAAACGTTTTCGTCACGATCGAATGATCAGTAAACAAATCAACGCATACGGTAGTTCGGCGCTTCTTTAGTAATGGTCACATCATGTACGTGTGACTCTTTAATACCCGCACCAGAGATACGAACGAACTCAGTTTTAGTACGCATTTCTTCAATCGTTGCTGAACCCGTCAGGCCCATGCTAGAACGAAGACCGCCCATTTGCTGGTGAACGATTTCTTTGACATGGCCTTTGTAATCAACGCGACCTTCGATACCTTCAGGAACCAACTTGTCAGCAGCATTATCAGACTGGAAGTAACGATCAGAAGAACCTTGAGACATCGCACCGAGTGAGCCCATACCACGATAAGATTTATAAGCACGGCCTTGATACAGTTCAACTTCACCCGGTGCTTCTTCAGTACCCGCAAACATTGAACCGACCATCACACATGATGCACCAGCAGCAATCGCTTTACACATGTCGCCAGAGTAACGGATACCGCCATCAGCGATGACAGGAATACCAAAGTCTGATGCTGCTTCTACAGCTTCAGAAATAGCCGTTAGCTGAGGAACACCCACACCGGTTACGATACGTGTTGTACAGATAGAACCAGGGCCAATACCAACCTTAACCGCATCGACGCCGGCATCGATGAGTCCGCGCGCACCTGAAGCCGTCGCGACATTACCACCGATGATTTGTAATTCAGGGAAGGCTGCACGGGTTTCACGAATGCGTTGCAGAACGCCTTCAGAGTGGCCGTGAGATGAATCGATAAGCAGCACATCAACACCCGCTTCAACCAATGCTTTAACGCGTTCTTCGTTACCCGCGCCGGCACCAACTGCAGCGCCAACACGCAGGCGGCCTAGCTCATCTTTACATGCGTTAGGCTTACGTTCTGCTTTCTGGAAGTCTTTCGCGGTGATCATGCCTTTAAGTTGGAAGTTATCATTCACCAGTAGCACTTTCTCTACACGGTGCTCTTGCATGATGGCTTCAACTTCTTCACGCGAAGCACCTTCTTTCGCTGCCGCCAACTTATCTTTTGACGTCATCACTTGTTCAACCAGCATCGAAAGGTCGGTAACAAAACGTACATCACGGCCAGTAATGATACCAACAAGCTCGTTGTTATCAGATACAACCGGAAAACCAGCAAAACCATTTATTGCAGTCAGCTCTTTCACGTCAGCAATCGTAGCCGTTGGTTTTACAGTCACAGGCTCAGACACCACACCAGCCTCGAACTTTTTAACCATGCGAACCTGATCCGCTTGCTGTTCGATAGGCATGTTTTTGTGGATGAAACCGATACCACCTTCCTGAGCTAACGCAATGGCGAAACGCCCCTCGGTTACTGTGTCCATTGCAGCAGAAACCATAGGAATATTTAGCGTAATTTTCTTCGTTAGTTGGGTGCGCAGATCGGCAGTGTTAGGGAGAACCGTAGAGTGTGCTGGAACCAGCAGAACATCATCAAAAGTTAAAGCTTCTTGTTTGATACGTAACATTGCAATATCTCACACCGAGTTAAGGTTTATAGAAGGATAAAATATTGCGAACAAATTATACGTAGGGTGCAATCGTTTGGCTACAAAAAAATTATATTTTTTTATTGACACTTTTTACTTGATACGTAATATATGTCGGTTAAGTTTCCGGTGCTACGGTCAGCCGTGTACGCCCATGATCTGTCTATAGATCTGCCTGTACACTTTTCATTCTCTTCCAGCACTTCACTTTGCCTTTCGATAACAGGTGTTTCACCTCGTGACTATGTTCGCTCAACAGACCCAATCTAACGATCGTATCTATACCGTTTCCAGCCTTAATGCTGAAGTCCGATTATTACTCGAAAATGAAATGGGTATTGTCTGGCTGGTTGGTGAATTGTCAAACCTGTCGATGCCGGTTTCCGGCCACTGGTACTTCACCCTGAAAGATTCCCGCGCTCAGGTAAAATGTGCCATGTTCCGTGGTAACAACCGCCGGGTAACCTTCAAGCCAGCCAATGGCACCCAGGTACTGGTTAAAGCGCGTTTGTCCTTGTATGAACCGCGCGGTGATTACCAGCTGATCATCGAAAGCATGCAGCCGGAAGGGGATGGTCGCTTACAGCAACAATTTGAGCAGCTAAAGATGGCTCTTGCCGCTGAAGGGTTATTTGCCCAGTCACTGAAAAAATCACTGCCGGAGCAGCCTCAGCAAGTGGGTATTGTGACCTCGAAAACAGGTGCGGCACTGCATGATATTCTGAACGTTTTACAACGCCGCGACCCGAGCCTGCCCGTTGTTATTTACCCGACGATGGTACAAGGGGAAGGTTCTGCTATCTCGATAGCGCAAGCCATCGGGCGTGCCAATACCCGTCAGGAATGTGATGTATTGATTGTTGGGCGAGGCGGTGGCTCATTGGAAGATTTGTGGGCCTTTAACGAAGAAATTGTGGCCCGGACTATCGCCGCCAGCCAGATCCCAATCGTCAGTGCGGTCGGCCATGAAGTCGATGTGACTATTGCTGATTTTGTTGCCGATGTTCGCGCGCCGACACCGTCTGCGGCAGCAGAGCTGGTCAGTCGCGACATGACCCATCAGACGCAAAAAATTGGTCAAAAAACACAGTTACTTCACCATGCAATGAGTAACTATCTAGCCGAGCACTCGACCCGCTTGGTTCGCTTACAACACCGTTTAGAACGCCAGCATCCGCAATTGCGATTAAATCAGCAACAGCAGCATCTGGATGATATTTCCAGCCGCTTAGAACGCGCAATCAATAAGCTCACAACCGGGCATCATCAGCATTTAGAGCGGATCGAATACAAACTGGCTTTACATTCTCCGGTGCAAACAATTAAACACAATTCGACCCGACTGAAACAGGCAGAACACCGCCTGCTCGATGCCATGGATCGCCGCCTGCTCAATGCCAGCCACAAACTGGCAATGGCCGCTGAAAAGCTGGAAACCGTGAGCCCGCTGGCAACCCTTGGCCGCGGTTATTCCATTACCCGGGACACCAAAGGTAATGTGATCCGTCGTGCTGATCAGGTTAAGGCCGGGGATGAATTACACACTAAAGTGGCAGACGGTGAAATTCGTTCTGTGGTCACGGAATAACCCGCAAAATATCCCAAAGCCGTTACAATAAAACGTCGCTTAAAGCGGCGTTTTTCTTTCAAAAAGAATCACTTTTTTAGCTTAATCAGCAACATCTATCAACATACACGCCTCAATCAGGCATTGGGTATAGGTCTGCTGCGGATGGTCAAAGATCTGATCCGGTGTGCCGCGCTCTACCACTTCACCTCGCTGCATCACAATCACTTCATCAGAAATCGCTCTTATCACAGAGAGATCATGACTGATAAACAAGAAGGCAATATCACGGTGCTTTTGGATATCTTTTAGCAGCTCCAGAACCGTTAGCTGTACCGACCGATCCAGCGCTGAGGTCGGTTCATCGAGCAAAATAAACTGTGGCTCTGAAATCAATGCCCGAGCAATCGCAATACGTTGGCGCTGACCACCGGAAAACTCATGGGGATACCGGTTGATACTGGAAAGCTCCAGACGCACTTCTTCCAGCGCTTTACGGGCTTTGTGCATTCGCTCTTTCTTACTCAGCGTGCCGAACACAGTCAGTGGCTCGGTGATGATCTCACCGATCGTCATACGAGGTGAGAGCGATCCGAACGGATCCTGAAATACCATCTGCATATGACGCTTCAGTTCAAACCGCTGACGGGCAGTCATCGCCTGTAGCGACTGCCCCTGAAACTGAATCACACCCGTGGAAGGTAACAGCTGCATAATCGCGCGGCCTAACGTCGATTTTCCTGAACCGGATTCACCGACAATACCAACGGTTTGCCCCTGTTTTAATGTCAGGCTAATTCCTTTTACCGCATCGAGGTATTCACTAGGCAGGCCAAACCAATTGGTTTTCAAAACATAACGCACATGCAAATCATCAACCTGCAAAATACAGGGGGCTGATTGCTCGGTTTCATGCTCGGCGGGTTTGGGCTCGGCATCCAGCAGCATCTTGGTATAGTTATGGCGAGGTTGCTCAAAGACTTGCTGTACGGTTCCTTGCTCTACGACCTCCCCTTTACACATCACCACCACATCATCCGCAAAATGGCGAACGACACCGAGATCATGAGTAATGAACAAAATAGCCATCCCCATCTCGGCCTGGATCTCTTTCAGCAGCTTCAGTACTTCAGCCTGTACCGTGACATCCAGTGCGGTTGTCGGTTCGTCGGCGATCAGAATATCAGGGGTATTGGCCAGCGCCATCGCAATCATGATCCGCTGTAACTGACCGCCGGAAAACTCATGCGGATAGTGACGTAAACGCTTTTCAGGCTCGGGTAAATGTACTTTGTTAAACAGGGCTAAGGTTGCGTCTTTTGCCTGCTTTTTAGATACTTTTCGATGGTAGACAATCGCCTCTGCTACCTGCTCTCCTACAGGCATATAAGGATTTAAAGAGGTCATCGGTTCTTGAAAAATCATCGCGATACGATCACCACGGATAGTTCGTAATGACTTCTCTGACATCGTCAGCAACTCCTGCCCCTGAAAACGGACGGAGCTCGCGGGATCGATACGCGCATTGGGTGGCAGCAGGCCCATGATGCCGCTGGATGAAATAGATTTGCCTGAACCTGATTCACCAACCAGCGCCAGTGTCTGCCCTTTCTGCAGGCTGAAGGAAACGTCTTTAACCGCTTCGACCGTTTCCGTTTCCATCTGAAATGAAATCGAAAGGTTAGCGACGTCCAACAGCGGAGATGCTGAAGCCATCCGAATACCCCCATCAGTGATAATTGCACATAATTCACTTTCAAGTATGCAACTAACCGTCTTTTTTACCAGTTTGTTCAGAATGGCCTAACCACAGGCATTGCCATTAGAACACTGTTGGGGATTGCAAATAAGACAAGATAAGCGTAGATAAACTACGCTTTTTCAAACCGGATTTTAACCCGGGACTTAGATTTTAACTCGTTGCAACTATTGCAGAAATAACTTGCAGAACCACATGCCTGAAGCTTTTCCATTTCATCGTTACAGTCAGGACAAAACGCTCTTTTTTTCACGGTATGCTGACACGAATCGCAATAATAACCATCGTTCTTCCAGCTCAGTTCACTTTGACAACTGGGACATAGATTGCTGCTCATAACACCCTCTTTCTTACAAATCATCTTTCCACATCATGGGATCATATTACAAACATAATCCGGATAACACTTTCGATCCCTTGATCCTACATAGATACATTTATTCTAAAGATCCTGATCGCGTAAACAGACAAAAATGTAACCGGTTTCTGTAACCGGTTTCATTTTTACGGTACTGTCCATTTGTTCCTTTCAACCACCTAAAGGTAAACGTGCCATGCCGACCAGTAAAATCACATCTCTGTTTCCGGATAACTTCTTGTGGGGAGCGGCCTCTGCTGCCTATCAAGTCGAGGGGGCTTACAATGTTGACGGTAAAGGCCCGTCAATCTGGGATATTTTCTCGCACCAGCCAGGTACTACACATGAAGGTACTAACGGTGATATCGCAGCCGATCACTACCACCGCTTCAAAGAAGATGTGGCTTTGATGGCAGAGATGGGCATGCAGAGCTATCGCTTTTCTATTAGCTGGCCACGTTTATTTCCTGAAGGTCGCGGCAAGGTTAACGCTGACGGTGTGAAGTTTTACAGCGATTTAATTGATGAGTTGCTCAGGCACGGTATCAAGCCAATGATTACGTTATATCATTGGGATTTGCCGCAAGCCCTACAAGATATCGGCGGCTGGGAATCTCGTGAAACCGTCGATGCGTTCGAGCAATACGCCCGCCTGTGCTACCAGGAATTTGGCGATCGTGTCGAGTTATGGTCAACCTTCAATGAAACATTAATCTTTATCGGTATGGGTTACTTCATCGGCGCTCACCCTCCGGGTTTACATGATCCGAAGCGTGGCATTCAAGCGTGTCACCATGTATTCATCGCTCATGCCAAAGCCGTCAAGGTATTTCGCGAATACAAAAACGCAGGGCAAATACCGGCAGGCCAGATCGGTTTTGTCAACGTCATGCAACCCCACGATCCTATCACCAATAGCCCTGAAGATATTGCGGCTTGCCAAATGGCAGACGATCTTCTCACCCATTGGTTGTATGATCCGGTATTAAAAGGTGAATATCCCGCCCATATTCTCAACATAGCGCAACGGACCTGGGGCGTGCCGGAGTTTGCACCAGAAGATGAAGCGTTACTCAAAGACAACATCTGTGACTTTATCGGCGTAAACTACTACAAACGCGAATGGGTTGCGGCGAATCCTGATGTTGATAACACGAAAATCAATACCACAGGCAACAAAGGTTCCGGGCAAGAGTTTGGTATTAAAGGCTTGTTCAAATTTGTTCATAATCCTCAATCGACCTATACCGATTGGGATTGGGAAATCTACCCTGAAGGGCTGTGCGTTGGCATGATGCGCTTGAAAGAGCGTTATGGCGATATACCGTTCTACATTACGGAAAACGGCCTTGGAGCCAAAGATCCAATCATTGATGGCGAGGTTGTTGATCAGCCGCGCATTGATTATCTCTCCAGCCATCTTGATGCCGCAGAATCGGCCATCAAACAAGGTATTGATGTACGCGGTTACTACCCGTGGTCTTTCATTGATTTACTCAGCTGGTTAAATGGCTATCAGAAACAATACGGATTTGTGTATGTCGATCGCGAGAATGATTTGCAGCGCAAGCGTAAGAAGTCCTTCTTCTGGTACAAAGACGTCATTGCATCCAATGGCAGCAAACGTTAATTCACTTTGTTGATCGTCAGATGATCTCTATATACCCAAACCACCTCAACATACGAGATTCAGTATCTTGAGGTGATTTGAGTATAATTGCCCGACTAGGTTCGGGCTTTTTTATTCGTCCCCAAAACACGCGGAAATTAAATCGATGGCAACCATCAACGATGTATGTAAGTTAGCAGGGGTCTCGAAAGCCACGGTCTCACGGGTGCTAAACAATACCGGCCAAGTGAAGAAAACCACTGCCGACGCGGTGTATCAGGCGATGGAATCGCTGGACTATAAACCCAATAGTCTTGCCCGTGCATTAGCAACCAACAGTACCAACACCCTTGGTTTGGTGGTTTCTGCCTTTGAAGGGGCATACTTCAGCAGCCTGATGGGACAAGCATCAGAGACAGCTGCGGCGGCAGGAAGACAACTGTTGATTATGGATGGGGGTCACAGCAGTGAAACCGAACAACAAGCCATTGAGAGCCTGCTTGAGCGTAAGGTTGATGGCATTATTCTTTATACCCGCAAGATGCCCGAAGATGCGCTAAAACAATTGCTGAGAGACTTATCGATCCCTTTGATTGTTATTAATCAGCAGGTTGAAGGTTTTGAAGAGCGTTGCATCAGCTTTAATCAATACCAGGCCGCGCAGCAAGCCACAGAATTTCTGCTCAGCAAAGGCCATAAAGACATCGCCTGCATTACAGGACCGGATTCGTCAGCAAATTCAGGCCTTCGCCTGCAGGGCTTCAAAGACACATTAGCCGCACACCAACTTCAACCCTGCGGTATCTATCGCGGCGATTACTTTAGCCAGAGTGGTTACCGCGCATGTAATGATCTGTTAGCAAGTAAGCAGTCTTTTAGCGCAATTTTTACCGCAAACGACAATATGGCCATGGGGGCGATTCGCGCACTGCACGAAGCTGGGTTGCAGGTGCCACACGATATTTCAGTATTCGGTTTTGATAATGACCCGGCAGGCGAATTCACTATACCGAGCTTAACTACTGTCATGGTTCCGATAGAGCAAATGGCACGCTCGGCTATCGAACAAGCCTTACGACTTATCGAAAGGCAAGAGATCAGCACTATTGCGCTTTTTTCGGGCAACTTGATCGTTCGTGAATCTGTTGATCATCCGTAAAAACTATCGTGATCAGCGATCTGGTCTCAAAAGAACATTTATCAATACACATCCCGAAAGCATAAGTTACATGTGCTGTATTTGGATTTTAGACGATATATTATGCTCGGTAATGGCATTTTAACCTATGGATCCAGCAGTAGCTAAATATCATAATATCCAAAAGCAATCTCCCACAATCCCAGTAATAACAGGCTTCTTGCCAGCGCCTGCATAATCAGTGAAAGCTCCGGCAACTTGACGATAAAGGCTGTTTCACGCTTTACCAGAGGCTGGATGATGACCTCAGATCCCTGGTTTTGATCAAAAAAATCGCCCGGAAGGCGATCTTTCTGTTTAGTATAAAATGCTGCGTAATGAAAGAATTTATGCTTTTGTATGGGTTATCATAACAAGCTCTTGTTCACTGATCAGTTGGAACTCTACAAATAGAGTACGGTACTCGGCAAGAGACTGTATATGGGTACCACCACACGGGATCTCGATAACCTCCCCCTCTTTCAAGTCACACTGCCAGTAACGGGAATCGGTTAACGCCGGCCCCTCGCGACGCATAATCACCGCTGCACCATCCTGACGCCAGGCTTCTAGCTGTTGGTTGATTAGCTCGGTGACACTGTTCAGGTTTTCCAGCATATCGGCCGTATTCAAACCACGTTTACGTAATGTTTTACCCAAGCGGTAGGTATCAGTACTGCAATCTTCACTCACGATACTTTGCTGCTGAGCGTAACCATGGAAGTCATAATGGCCGAGTTCATCTTTGCGCGATGCATCTTTACGCCAATAATCACTATGCAGTACTTTATTTAATGCCAGAGAAGAGAGATGACCCGCGCTGTGACCACGGCTTAATGCTTGCTGATGGATTTGATCAACACTCAATACAACACGATCACCCGTCTTGCACTCAACACCCTCGGCAATATGATGAACGACGACAAATGCCCAGCCAGCTTCATCACGTTTTACGGGGATATCGCTACCGACATAAAGCGTATTGGTTGCTAAATCGACGGCACCGGTAAAACAGCCCGCAACAGAAAAACTTACATCGCCAACAGCAATAGAGCCTTTATCTGCAGGGTGATCGGGCCATATATGGCTTACCGGGTGAAAAGGTGTCCGGTTAGTTACAACCCAGGTTCCTCCTTGAACCGCAGATCGACACAATTGGATCTCAGCTTCTGATTGCCACTGCGGAACGGTAAACAACACATGGGTAGGGGTAACAACAGACATCTTCTCTCCTTCTCTTTAATACCAATTAACTAAATTACAGATAAAAAAATACCCAGCACACAGGCCGGGTACTTCCATTGAGTCTTAGTAAGCAATATTACTTACGACGATCATTAATCGCACCTGTGAGTCGCTTACGTTTACGCGCTTGAGAGACCGTTAGCTTCTGCTTGGTGGTTTCAAACGGGTTTTCACTGCTCTGGAACTGGATACGAATTGGTGTACCCATCATTTCCAATGAACGGCGGTAGTAGTTCATCAAGTAACGCTTGTATGAACCCGGCAGCTCATTCACCTGGTTACCGTGAATAACGATAATAGGCGGGTTATAACCACCTGCGTGAGCATATTTCAGTTTCACACGGCGACCGCGAACCAATGGCGGCTGGTGATCATCCTGTGCCATCTGCATAATACGAGTCAGTAGCGAAGTACTGATACGTTTCGTCGCAGATTGATACGCTTCCTGTACTGATTCGTACAAGTGACCGACACCCGTGCCGTGCAACGCAGAAATAAAGTGAATACGGGCAAAATCGACAAAACCAAGACGACGGTCAAGCTCAGACTTAACACGCTCTTTCACTTCATTATCAAGACCATCCCACTTATTCACCGCAAGCACCAGAGAACGCCCTGCATTAAGAACAAAGCCCAGTAAGCTCAGATCCTGATCGGAGATGTTTTCACGTGCATCAATGACCAGCAGTACCACGTTGGCGTCTTCAACGGCTTTTAGCGTCTGAATAACAGAGAACTTCTCAACAGCCTGATTCATGTTCTTACGACGACGGACACCTGCCGTATCAATCAGTACGTATTCCTGTCCATCACGCTCCATCGGGATATAGATAGAATCACGAGTCGTACCCGGCATGTCATACACAACAACACGCTCTTCGCCCAGAATACGGTTCGTTAGTGTCGACTTACCGACATTTGGACGACCAATGATCGCCAGCTTGATCGGCTGCTCCTGCAGGCGTTTGTATGCAGCTTCTGCATCTTCCTCTGTCAGGTTCGCATTTTCAATGTCTTCAACCGAAGACAGATCAACCAGACCTTCTTCTTCGTCTTCCTGCATTTTTTCAGCAAACGGTGCCAGTGCACGCTCCATCAGAGCCGTTACACCACGGTTCTGAGCAGCTGCGATTTGATACATCGCATCGACACCTAACCTCCAGAAGTCAGCACAAGCGCTATCAGCATCAATGCCATCGATCTTGTTCACAACAAGGAAAGTCGGCTTTTCACGACTGCGAAGGTGTTTGGCGATTGCTTCATCCGATACCGTTAAGCCCGCACGACCATCAACCAAAAATAGCACCACATCAGCTTCTTCAATCGCCATTAGCGATTGTTCAGCCATTTTGGTTTCTACACCTTCTTCCGTACCATCAATACCGCCGGTATCGATAACAATAAATTCATGCTCTTCGAGCTCAGCTTTACCGTATTTACGATCCCTTGTTAGGCCAGGAAAGTCAGCTACCAGCGCATCCCTTGTGCGGGTAAGACGGTTGAATAACGTCGATTTACCCACATTCGGGCGCCCGACAAGGGCAACAACAGGAATCATAACTACCTCTTACTTATAATATTTTTACTGATACTAATTCCGTTTATTGTTGTCTTCAGCAGAATCACTATTCGGCTATCACCGACAATAATTTAGGGAACGGATATAACAATAACGGCCCCTGACTGTATAAACAGCAGGGGCCGAGATTCAATCTTAACACGTTAAGACTATGGCGTTTGCATTTTATTTATGCTGCCATCACGCGTCACGACCAGGTAACCATCACTCAGTTTCACTGGCGGAATGGCAATACCGCTACCATCCGTTTTCTGCTGAGCAACAAACTCACCGCTGTAAGGATCTAACCAGTGCAGGTAACCTTCACTGTCTCCCAGCACGACATAGCCAGAAATCGAAGCCGGCGCACTCAGTAAACGGTATTCCAGATCTTTGTTCTGCCAAAGTTCTGTACCACTACGAATATCGACCGCAACAATATGATCTTTATCTGTCACTAAGTATAACTGGCTACCATCAATCACGAAATCTTTTGCCGACGAGTAGTTACGTTTCCAGGCAACCTTACCCGTTCTTAACTCAATCGACACCAGCGCACCGTTATAGCCCACGGCATACAGACGTTCGCCCGCAATCACGGGGGTGGCGTCGGCGTCAACCAGACGATCGATTTCAGTCGCACCTTTCGGTGAACCAATCGGTTGCTGCCATAACATTTGACCGGTATTGATGAGGGCGCCAGCCAGACGGCCATTCGCTTGTCCCCAGAAGATACCGCCAGAGATAGCCACCGGTGTACTGTCACCGCGTAGTGTCAGGGTTGGAACTTCGCTACTGAGCTGCCATTTCTGTTCGCCAGTATCAGCATCCAGAGCCTGAAGTACGCCACGGCTGGTATTGACAACGACCATGCCCTCGTCAACAAGAGGTGCAGCAAGCACTTCGCCTTCGACTTTGGTACGCCAGATCTCTTCGCCAGTCTCTTCATCTAAGGCAATAACATCAGCGTTTTCAGTGCCAATGAACAATTTGCCATACGACAACACAATACCACCTGACAGTTTTGCGGTGACATCGGTTTCCAGATCCTGTTGCCAAAGCACCTTACCGGTTTCCGGATCCAGTGCTTTTACGATACCGTTACGGTCGGCAGCAAAAATTTTGCCATAGCCTTCAGCCGGAGACAGATTAGAAAAGTAACCTGCTACCCCGTCACCAACGGTTTGGCTCCAGATTTTAGTCGGCGAGAAAGCGCTCTCGACTACCGGTAATGGGGCCATTTGAATGGAATCTTCCTCGCCGGCACAGCCGACGAGAACACCAAGAGTCAGCGCAACGGATAATGCTTGCTTGAACACCTTTTGCATATTTATCCGCCTTTACTGCGCTAGATCATCAAGCTTCATTTGCAATGCCGGCGAAGCGCCTAACTGCTGTGCACTCACGTAAGCTTCACGAGCAGCAATGGCATCACCTTTTTGCAGAAAAATATCACCACGCAGCTCAGAGACTTTCGCCTGCCAGCTTTCAATCGTGACTTTGTCGAGTTCAGCCAAAGCCTCATCGAATTTCTGCTGTTCAGCTAAAATACGTGCTAAACGTGTTTTAGCTAAAGGTAAGATAGCTTCATCTTCCGTCTGGCCAACAACCCAGGTAAGTTGCTCTGCCGCACCATCCAGATCGCCTTGCTTCACTTGTGCTTTAGCCAGCTGAAGTGCAGCAAGTACTGAGTACTGACTACTCTCATTGGCAGCGATGAATGCTTTTACTTCAGCGATAGCATTTTCACTGCCGCTGTCTAAGGTATTCATTGCTTGCGTATATGTTTCAGAAGCCTGCTCTTTTGCTGACTGAATCTCACCTTGATAGTAACGCCAGCCGTACAGACCACCCAAACCAATCACAGCACCCAGAACAACGGCTTTGCCGTTCTCTTTCCACCACGACTTAATCGCTTCAACCTGCTGTTCTTCGGTCTCGTAGACTTCCACTTCCTGTCCTCTCTTAAATCAATTCTGTGAGCTGTACTGCGACTTCATCCTGAGCCATGGTTTTTTGCTCACCACCACGCAGATCTTTTACTACCACAGTGTTATCGGCGATTTCATTTTCACCAAGTACTAAGGCAATAGCCGCACCAACGTTATCAGCGCGTTTAAACTGTTTCTTGAAGTTACCACCACCGAAGTGGCTCATTACGCGCAGGCCCGGTATTTCTTCGCGTAGCTTCTCAGCCAGCTTCATACCTGCCATCATGGTGCCTTCGCCAGCGGTAACAATGTATACATCTACTGAACGACGTATATCGGTCAGCTTAAGGGTTTCCATGAGCAGAACCAGACGTTCCAGCCCCATTGCAAAACCAACTGCTGGGGTTGATTTTCCACCAAGCTGCTCAACCAGGCCATCATAACGGCCACCAGCACATACGGTGCCCTGGGCACCCAGACTTTCGGTGATCCACTCAAAAACGGTACGGTTATAATAATCCAAACCACGCACAAGGCGTTCATTTACTTGATATTCGATGCCAGCAGCGTCTAATAGTTCACAGAAACCAGCAAAATGTTCTTTAGATTCTTCATCTAAGTACTCAGAAAGCTTAGGCGCATCGACCAGAATTTCCTGTACGGCTGGGTTTTTAGTATCCAGAACACGCAATGGGTTGGTATGCATGCGGCGCTTACAGTCGTCATCAAGCACATCAAGATGCAGCTCAAGAAAAGCGACCAATGCTTCACGGTAGTTTGCACGTGCTTCCAGTGAACCAATTGAGTTCAGCTCAAGGCGAACATGCTGGTCAATACCCAGCTCACGCCACAAACGTGCAGTCATCATGATCAGTTCAGCATCAATGTCAGGCCCGTTCAAGCCAAAAACTTCAACACCAACCTGGTGGAATTGACGGTAACGTCCTTTCTGCGGACGCTCGTGGCGGAACATCGGACCGATGTACCACAGACGCTGCTCTTGGTTATAAAGCAGACCATTTTCGATGCCAGCTCGGACACACCCGGCAGTCCCTTCAGGACGCAGAGTCAGGCTGTCACCATTACGATCATCAAAGGTGTACATTTCCTTTTCGACAACATCCGTCACTTCCCCAATCGCCCGCTTAAACAAATGGGTAGATTCCACGATAGGCATGCGAATTTCGCTACAGCCATATGCGCTAACTACTTGCTTAATAGTACCTTCTACTTTTTGCCAAAGAGGAGATTGTGTTGGTAGGCAGTCGTTCATGCCTCGAATTGCTTGAATTTGTTTCGCCACGTTTGTTCTCGTTAACAGATGGGGAATTAAGTCGAATATATAGGTTCTAGCAGAAATAGTGAACCACGCCCTGATATTCAAGGCGTGATTTAAGTTTATTTCGCTATTTTTCCGTTACATCAATGCGATTACTGACATCCAGCATTGATGCTTTTGCTCGGATTTTGGTTTCCAGCTGGTCGATGACGTTATCGTTATCAAAGCGCTCTTTCTGACGGATACCGTCTTCATAGAAAGCACTCTTGCGATTACCACCAGCAATACCAAGGTGTGACATTTCTGCTTCGCCCGGGCCATTAACCACGCAGCCGATCACCGATACGTCCATAGGAACCGTGATGTCTTCGAGTCGCTGTTCCAGCTCATTGACTGTGCCGATAACATCGAACTCCTGCCGCGAACACGTCGGGCAAGCGATGAAGTTAATACCACGTGAGCGGATACGCAGAGATTTCAGAATATCAAAACCAACTTTGATTTCTTCTACGGGATCAGCAGCCAGTGAAACACGTAACGTATCACCAATACCTTCAGCTAAAAGCATACCTAAACCAACCGCAGATTTGACGGCTCCGGCACGTGCACCACCCGCCTCGGTGATCCCCAGGTGCAACGGTTGCTTAATCTGGGCTGCCAGCTTACGGTACGATTCTACGGCCAGGAAGACGTCAGAAGCTTTCACGCTGACTTTGAACTGATCAAAGTTGAGGCGATCAAGAATATCAACATGACGCATGGCTGATTCAACGAGTGCATCCGGTGTTGGCTCACCGTATTTTTGCTGGATATCTTTTTCCAGTGAACCGCCGTTTATCCCGATACGGATCGGAATATTCTTATCACGGGCACAATCAACCACAGCACGAATACGAGCTTCACTACCGATATTGCCCGGGTTAATACGCAGGCAGTCAACACCGTACTCAGCGACTTTCAGCGCAATACGGTAATCGAAATGAATATCAGCCACTAAGGGGATATTCACCTGTTGTTTGATTAGCTTGAATGCTTCGGCAGCATCCATAGTCGGTACAGAAACACGAACAATATCTGCCCCGACTTTTTCCAACGCCTGGATCTGTGCCACTGTTGCTTCAACATCAGTGGTTCGCGTATTGGTCATTGACTGTACGGCAATAGGCGCACCATCACCAATAGGCACATCACCGACATAGATGCGGGTTGATTGACGACGTATAATTGGAGATTCGTTATGCATTAGATTTACTCTTTACAGCGGCAGCTTGAGTTTTGCTACTTTCCCAGCAGGATATTTACTCAGATCGACCGGTTCACCTTTGTAGTTTATTTTAACAACACTCGGTGCTCCAAGCACGACTTTAAACGGTGCTGTTCCATTTAGATTCAAAACATCACCCGATTTTTTGATCCCGGAATCCAGACGCTTGCCATCCGCATCACGTATATCAACCCAGCAGTCTCCTGCAAAGCTGATTTGCAGATCTCCGATAATCTCCGCCACATTGGTTGTGGTAACCTCTGCGATTGAACCGGATTCAGGCTGAGCGCTAAAACTATCGCCATCACCCATCTCTTCAAACACAGCAGGTTGTTCAGTATCATCAGTAGCAGGCAGCAGATCGGTAACTGTCTCAACAGGTTCAATGGTTTCGTTTGCTCTCTCTGCAACAACAGCACCTTCTGCTGCTGCGTTGACATCAGATGCTGACGCGTCATTGCCCGTTGGATCAGATAAATTCGAATTGGCAAGCGATTCATCCAGAGGCTGAGATTGTTCTGTGGTCACCGCCGGGATCTCATCAGTTGGATCCATTTGTAAACTCTGCCACCACCATACCGCCGTTAAACCAACAAAAATGGCCGCCAAAGCCCAGGTCAGGCTCATAATGCGGCTATCATGCGCTTCACGCTTAGTACGGCGCGAAAAGCTTTGCATTTCCTGCTCTTGCGGTTGAGCATGGCCAAGCTTATCGAGCTGTGCCAGCACATCCTTGCCGTCTAATCCAACAAATTTGGCATAAGAACTCACATAACCACGGGTAAACGTGGCCAATTGCGATTTTTCAAAATTGTTGTCTTCAATGTCGTTGATAACTGAAATTCGTAACCGCAGGCGGCTGGCAATATCCTTTTGAGAATAACCAAGCTGCTCACGTGCCTGACGCAGCATATCCCCGGGACGAATGACTTCTTCTGTTGCTCGTTCTTCGTTCTGTTCAGTATTCATTGGCTAGATATTTCTGATATTGCTGAGAGTCTGGGAATTGCTCTTTGAGCAAATCGGCGTATTTATCTGCCTGAGTTAGTCGTCCAGCCTGATTTTCTAACTGAATGAGTAACCACAAGCTATCCGGCTTGTACCCATATCTCTTATTAAATTTAAAAAGCATAGCGCGCGCGTCTTTGTAATTCTGAAATTCAATTTTCATCTGCGCCAGCTGCAACATTGACTTCGGCCGGTATGGATCATGAGACAGTGCTTTTTCAAAATACCGTAGCGCTTGCTGTGTATCGCCATTATCCAGGCTGCATAACGCCGCATTCTCATAACTGGCTGAAGTCAAATAGTAATCTGGTTGCTCTATTGCCTTCAAAAAGGCCGAAATGGCTTCGTCGTAACGCTGCTCACTACACAAGAATACACCATAGTTATTCAAAGTATCGCCATTTTTGGGTGAATATTGTAAGGCTTTCTTATACATATCTTCAGCGGCTTCATTTTCATCCACCTTCTGAAAATAATAAGCCATGGCATTTTGTGCCCGATAATACTTAGGCGCATATTTTAATGCCTGCTCAAGATTTTCGCGAGCACGTTGCCATTGGCCTGTTTCTAAATATCGAAGACCAAGAGCGATCCTGGCCTCTGATGCATCAATACGGTTAAACTCTTTTTTATTGCTCGTTTCTTTAACGGTGACGCAACCAACCAATAAACTACACAATAATGGATACACCGTCCATCGTACCATACTTTCCCAATCCTACGTCCATGTCTAATCTATGCCTATGTTTTTAGGCTGATTTTAACTTTTAGACTGCTTTTACCGGGATTTGTTCAGCATTGTTCAGTTTTGCTTGTGTTCGTTTTGTGCGGTCAATCACATCACCGACCAATTGGCCACAGGCTGCATCAATATCGTCACCGCGAGTCTTACGTACCGTGACGGTAAAATTGTATTCCATTAAGGTTTTCATGAAACGGTCAATACGGGAATTGCTCGGCTTGCGATAAGGAGAACCCGAATAAGGGTTAAATGGGATCAAATTAATCTTCGCTGGCGTATCTTTCAACAGTACAGCCAGCTGGCGCGCATGCTCCATGTCGTCATTAACATGATCTAACAAAACATATTCGACGGTAACACGTCCGCGGTTCGCATTTGACTGAGAAATATAGTTACGAACCGACTCTAAGAATGTCGCGATATTGAATCGGTCATTGATTGGCATAATTTCAGAGCGCAGCTCATCGGTTGGTGCATGAAGCGAAATCGCCAGTGCAACGTCGATAGTCCCTGTCATTTGATCAAGACCAGAAACGACACCCGATGTAGATACGGTTACACGGCGCTTAGACAGACCAAAACCAATATCATCCAGCATAATTTCCAGTGCCGGGATCAGGTTTTTCATGTTAAGCAATGGTTCACCCATTCCCATCATGACGACGTTAGTGATCGGGCGACGGCCTGTTTCTTTTTCAATACCGATCTCTTTTGCTGCGCGCCATACCTGACCAATGATCTCTGACACTCGTAAATTACGGTTAAAACCCTGCTGGGCTGTTGAGCAGAATGTACAAGCCAGAGCACAACCAACCTGAGAAGAGACACATAGCGTCGCACGGTCACCATCTGGAATGTACACCGTTTCGACATCTTGATCGCCAACGCGCATCGCCCATTTAATGGTGCCATCAGAAGAATGCTGCGCTTCAGACACGAACGGTGCACGAATTTCAGCAACGCGGTGTAGCTTCTCGCGTAATTTCTTATTGATATTCGTCATTTGATCGAAATCATCACAACCGAATTGGTAGATCCACTTCATGATCTGATCGGCACGAAAGGCTTTTTCACCCAGCTCGTCAGCAAAGTATTTACGCAGCCCTTTGCGATCAAAATCCAGCAGATTAGTTTTGACTGTTGTCATCGGTTGTTGCCTCATTATAAAACGACTGATTCTATGCCTTGGCAACCCACAGGCTGCATGTCACAGGACAATTCAAGGCGCGAAATTGTACAGCCTTTACCCTTTAGTTTCCACTGTATACCCAAACTACCTCAAGATGCAGGCTGAAAGGTCAGATACTTTTCCCGATTAGTATTATTTTAGCAATCGACCGCCATCCCTCAGAAAAAGCGCTTTAAAACGTTCAGAAACAACAACGGGAAGCCGAAGCTTCCCGTTAGTAATTTGTTTTATATGAAATTCAACCGCACTTTAGTCGCGAGGACAGATTTCATCATCAGCAAAGAAATAAGCAATTTCTCGTTTAGCCGATTCCGGGCTATCAGAACCGTGTACTGAGTTATAACGCAAGCTTAATGCGAAATCTGCACGGATTGTACCGCACGCGGCTTCTTCCGGGTTGGTTTTACCCATCAGTTCACGATAGCGATAAATAGCACCTTCACCTTCCAGCACCTGTACCATAACCGGGCCTGAAGTCATGAACTCAACCAGCTCGTTAAAAAACGGTTTACCTTCATGTTCTGCATAAAATCCCTGCGCTTTTGCCGCATCTAAGCGAACCATTTTCGCCGCGACAATGTTCAATCCCGCATTTTCAAAACGCTGGTAGATTGCACCAATTAAGTTACGCTTTACCGCATCGGGCTTTACGATCGAAAAAGTTCTTTCAATTGTCATTATTCTTCCTTTTGAGTCTGTTCGTTATTATCACAGTATGTCCAAGCAGCTGAGCCAGCCTGCTTCACTACGGTTATGACAACAACAATGCTGCGATATTGGCTACGCCTAATCCTGTTGCACCTGCAGCCCAACGGCTATTTGCACTATCGTGAAAGCAAGAGGCTAAATCAAAATGCACCCAGCGACTGGTTTCGCTATCAACAAAGCGAGACAGAAACGCCGCTGCATTTGATGCACCGCCCATACCGCCACCTTTCTGCGAGCGGCTATTAGCAGTATCAGCATAGTAAGACGGGCAATTTGCCTGATGCCATTTCTCTAATGGCAGTGGCCATGCCGGTTCATTCACCAAATCTGATAGCTGCTGGATCTTCAGCAATAGCTGCTTATCAAAACCAAAGATGGCATTGTAATCCGTTCCCAATGCCATCATTGCTGCGCCCGTTAAGGTGGCCGCATCAATGATCAATGGTGTATTTGTTTCACTTGCTGCAATCAGGCCATCGGCGAGTACCAGACGCCCCTCTGCATCAGTGTTAACAACTTCTACGGTCAAGCCGTTTTTATACGTTAACACATCACCTAGCTTGTAAGCGTTACCTGCGACCATGTTTTCTGCGCAACATAAGATCAACTTCACACGCTGATTCAAACCTTGTTCAATGGCATAACCGAGAGCTGCCGTCACTGTTGCCGCCCCCCCCATGTCACACTTCATGGTCACCATGCCCGCACTTGACTTCAGGCTGTAGCCGCCTGAATCAAAGGTAATGCCTTTCCCTACCAGACAAGCAGCAACCGGAGCATCGGCATCACCTGTCGGGTTATAGTCCAGTGTCAGCATCACTGGTGGACGGCAGCTCGCACGGCCCACACTGTGAGTGCCGACCCAGCCATGATCAAGTAACTGATCACCAATTAACATCGAGTGGCTGATTTTGTCACCCGCGATAGCAGACAAGAAAGCAACAGCGTCATTCGCCAGCTTTTCCGGATACATATCTTCCGGTGTCGCATTGACCACTTGGCGTACCCAGTCAGCACTGCTACGACGGGCATTTAACAGTTCCAGCTCATCTTCATCAATTGACGCCCACTTAATTTCTACGGAAGTCATGGTTGCAGCAAAGCCACAATAGAACGCCCACTGCCGTTCATAGCTCCATCCTTCCCCTTCAAGGCTAGCTTTTACGGCACCTTGTGATTGTAATTGGCGTGCAGCCTGTTGAATACGGCGCAACGGGAAGTCACCACTGAAATGAACCTCAGCGCCATCTTCTTTGTAGCTCAGCAGTGCCTTTTCTCCCCAGGCACCAGCGTTAGCTTCAGCTGATAATGTGATCCGTAACATGACCGCTCCTGTATTACGCTTCTGAAGACAGAATATTGGCTAGTGTACGCACACCCATACCGGTAGCGCCCGCAGCCCATTTGTCGCTTGCGCTCTTACGGTAGGCACCGCTGCAGTCAATGTGCATCCAACCATTTTTATAGTCTTCAACAAAATAAGATAAGAAAGCTGCCGCAGTACTGGCACCCGGTGTAAAATCACCGCTTGAAATATTGGCCAGATCAGCAAAGTTAGACGGCATCATGCTTCGGTGCTGATCCGCTAGCGGTAGCGGCCATAGCCCTTCTTGCTCTTCGCTTGCCGCCAGCAATGCTTGTTGTGCCAGCTCATGATCAAAACTGAATAAGGCGTGGTAGTCATTACCCAGTGCATTTTTCGCCGCGCCAGTCAGAGTGGCACAGTCGATGATCACTTCCGGATTTTGTGAACTCGCATAGATCAGGCCGTCAGCCAAGACCAGGCGACCTTCAGCATCGGTATTGAGTATTTCAACTGTCTTGCCGTTTTTGTAAGTAATGATATCGCCCAGCTTAACTGCACGACCTGAAATCATGTTCTCTGCACAGCACAGGATCAACTTAATGCGCTTATTCGTACCACGCGAAATGGCCAGAGCCAGGCCACCGGTTGCCATTGCCGCACCACCCATATCGGCTTTCATTGCAGCCATGCCAGCAGAGGGTTTCAAGCTGTAGCCACCTGAATCAAAAGTAATACCTTTACCTACCAGGCAAGTATGTACCGGAGCATCGGCATCACCTGTTGGGTTGTAGTCAAGACGAAGCATCGCTGCTGAGCGTTCTGAACCACGGCCTACGGTATGCGTGCCCATCCAGCCTTCGTCCAGCAGATCGTTGCCTTTAATAATTTTATACGTCACATGCTCAGGTGCCAGTGACTTGATAAACTCACCCGCACGCGATGCCAGCTGAGACGGGCGAACCACATCTGCTGACTGGTTAATCACTTCACGTACCCAGTGAGTGGCTGTAATACGTGCTTTCAGTTCCGCTTCTTCATCATCATCTAACGCTTTCCAGGAAACTTGATTACCCGGTTTAGCATTATGGTGACCTTGAACAAATGCCCAAATCGCGTCCAAATCCCACTCATCACCAACCAGTGATACGTGCTTGATCCCTTGCGCATCTAACTTACGGCCCGCACGCTGTAGCGCGCTATGCTGGTGTTCATCCGTCAGGTGAATAGTGACGCCATCGGCAACAAAAGAGATAAGGGCATTTTTACCCCATTGCTCGGCTGCTGCTTCATGAGATAAGAATACTGACATACTGGCAGACATGAAAAACTCCTTGGATTTTGATGCCAAACTGAACAATTGGATGATTTCAGTTTGGTATAGATTTAGATTTCAGCGTAGTTAATACCAATAGGGATAAGACAGACATGGGATAGAGATCCTTTACCAAACCATTCCCCCTCCACTCGCGAACTGAGTACACGTTCGCTCGACATCGCTTACTCGGTAACATATGAAGAACATTCGTTGCTTCGCAGTTACTCATCCTACAACAAGTTATGGGGATAACGCGTTGGAATTACAAGATAATGACTGGCTGAAATACAACAAAGCGGACCATTAGGTCCGCTTTTATAAATATTTCGCTTACTTTGCCCTTTTAATCGTCTGTAAACAAGTTGTTTACATCAAGACTAAGAGCAAGATCATACTAGTCAGCTTCTTCCATCCAGCACGATTGAACCGCTTCTAATATCCGCTCACCACAGTGATTTGGATCATCGTCAAAATCATCTAACTCCATGATCCATTGACGAAGATCGGTAAACAGAACCGTTTGCGGATCAATGTCAGGAAAACGTTCAGACAGTTCAATCGCTATTTCTCTAGAATCCGTCCATTTTAAGCTCATGATACTGCCTTTTTGTTAATGTTACCGTCTTACGAGAAGTCTAGCCTTTCTGTTAGGAAATGCTCACTCACATTAGTGTTTTTCTGACGCCAGGTTAATGGTGTAACGTGGAATTTCAACCACCAGATCATTGTCTGCCACTTTAGCCTGACAACCGAGGCGTGATTCCGGCTCAAGACCCCATGCTTTATCGAGCATGTCATCTTCAAGTTCATCACTTTCTTCCAGCGAATCAAACCCTTCGCGAATAACAACATGGCAGGTCGTGCACGCACAGGATTTTTCACAGGCGTGTTCAATACCGATACCGTTACGTAGTGCGACATCAAGTACCGTTTCACCGGTTTCGGCGTCTAAAACTGCACCCTCAGGGCAAAGTTCTTCATGGGGTAATACAACAATTTTAGGCATGCCTAAACCTCATCAATCGATTGACCAGCCAGTGCCTGACGAATAGATTGATCCATTCGACGTGACGCAAATTCCTGGCTTGCTTTATCTGTTTTCTTTATACCTGCTTCAATCGCATGGGTATCAGTACCCTGACGCAATTGAACAAGTTCCATCATTACTGTTTCCAGAGCTTCACGCTCTTGTTTCGATAGCAAGGTCTCACCATCGGTAGCCAGAGCGGTGATCAGCCCCTCAAGGACGCGATCAGCTTCCACTTGCTGCTCGGCAAGTGTACGTGCATCTTTGTCTTCCTGAGCATGAGTCATCGACTCACGGAGCATTGTTGCAATTTCATCATCGGTTAAGCCATAAGACGGTTTCACCTGGATCGATGACTGCACGCCACTGCTCTTCTCCATCGCCGTTACCGACAACAGGCCATCCGCATCCACCTGGTAGGTCACACGGATATGTGCCGCACCTGCCGCCATTGCGGGAATACCCTGCAAGGCGAAACGAGCCAATGAACGGCAATCACTCACCATTTCACGCTCACCTTGCACAACGTGGACAGACATCGCTGTCTGACCGTCTTTGAAAGTGGTGAACTCTTGTGCGCGCGCAACAGGGATAGTGGTGTTACGAGGAATAATTTTCTCGATCATTCCGCCCATGGTTTCAATGCCCAGAGACAGCGGGGTCACATCAAGCAATAACATATCTGAATCTGGCTTATTGCCCGCTAAGATATCAGCTTGAATAGCAGCACCAATCGCAACGACTTTATCCGGATCAATCGATGTCAGAGGTTCTTTACCAAAGTAGTTACCGACCATGTCACGTACCAGTGGGATACGGGTAGAGCCCCCCACCATAACGGCTTCGATCACTTCGTCGATCTCAATGCCGGAATCTTTAATGGCACGACGACATGCCATCAGGGTTTTCTTCACTAACGGCTGGATCAGCGCATTAAACTGCTCTCGGCTCACGGAGCCCTGCCAGCCAAGCACATCAATCGGGGCTTCTTCGGCATCGGTCAGTGCCACTTTTGCATCTGTCGCGGCATCTTGCAAAATACGTAACTGTTGCGCGGTTAAATCACCGGAGAAACCTGCTTGCTCTTTGATCCAATCCGCAAGTAAGTGGTCAAAGTCATCACCTCCCAGCGCTGAGTCACCGCCGGTCGCCAATACTTCAAACACCCCTTTAGACAGACGCAAAATAGAGATATCAAACGTACCGCCGCCTAAATCATAAACCGCAATGACCCCTTCCTGACCGGAATCTAAGCCATAGGCAATAGCAGCCGCAGTGGGCTCGTTCAAAAGGCGAAGTACATTCAAATTTGCCAGCTTAGCGGCATCTTTTGTACCAGCACGCTGTGCATCATCAAAATACGCAGGAACAGTGATCACCACACCTTCCAGATCACCACCTAAGGCCGCTTTCGCGCGCTCACTCAGTGACTTCAGGATCTCAGCGGAGACTTGGATCGGGTTGACGCTTCCGCCACGTGTCACAAGCTGCGGCAAGCCATTATCTGACGCTTCAAACTGGTACGGAATATGAGGGTAACGCTGCTGGATATCCGCCAGCGAGCGGCCGATCATGCGTTTTACTGAAAAGATAGTATTGACCGGATCTTGCTGAGCAAGCTCTCGTGCATCATGACCAACAAGCAGGGCTTCTTCACCGTAGTGAACAATTGAAGGCAGAATCGAACGGCCATGCTCATCTTTTAACGTTTCTGGAACGCCGCTGCGCACAGCAGCAACGAGAGAATTTGTGGTACCCAAATCAATACCCACCGCCAATCGATGTTGATGCGGTGCTGCACTCTGACCTGGTTCAGCAATCTGTAACAGTGCCATTATCGTTCCTGTGGAGTTAGTGCGCGAGTGAGAAAAGATTAATCAAGTAACGTCTCTTCAAGACGTTCAATTTCATAACGCAGCTTATCAATAAACTTCAGCTTTCGCACGGCATCTGCCGCCTGCTGCCAATCTTCCTGATTTAACAATCCTTCAAGATCCGCAAGCTGTGATTTATACAATACTGAAATTTGCTTTTCAAAATCGAATAGCGCATCTTCAGGATCTCTGCCATACGGAATATCTTCGAGTGCTTCTCGCAGCTCCATCTGCTGCATTAAGAACTCAGGATCGTGTAACGTCTTTTGCTCGCCGCGAATATCTACGTCTTTCTCAGACAGCATATACTCTGCGCGAGAGATCGGATTCTTTAGCGTTTGAAATGCATCGTTAATTTGCGCCGCTTTCTGAACCGACATAAGGCGATCGCGTTCTGAGGCTGTAGCGAAATTGTCAGGATGGAAACGACGTTGCAGTTCCCGGAACTGAGTTGAAAGAAGGCTACCATCCAATTCAAATTGGAAAGGTAGCCTAAATAATTCGAAATGATTCATATCGCGTCTGGTATCTGTAGGTTCTAATCCTGACCGCCACTTATCGCGTAACAGCCAGGTTCAGTTAAAACAACTTTGGCGACTATACGTTGAAGCTCTCACCACAACCACACTCGCTTGATACGTTCGGGTTGTTGAATTGAAACCCTTCATTTAGCCCTTCTTTGGCAAAATCCAGTTCGGTACCGTCAAGATAAACAAGGCTTTTCGCATCAATCACGATTTTTACGCCTCGCTCTTCAAATACCTGGTCCTCTTCATTCACTTCATCGACAAATTCGAGAACATAAGCCATTCCTGAACATCCTGAGGTACGGACCCCTAAGCGCAGGCCAAAGCCTTTGCCGCGGTTCTCAAGGAAAGTAGCTACGCGACGTGCTGCCGCTTCAGTAATAGTAATGGCCATACAACAACCTCGGAAATTAATTTAGTCAGCAGACTTTCGCTGCTGTTCAGCTCGCTGCTATTTCGGTCAAGAGTAAAGAAAAGCGCGCACTTTATTAGTATAAAATGACAATTTCGATACCGCTATTGAGCGAAATAGCAATGCGGCGAAAGTTACTCTTGATGTTTCTTTTTGTAATCAGCTACTGCGGCTTTAATTGCGTCTTCCGCAAGAATTGAGCAGTGAATTTTTACCGGTGGAAGCTCAAGCTCTTCAGCAATCGCTGAGTTTTTAATAGCAGTGGCTTCATCAAGGCTCTTGCCCTTCACCCACTCGGTGATTAGTGAACTTGAAGCGATAGCGGAACCGCAGCCGTACGTTTTAAACTTCGCATCTTCAATAATGCCGTCATCAGACACCTTGATTTGAAGTTTCATCACGTCGCCACAAGCAGGGGCACCGACCATGCCGCTACCAATGTTCTTGTCGTTTTTATCAAATGAGCCCACATTACGCGGGTGCTCATAATGCTCGATGACTTTTTCACTATATGCCATGATAATTTCCTCGACATGTTTATGTCACAAGTTATGACCGCAAGATTAGTGGTGTGCCCACTCAACGGTGTTCAAATCAATGCCTTCTTGGTACATATCCCACAGTGGAGACATTTCGCGTAGTTTCTCTACCGCAGTACGGATTTGGCCGATTGCATAGTCGACTTCTTCTTCCGTCGAGAAGCGACCGAAAGAGAAGCGAATAGAACTGTGTGCCAGTTCGTCATCAAGACCAAGTGCACGAAGTACGTAAGAAGGCTCCAGGCTTGCAGATGTACATGCAGAGCCCGATGAAACGGCAAGATCTTTCAGTGCCATCAATAGCGATTCACCCTCGACGAAGGCAAAGCTGATATTCAGGTTACCGGCTACACGCTGTTCTAAGTCACCGTTAATATAAACGGCTTCCATGTCTTTAAGGCCATCAAGCAGACGAGTACGTAAGGCTAAAGTATGCTGGCGATCTTGTTCCATCTCTTCTTTAGCAATACGGAATGCTTCACCCATACCGACGATCTGGTGAGTTGCAAGGGTGCCAGAACGCATACCACGCTCATGGCCACCGCCGTGCATTTGCGCTTCCAGACGAATACGTGGCTTACGACGTACGTATAGAGCACCAATACCTTTAGGACCGTAAATTTTGTGCGCAGACACAGAGATAAGATCAACTTTCATCTCTTGCACGTCGATAGGTAATTTACCCGCAGACTGAGCGGCATCAACGTGGAATATAATTTTGTTTTCGCGACAGATTTCACCAATCGCGCTGATGTCCTGAATGACGCCGATTTCGTTATTCACGTGCATGATTGACATCAAAATTGTATCTTCACGAATTGCATCACGCAGTTTCGCAAGATCAATCAGACCATTTGATTCAGGCTCCAGGTAAGTCACTTCAAAACCTTCACGCTCTAGCTGACGACATGGGTCGAGAACAGCCTTGTGTTCAGTTTTACAAGTAATAATGTGCTTACCCTTCTTGCCGTAGAAGTGTGCTACACCCTTAATTGCCAGGTTATCAGATTCAGTTGCACCTGAAGTAAAAACAATTTCACGTGGGTCTGCATTTAGCAAATTAGCAATATTTTCGCGGGCTGTATCAACAGCTTCTTCTGCCTGCCAACCATAGCGGTGAGAACGAGAAGCCGGGTTACCGAAGTTACCATCCATAGTCAAACATTGCATCATTTTGTCTGCAACGCGAGGATCTACCGGGCAAGTAGCGGAATAATCAAAATATATAGGCAGTTTCATTATCATCTCCGAAAACACGGACGTCTGGTCTCTAGGAGCGGACATCGACACCTATTGTGGCGCTGTCGTGTGTTTTTTTATGTCCAAATGACGTTTTTTGTAGAACCTGATCCTGGCGACCAGAAATTTCTTGTACGTCATTATCTTTCATCAGCTCACCGAGCGTGATGTTGTTCAAAAAGCCGCTGATGCGAGAGCTCAGATCATGCCATAGCGTATGTGTCAGGCAGCGGGTACCGCCCTGACAGCCACCTTTACCATGACATTTAGTAGCATCAACCGATTCATCAACAGCTGCGATAACCATACCTACGGCGATGTCATTCGCATCTTCACCTAAACGGTAACCACCGCCTGGGCCACGAACACTAGCCACCAGGCCGGCTTTACGTAGGCGTGAAAAAAGTTGTTCTAAGTAAGACAGTGAAATACCTTGGCGCTCAGAAATATCAGCTAAAGGTACTGGACCACCTTGAGAATGCAGGGCGACATCTAGCATCGCTGTAACCGCATATCTTCCTTTTGAAGTCAATCTCATAACACACCGCTACCCACTTATGTATATGGAGGGAGTGTTACATACCCGACCAAATCGGTCAAGTATTTACCTGACTAATTTAGTCGGACTTTTAACCTTATCACTAATGTGGCTATTTTTCGTCTTTTGGTAAGGTTCTTTCGACTGAAGTAAGGATGCCTCGCAAAATATTTAGCTCCTGCTGCTCGGGACGAGCGCGAGTAAATAAACGGCGAAGTTTGGCCATGACCATGCCTGGGTGCTTCTTATTAATGAAATTGGTTCCTGAAATGACTTTTTCAAGGTGTTCGTAGAACATTTCCAATTCTTTTGCACGAGGATACTCTTCAACCTTCTGTTCACCAGCGAACTTCTGCTGCTCGAGGTAAGCCATTCGGACTTCATAGCTGACCGTCTGGACAGCCATCGCCAGGTTTAAAGAGCTATATTCAGGGTTAGCCGGAATGTAGACATGGCAGTGACATTTTTGTAATTCATCATTTGTCAGGCCAGTACGCTCGCGGCCAAACAGAATCGCAACCGGATGAGAAGCCGCTTCATTGATTGATCTAACACCACATTCACGTGGATCAAGCTGTGGCCATTCCAGAGTACGAGAACGGGCACTTGAACCAATCACTAAACCACAATCGGCAACCGCTTCATCTAACGTCTTAACAATCTTCGCATTAGCTACAATATCTGCCGCACCCGCCGCCAAAGCGATGGATTTTTCATCAATTTCACAAGCAGGATCAACCAGAACAAGATTCGTTAAGCCCATCACCTTCATGGCTCGGGCAGCCGAACCAATATTGCCCGGATGGGAGGTACCAATTAAAACAACGCTGATTTTATCTAACATGGCGTAGCAATTTTCCGACTATTTTTAAAAGCGTGGAGATTTTAGCACAGCCTCTAAAAAAGTGGGGAAAACATGCAAAACTAACCCGTGTTTTTGTAAAACCTTTGACATAAGGTGAGCTCGGCCAAAAAATAACCACTTCCTTTTTGCGTAAGCTCTGTTATACTCGCCGCCGCTTTTTAGTTCTTTAACATCCGTTGGGAAGATCCTATGCATCCGATGCTTAATATCGCCATTCGCGCTGCGCGAAAGGCTGGTGGCCATGTCATTAAATCGTTAGAAAAACCTCAGGGCATTGAAGTTGCCAATAAAGGTAATGATGTTGTTACCAACATCGATCATGAAGCTGAAGCTATCATCATCGATACAATTCTTAAGTCTTATCCTGACCACTGCATCATTGCAGCAGAGTCGGGTACTAAAGAAGGCCGTGACAAAGAGTGTCAGTGGATCATCGACCCTGTGGATGGCACCAAAAACTTCGTTCGCGGTTATCCTCATTACGCTATTTCAATTGCACTACGCATGCGTGGTCGTACTGAAGTATCCGTAGTTTACGACCCATCTCGTAACGAACTATTCACGGCAACTCGTGGTTCAGGCGCTCAGCTTAACAGCCAACGCATCCGAGTTTCTCAGCCACGCGACCTAACAGGTACTGTTATAGCAACAAGCCTGCCTTTCGCCACTAAGCAATTCTCTGAAAGCTACTTCAAGATTCAAAACGCAATGTTCATTGAATGTGACGACATGCGTCAATCTGGTTGTACAGCACTTGATCTTTGCTACCTGGCAGCTGGCCGCGTTGACGGCGTATTCAAACTAGGCCAGAAGGCTTGGGAATTAGCGGCCGGTGAGCTTATTGCACGTGAAGCGGGTGCTATCTGTACTGACTTTACTGGTAACACTAACTACCTGACATCTGGCAACATCGTTGCTGGTAATGCACGCGTAGTTAAGCCAATGCTGGCTAAAATCCGTGAACACGGTGGCGAAGCATTAGCTAAGTAATCGTTCATAACGATTCAAAAATTCGAAAGCCCCGGCAGCAATGCCGGGGCTTTTTGTTTTTAAGGAGATGAGTTTCTAGGGACGAGTGGCGAGAAAAAGGTTCTAAAAGCGAATAATACTATCAAGTTATTGCTGTTTTCTTCCCAGAACAGAGACCCTGCTCTTTCTAGAATCTCGTAACTCGAAACTCGCACCTTTCCCATAGGACCATAGAACCGCTTTTTGAGACAAAAAACGGAGCCTTTCGGCTCCGTTTGTTTTATCTGATTCACTATAACGAGTTAACTAGAAACTCGATACTCGAACCTGAGTTACGGCATCGCATCAAACTCTTCGCCTTCTTTCTCTACTTGCGGTGGCATCAGGTGTTCACGAGTGATACCCAATTTCAGTGCCAGTGCCGAAGCAACGTAGATAGACGAGTAAGTACCAACCGTAATACCGATAAGCAATGCCGCGGCAAAACCGTGGATCATGCTGCCGCCTTTCATAAACAGCGCAATAACCACAAATAAGGTCGTCGCAGATGTGATCAGTGTACGGCTCAGCGTTTGGGTGACTGAGCTGTTCATAATGTCAGCCGGCTCACCTTTACGCATCTTACGGAAGTTCTCACGAATACGGTCGAAAACAACAATCGTATCGTTGAGCGAGTAACCGACAACGGTTAGCAAGGCTGCAACAATCGTCAGGTCGATTTCAATCTGCATGAGCGAGAATATACCAACGGTAATGATCACGTCGTGAGCCAGTGCCAGTACCGCACCAGCTGCCAGACGCCATTCAAAACGCATCGACACATAAAGCATAATACAGATCAGCGCGACCAGAATTGCCAACCCGCCCGCTTCTGCCAGTTCATCGCCCACATTAGGACCAACAAACTCGATACGGCGCATTTCAACGTTCTGGCCAGTACCCGCTTTCAATGCATCGATGATCTGGTTACCCAGTTTCGCACCTTTGGCATCTTCTCGCGGTTGCAAACGGACGATCACATCACGTGCAGTACCAAAGCTCTGCACGATTGCATCGCCAAAGCCTGCGCCTTCCAGCGACTCACGGATCAGAGATAAATCTGCTGGCTGCTCAAAGCCCACTTCAATCAGGGTACCGCCGGTAAAATCCAGCCCCCAGTTAAGCTTTTGAGTCGCAACGGTGCCAATCGCACCCACAATCATTAAGATCGAAAAAGCAAAAGCCACTTTCGACCAGCGCATAAAGTCGATCGCGTTACCCGCTTTCAATATTTGAAACATGTCAGCGTCTCCTTAGATCGACAGCTTATCTACGCGCTTACCGCCATAGATAAAGTTAACTACGGCACGGGTACCCACAATCGCAGTAAACATAGAAGTCAGAATACCGATTGAAAGGGTAACAGCGAAGCCTTTAATTGCACCTGTACCTACCGCAAACAGAATAATTGCAGTAATTAAGGTCGTAATGTTAGCATCGGCAATCGTACTAAACGCATTTGCGTAACCTTGCTGAATCGCATGCTGAGGGCTGCGGCCTTCATGTAGCTCTTCACGGATACGCTCAAAGATCAGTACGTTAGCATCAACCGCCATACCCACCGTCAGTACGATACCGGCAATACCTGGAAGGGTCATGGTTGCCCCCGGGATCATCGACATAACACCGATAATCAACACCAGGTTCATCGCCAACGCCATATTGGCAATCAGACCAAACTTACGGTAGTACACTAGGGTAAACAGCATTACTGCAATCATGCCCCAGATACATGCCTGAATACCCATATCGATATTCTGCTGGCCCATTGACGGACCAATGGTACGCTCTTCAACAATAGAGATTGGCGCAATCAATGCACCTGCACGCAGTAGTAGTGCCAGGTTGTGTGCTTCAGCCTGTGAATCAATACCGGTAATACGGAAGTTACGGCCCAGTGCAGTCTGGATAGTTGCCTGGTTGATCACTTCTTCGTGTTTCTGAAGAATAACCCTACCGTCCGGGTTACGCTTACCGCTGTCTTTATACTCGGTAAACACCGTTGCCATCAGCTTACCCACGTTGCTACGTGAGAATGCTGTCATCTTGCTACCACCTTCGCTATCTAGCGAGATGTTAACCTGAGGGCGGCCATATTCATCAGCACTTGAGCTTGCATCTGTGATGTGAGAGCCCGCAAGAATAATGCGTTTCTTCAGTACTGCCGGACGCTTGTCACGGGTGTACTTCACTTCACTGCCTGCCGGTACACGACCTGCAGCGGCAGCCGCAAGATCTGCAGAACTGTCAACTTCGCGGAATTCAAGTGTTGCTGTTGCACCAAGAATTTCTTTGGCTCGAGCAGTATCCTGAACACCTGGCAGTTCAACAACAATGCGGTTTGCACCCTGACGCTGTACCAGAGGCTCAGCAACACCTAATTCATTCACACGGTTACGAAGAATAGTAATATTCTGATCGACCGCGTAGTTACGGATCTCTTTCAGGCGTGCTTCTGTAAATACTGCAGTCAGCACGAAACGACCATTGCTGTCACTGTCAGTGAACAGCATATCCGGATGCAGTTTAGCCAGTGCAACTTTCGCTTCATCCAGCTGCTCCGCATTACGCAGACGCACTTCTACCGATGAATCGGTTTTGCTGATCGCACGATAGCGAATTTTGGCTTCACGCAGTTCGGTACGGAAAGTTTCTTCTTGCTGACCAAATAACTTGTCCATTGCCGCGTCCATATCCACTTCCATTAAGAAGTGGACACCACCACGCAAATCAAGGCCCAGCTTCATTGGCGTCGCACCAATGGATTCAAGCCAGTCAGGTGTTGATGCTGCCAGGTTCAGCGCAACAATGTAATCTTCGCCAAGTTGATCATTAAGAATATCGCGAGCACTGATTTGAGTATCAGTGTCGTTAAAGCGGACCAGTACAGTGCCGTTTTCGAAAGCGACAGATTTGTAGGAGATTTGGTTTTTTTCTAAATCTTCGGTGACAGTATCCAATGCAGACATATCAACCGAGGCGCCACGCGCCCCGGTGATTTGAATCGCTGGATCTTCACCGTAAACATTGGGAAGTGCATAAAGCAAACCGATGAGCAGTGCAAACACCACCATCAAATTCTTCCACAAGGGATAACGGTTTAACACTGTTATGATCCTTCAAAGCGAATAAATTACAGAGATTTCATTGTGCCTTTTGGCAGAACTGCTGAAACAAAATCTTTCTTGATTGTCACTTCAGTGCTGTCATTCAGGGCAATAACAATGTAATCGCTCTCTTCTGAAACTTTAGTGATTTTACCAAGTAAACCACCGCTCGTTAGTACTTCATCCCCTTTGCCCATAGAAGACATCAGGCTCTTGTGCTCTTTAACACGCTTCGCCTGCGGACGATAAATCATGAAGAAAAAAATAACGGCGAAAAGGCCTAGCATGATGAATAGCTGCATGCTGCCACCCTGTGGAGCACCTTCAGCTGCGGCGTGTGCCTGAGAAATGAAAAGACTCATTTAATAACGTCCTCGTTTATTGTTAAGCGTTTTTTAGTGGTGGAACTTCACGGTCACGACGCGCGTAGAATTCTTCTACAAACGCATCGAAACGATCTTCTTCAATCGCCTTACGAATACTTGCCATCAAACGCTGGTAGTAACGTAAGTTGTGGATTGTGTTAAGGCGCGATCCCAGGATTTCGTTACACTTATCCAGATGATACAGATACGCCTTTGAATAATTGCGACAAGTGTAACAGTCACAATGCGGATCCAGAGGGGTTGTGTCCGTTTTATGTTTCGCATTACGGATCTTGATCACACCACCGGTCACAAAAAGGTGTCCATTACGGGCATTTCGGGTCGGCATAACGCAATCGAACATGTCGATACCACGACGTACACCTTCAACAAGGTCTTCAGGTTTGCCCACCCCCATCAGGTAGCGAGGCTTATCTTCAGGTAATTTAGGGCAGGTATGCTCTAGAATACGATGCATGTCTTCTTTGGGTTCGCCAACCGCCAGACCGCCAACCGCATAACCGTCAAAACCAATGTTAGTCAGCCCTTCAACAGAAACGTCGCGTAAATCTTCATAGACACTTCCCTGAACAATACCGAACAGTGCATTTTTATTTTCTTGCTTATCAAACTGGTTACGGCTGCGCTGTGCCCAGCGCAGTGACATTTCCATTGACTGCTTCGCTTCGTCATGTGTCGCTGGATATGGCGTACACTCGTCAAAGATCATAACAATGTCAGAACCCAGGTCGTACTGGATTTCCATCGACTTCTCGGCGTCCATGAAAATCTTGTCACCGTTTACCGGGTTACGGAAATGTACACCTTCTTCGGTGATCTTGCGAATATCGCCGAGGCTAAATACCTGAAAACCGCCTGAATCCGTCAGGATAGGACCTTTCCACTGCATGAAGTCGTGCAGATCACCATGCATTTTCATGACTTCCTGACCAGGGCGAAGCCACAGGTGGAAAGTATTACCGAGAATGATCTGTGCACCGGTATCTAGCACCTCTTCCGGTGTCATGCCCTTAACCGTACCGTAAGTACCCACAGGCATAAATGCCGGCGTTTCAACCGTACCACGTTCAAACTGCAGGCGACCGCGACGTGCGCGTCCCTGAGTTTTATCTAATTCAAATTTCACTAAACCTCCAAAAGCCAGAGAAACAATCTGACATCAATTCCCACGAAAGGACTTAAGCACAAAAGGCCATTTGCCTGATGTGCGTGTTACATTTATCGCCACGCCATAAAGCCTAGCGGATGAAAGTAAATAGTCATGGCAAATCACCCATCCAATTTGCCATCGCTCTTTTGCCGATACTATAAAGCCGACAAAGGCTGCGATTTTAACAAAAGCAGCCTTAAGAGACACTGATTTAACAACCTAAGTTCAGTTGTTTTTTTTGGTGATGAACATCGAGTCGCCATAACTGAAGAAGCGGTATTGATTTTCAACCGCCTGAAGATAAGCATTCATCGTATGTTCATAGCCTGCGAATGCACTCACCAGCATAATCAATGTTGATTCGGGCAGGTGGAAATTCGTTACCAATACATCCACCAGCTGGAATTGATAGCCAGGGAAGATAAAAATATCGGTATCGCCGAAAAATGGCTTCAGCTCAGTACCCTTTGTAACCGCATCCTGGGCAGCACTTTCCAGTGAACGGACGGAAGTCGTTCCCACCGCGACCACACGGCCGCCGTTAGCTTTGGTTGCATTGATCGCATCAACGACCTCTTGCGGTACTTCGACATATTCGGCATGCATGTGGTGATCGTCAATATTATCAACGCGTACCGGCTGGAACGTACCAGCCCCGACATGCAGCGTTACAAAGGCGAAATTAACCCCTTTCGCTTTGAGCGCATCCATTAAGGTATCATCAAAGTGCAACCCCGCCGTCGGGGCAGCAACGGCCCCCGGCTTGGCATTATAAACCGTTTGATAACGCTCTTTATCAGCATCTTCGTCAGGGCGGTCAATATAAGGAGGTAGCGGCATATGACCGACATCTTCCAGAATTTCCAAGACTGTTTTATCGCTGTTAAAACGAATTTCAAACAGTGCATCGTGGCGGGCTACCATTTCTGCCTGGTATTCGTCATTTTCACCCAGCAGCAACTCATTTCCCGGCTTTGGCGATTTTGATGCGCGCACATGCGCCAGAATGCTCTTGTCATCTAGCATACGCTCAACAAGTACTTCCAATTTGCCGCCTGATGCTTTGCGGCCAAATATCCGGGCTGGGATCACTCGCGTATTATTGAATACCAGCAAATCACCAGGCTGAACCAGATCAAGCACATCTTTAAAGCCTTTGTGCTGGATCTCACCCGTATCGCCTGTGAGTTGCAGAAGGCGACTCGCTGTACGCTCAGGTTGTGGATAACGAGCAATCAGCTCATCAGAAAGGTCAAAGTGAAAATCAGAAACTTGCATCGTTATATGCCTCAAATTACAGCAGGCAGCTAGTATAGGCTGCCTTACTGCAATTTCAAGGAAAGATGGGATTTGCGGGCCAATTTACGAATATATCCTGTTTATATCCAAGCGACTGAAACTCGCCGCCGATACGCAGCTAGCATAAGTAGCAGCAGACTCGTCATCCCGACACTGCCACCGCTGTCTGACTCGACGACAGGCTTGGGGATACCTGCATTGCTATAATCCGACAGGAACGGATTAATGCTAAAAGCCGGAGCCGGTAATTCGGCAATCGTGGTATCCGTCTCACTTTTAATCCAGGTGTCAATCCAGCCGTAATAATTCGCGACCTCGGTATAGACGCCGGGTAGATCTCTCGCACAACCGCCTTGTTGACCAAAACTAACCAGACCGACTAACCGTAAGCCAAAATCACTGTCACTGGCAGCCTGCGGATCTTGCCAAACCAAAGGGCCGCCCGAATCACCAGAACAACTATCCCGGGCTAACAACGGCGATGGTGAACTCGCGCATACGTAAATACTGGCGTCACTCGGAGTGATATTTGGTTCCCACATACTGGCGCAGGTGGGATCAGGCACGCCTGATAATAGGGTCTGCCTTAATTGTGTTGAGCCTGAGTTATTGGGGTTATCAGGATCCGTACTTCCCCAGCCAGAGACCAGTAAATTGGCCGGTCTGTCACTGTTTGCAACCCAGCTAATGTCAAACTCCTTATCAGCCCGATCCTGGGTCTCGGTATTTGCAATTTGAATAGGTATCGCAGTGGCAGGCAAGGGAGCTGCCAGCTTTAGAATTGCAATATCATTCTTAAAGCTTGTAGGGTTAAACTTATTGTGTGGCACTATTTCATCCACAGAGATTGCATTCGCGCTATTTGCACTGAAAATACTGGTAATGCCAGCCCAGACCTGGATATTTTCAGCTAACACCGTCGTTGAACCATTTTGCATACAGTGCGCAGCAGTTAGCACGATCGTCGGTGTGATAGCGACACCACCGCAAACGAATGTCGTGGGGCCAGGAAAGGTCATATTAAGGTAAACCTGCCATGGAATTTCATTGGTGGATGATTCAATTCCTCCGATTATTTTCGGGGTCACCGTCTGCTCAGCAGCAAACACCTGAATAGCGAACAACGTATTCCAATACAACAGAAAGCCTAGCAACAACTTAATCATGGGATAATACCCATTTGGGATGCCGTTCATTGATTATATGACACAAATCAATTTTTAACCGTTAAATAACACCGGCCAAACCAAATAGTAACTTTGCATTTTTTTGACTATGGTCATAGGTAGTTACGTCAATATTAGCTACATTCAAAGAGGACAAGGAAAGAATAGGAAAGAATAATTTTTGTCTAATTGCAGCAGGAGCTGCAGGAGGTTTGTATGTTTACTGTCTCAGATATGATGACTCCTCATCCTCATACGCTTAGTCCCTCTCATACCCTGGCGGATGCCAAAAAAGTGATGGCAGAGTTAGGGATACGACATATTCCGATCACCAATAGTGAAAACCACCTGGTTGGTTTAGTGACTCAGCGGGATGTGTTATCAGCACAGGATTCAAGTTTAGAACATATTACCAAAACCAACGCGATCTCCACCTTAGATACCTCGCTGGATCAATGTATGAACCGCACGCTGCTCAGCGTAAATTCTCATGCTGGTTTGAAAGAAGCGGCCACCTATATGCAAAAGCATAACATTGGTTGTTTGCCTGTTACTCATAAGAAGGAGCTGGTGGGGATCATTACCGATACCGATTTCGTGTCTATCGCGATAAACTTGCTAGAAATTCAGGAAGAAATTGAACCGCTGAATGAAGACGAAGCCTAACTGGTTTTGTTTTTGTTATAAACCGTGAATTTCCTAGCTCACCTGCACCTTGCTGATATTTGCCATAGCGATATGGCAGGGAATCTATTGGCTGATTTTGTACGCGGTGATCCTTACAAACAGCATCCCAAGCATGTCGCGGATGGTATTAAGTTACACCGTTTTGTTGACAGCTATGTTGATGGCATGCCTGAAGTCAAAGCGTGCAGACAGCGGTTTAGCCCTGGCACGCGCCGGGTCAGTGGCATTGCGTTAGATATCGTCTGGGATCACTTTCTGGCTAGTCACTGGCAGCAATACCATTCCCAATCATTAGAGTGTTTTGTTCAGGCTGCAGAGCACACGGTGAGCCAGTACCAATCCAACCTGCCTGAGCATTATCAACACATGAGTTCACTCATGTGGCGGCAACAATGGTTACTGCAATACCGTGAAAGAAGCAGTATCGGACATGTTCTGCAACGCATGGCTATCCGCCGGCCCAAACTGTACCAACTCGCCTTATGTTCACCACAAATCGACACGCATTACCGGTACCTCGAACAAACATTCCACCTCATCTACCCGCAGCTGATCGCTGCCGCTAAACAGCAACGCAAACGCCAGCGGTAATATAACCAACCAGCTCAACATACAGAGAAAGCCCTAAATCTCGTCTCTTGAGGTGATTTGGGGATAACCCGCATAAAAAAAGGGAGCAACGAGAGCTCCCTGACTTACCAAAAAAATGATAACAACGTTTTGCTAGGATAGATTTACAAAACCAGCGCGATTAAAACTGATCTTCTTCCGTTGAGCCGGTCAGCGCGGTGACTGACGACTGGCCACCCTGGATGGTATTGGTCATTTTATCGAAATAACCCGTGCCCACTTCCTGCTGGTGTGCAACGAAGGTATAGCCACGCTCAGCAGCGGCAAACTCTGGACGCTGTACTTTTTCAACATAGTGGCGCATTCCTTCACCCTGAGCATAAGCATGTGCTAGCTCAAACATGTTGAACCACATGTTGTGAATACCTGCCAGTGTAATGAACTGATACTTGTAGCCCATGTCTGACAGCTCTTGCTGGAACTTAGTGATCGTTTCAGCATCAAGGTTCTTCTCCCAGTTAAAGGACGGCGAGCAGTTATAGGCCAGCAACTGATCCGGATACTGAGCATGAATGGCTTCGGCAAACTTACGCGCCTCTTCCAGACAAGGTTTTGCGGTTTCGCACCAGATAAGATCAGCGTATGGTGCGTAGGCCAAACCACGAGAAATTGCTTGGTCAATACCCGCACGTACACGGTAGAAACCTTCTGCGGTACGCTCACCGACGACAAAGTCGTTATCATATGAATCACAATCTGACGTTAACAGATCAGCCGCGTTAGCATCAGTACGGGCAATAACAAGTGTTGTGGTACCCGCAACGTCAGCCGCTAAACGTGCGGCGACTAACTTTTGCACCGCTTCCTGAGTGGGGACCAGTACCTTGCCGCCCATATGACCACATTTCTTCACTGACGCGAGCTGATCTTCAAAGTGCACACCAGCCGCCCCGGCGTCAATCATATTACGCATCAATTCATAGGCATTCAGCACTCCGCCAAAACCGGCTTCGGCATCTGCGACAATCGGCAAGAAGTAATCAATACCTTCTTCCGGACTGCCGCCATTTGCCCATTGGATCTGATCTGCACGACGGAATGAATTGTTGATGCGGGTTACTACGGCGGGTACGGAATCAACCGGATACAGTGATTGATCGGGGTACATCGTCGATGCGGTATTATTATCAGCAGCGACTTGCCAGCCAGATAAATAAATCGCTTCAATTCCGGCTTTTGCCTGTTGAACCGCCTGACCACCGGTTAGCGCACCAAGACAGTTAACATATCCCTTTTTCGCCGAGCCATTGACCAGATCCCACAGTTTATCTGCACCGCGCTGGGCAATCGTGTTAGCCGGGGCAAATGAACCACGTAGATTTATCACTTCTTCTGCGGTGTAAGTACGCTTTACGTGCTTCCAACGTGGATTTTCAGCCCAGTCTTTTTCAATAGCTTCAATTTGCTGCTGGCGAGTCAATGTCATAATGATGTCCCTCGTTTCATTTGGCGATAATCAGCTTAACGCAATCGTTAATGTTTGCTTTCTTTGGCAATGGTTACGACAAGTATTCATAGCCGGGTACTGTCAGGAAGTTCACTAATTCATCACTGGTAGTGAGTCGCGACATTAAATTCGCCGCTTCCTGGTATTGTCCTTGTTGGAACGTGTCCCGTCCCAGTTCCAGTTCCAACACGATCATCTCTTCTTGTAGCATCTGTTCAAACAAGGCATTGGTCACAACATCACCATTGCTCAGCGACTTTCCGTGTTTGATCCACTGCCAGATTGATGCCCGCGAAATCTCCGCGGTGGCGGCGTCTTCCATCAAACCGTAGATCGGTACACAACCATTGCCGGTGATCCAGGATTCGATATATTGGACCGCAACGCGAATGTTATGGCGCATCCCCTCTTCGGTACGCTCGCCCTCACACGGCTCAAGTAATTCAGCGGCTGTAATAGGGGCGTCTTGTTCGCGGCTAATGTCTAGCTGGTTGGTACGATCACCTAACGCTTTATCAAAAACAGCTTTTGCCGTATCTGCCAGCCCGGGGTGTGCAACCCAGGTGCCGTCATGGCCGTTTTTCGCTTCCAGCGACTTATCTGTCTGAATTTTATTCAGCACCCATTCATTACGCTCAGGTTCTTTGGACGGAATAAAGGCAGCCATGCCTCCCATCGCAAACGCCCCTCGCCGGTGGCAGGTTCGCACCAGTAATCGTGAATAAGCATTAAGGAAGGGTTTCTCCATGGTAACCGCTTGGCGATCCGGCAGGATTCGGTCAGGATAATTTCTTAATGTTTTGATATAGCTAAATATATAATCCCATCGGCCACAATTCAGGCCCGCAATGTGTTCTTTCAGGCTGTAGAGAATCTCATCCATTTCAAAAACAGCAGGCAAGGTTTCAATCAATACCGTGGCTTTAATGGTGCCACGAGAAAGGCCGAATTCATCCTCAGCAAAACTGAACACATCACTCCACCAAGCCGCCTCCTGATAAGCTTGCAACTTAGGCAGATAAAAATAGGGACCACTGCCTTTAGCCAGCAGCTGTTTGTAGTTATGGAAAAAATACAAGGCGAAATCAAATAATGCACCAGGGATCATCTCTCCCTGCCACAACAGGTGCTTCTCTGGTAAATGAAGGCCGCGAACACGACAAATCAACACCGCTGGATCATCACAGATCTTATACTCTTTACCATTCTCCGGATTGGTATAACTGATCGTTCCGTTGATGGCGTCGCGAAGGTTTCGCTGCCCATCCAGTACCTCATTCCAGCCAGGTGCAAAGGAATCTTCAAAGTCAGCCATGAACACTTTCACATTCGCATTCAAGGCATTGATCACCATTTTCCGATCGACCGGACCGGTAATTTCGACCCGGCGATCCTGTAGATCGTCAGGGATACCCTGAATCGTCCAGTCACTATCACGAATATGCGAGGTTTCAGGAAGAAAATCCGGTAGCGTACCGGCATCGATTGCAGCCTGACGAGTCTCTCGCGCAGCCAACAGTTCAGGTACTCGGGAAGCAAAGCGCTGTACTAAACGCTCTAAAAACTGCAGAGCCTCATCGTTAAGGATCTCTTGTTGTTCTGATGTCAGCGTCGTCTGTAATGACAGCTTTACATGGTGATTCGGTGCACTTCCTTTTTCCGTCATCGCTACCTCCCCCTACCTTCACTTGTAACTTAATCACTACTTTTATCAGTAATGACAGAGATCACTCTTATGCCATTACTCACCTTAACGGTTTATTTACGTTGCCGTAACAAATCAGCAAAAGCAAGTAAATATTTTTGCCGCACATCAGACCGACCACACTTGATGGCAATAAAAACAGTAGTTTAATAAGTGTAGAGTAAAAACTCAAAACACCAAATTAAAACAAAAATCAGGAAAAAGCTCGGTTGGCATGATACTCACCTATCAAAGGCGAAAATGTAATTAGTTACGTAATTCAATTACACGAATGATGAATTCTATTGCGGAAGTAAAAATCGTTTTAAACATGAAATGAGTGAAAGGGAGATCAAAAATGAATAAATAACAGGTGGTTATAAATACAACCTGCTCGCATTTTATACGCTATAAGTGTGGTTGATTATTCATCCTGTTTCATTTATTCGCGAAGCGAAACAGAATAAACCTACAAAATGGCTACATTTACGTCGCCTTTAGTAAGATGGAATATACCAATAACCGATAAACCAAAAGGATATCATGCTGTCAAAAAGGGAGTTCTGACAACACGGCCTCAACGTTGCTATAAAAGCCCCTCAACAATATCTGCCAAACCATTAAATGTTTGAAGCCGACTTGACGTCGGCCGCCAAACTAAGCCAATTTGACGATAAGCTGCCTGGCCCGGGGGTTCGACAACGACTAGGTTTTGGTTATCCAGCAAACCATGGTCGATCGCCATCTGGGGGATAAAGGTTGTACCTAAACCATTTGCCACCATTTGGACTAATGTATGCAAACTGGTTGCGGTAAAAGGATTAATCTTCTCTTTGGTTGTCAGTTTGCACGCTGAAACCGCGTGTTCAGTTAAGCAATGTTCTTTCTCCAGTAAAAAAACAGATTCATCGGGTAAATCAGCATATCGAAGTGGAACGTTCACTTTTTCCGCCTGATTTTTACTGATCACCATTTTGAACGCATCACGGCCAACAACCTTGCTATGCATACCGTTAATCTCAATGGGCAAAGCGAGGATCAAGACATCCATTTCACCATTTCGCAGCGCTGCCAGCAGATTCGTCGTGGTATCTTCTCGTAACAATAAGTGAAGATTTGGATGCAGGCGGTTTACCTCTTGCACCAAGTCACACAAAAGAAAAGGCGCAATCGTCGGGATACAACCCACTCGCAACTTCCCTTCCATACCATCACCGGTACATTTAGACAGTTCCATTAAATCCTGGCTACGCGCCAGTAACTCATGGGATCGGGTAACCACTTCTTCGCCCATTGAGGTAAAGACCAGAGATTTATTATCACGCTCGATCAGTTGACAGCTCAGCAACTCTTCCAAATTCTGAATGCCTGAACTCAATGTAGACTGACTCACAAAACATTTTTTTGCCGCATCACCAAAGTGACGGGTTTCAAACAGTGTCACCAGATAGTGAAGCTGTTTTAGAGAGGGAAACTTTGTCATCGTTTTTTTCGATTACTTCAATCTGTTTATTCCGCTTTTTTCAATCTACCAGTTTCGCTATAGTTTGTCTCGTCCAAACAAGGAGCCCACCGAAAAGGTCGGCACCAAACCGAATATTCTAGGAGCACCAAAATGGTACTAGTAGGTCGTCAAGCACCAGATTTTACTGCTGCAGCTGTTTTAGGTAACGGCGAAATCGTTGATAACTTCAACTTTGCAGAGTTTACTAAAGGTAAAAAAGCGGTAGTTTTCTTCTACCCACTAGACTTCACTTTTGTTTGCCCATCTGAACTAATCGCTTTTGACAAGCGTTTTGAAGATTTCCAGGCTAAAGGCGTTGAAGTTATCGGTGTTTCTATCGATTCTCAGTTCTCTCACAACGCATGGCGCAACACTGCTGTTGAAAACGGCGGTATCGGTCAGGTTAAATACCCTCTGGTTGCTGATATTAAGCACGAAATCTGCAAAGCTTACGATGTTGAGCACCCAGAAGCCGGTGTTGCTTTCCGTGGTTCTTTCCTAATCGACGAAGACGGTGCAGTACGTCACCAGGTAGTTAACGACCTTCCACTAGGCCGTAACATCGACGAAATGCTACGTATGGTTGACGCGCTTAACTTCCACCAGAAAAACGGTGAAGTTTGCCCGGCACAGTGGGAAGAAGGTAAAGCTGGTATGGATGCATCTCCAAAAGGTGTTGCAGACTACCTGTCTGAGCACACTGCAGACCTATAAGTCTTAGCACCAGAATACTATAAGCAGCACCCCGCTCAACGGTGTTGTGGCAACAAACGCAATAGCGTAAAGCCAAAGTCAGCCGCAAGGCAAAAAAATAATGAGGCCCGGACCACCGGGCCCTTTTTAGTTTAAAAGGTACGAGTATCTAGAAACGAGATACGAGCAATACCCACCAGATGCCACTCGCCACTGAAGCATATTTCCCCCCACCCTTTTTGTTATAGACTACTGCCCTATTTCCTTCCCTGTCGGTTAATTCTATGTTCCAACATATTGAAGTCTGTATTGATAACCTTGAATCGTTGCATTATGCCCAACAGGGTGGCGCGACCCGCATTGAACTGTGCTCGTCGCTGGCTCTTGGTGGCTTAACGCCCAGCGTCGGTTTTATGAAGCAAGCCGTTAAACATGCTCATATTCCTGTGTATGCAATGATCCGCCCTCGTCAGGGGGATTTTTTGTTTTCAGATGACGAGATCGAGCTGATGCTGGAAGATATTCATGCCGCCAAACAAGCTGGTCTGCAAGGTGTCGTCGTCGGTGTTTTAACCCCCCGAAGCCAGATCAATCGAGATACGCTAGCAACGCTGGTGAAAGAGGCCAAGGGATTAGGCGTTACCTTCCACCGCGCGATTGATCAGTGTCTGGCGCCTTTTGAAGCGCTGGATACGATTATGTCTGCAGGTTGTGAGCGAGTACTTACATCAGGGCTTGAAGCCAATGCTCTAGAAGGTGCTGAAACCATTGCCCGTATGGTTCGACATTGTGGAAATCATTTGAGTATCATGGCCGGTGCCGGTGTTACGGCGGATAATGCCGTTGAAATCATCGCTAAAAGCGGTATCAAAGAGATCCACCTTTCCGGTAAAAGCACCCGAGCCAGCCATATGATCAACGTTGGCCGTCAGGCACATATGGGCAGTGCTGACATTGATGACTTTTGTATCCCGGTAACATCTGCCGAGAAAATTGCGGCCGTGGTAAGAGCAATCCAATGATAATTCAATAACACGATCAAAAAGAGCCTGCTATTGCAGGCTCTTTTTCTATATACGGTTACCAACCGATACATCATTCATCCTTAATTATTGTTATTCGCAACCACTGCAGGGCGAATAATACCATGTCGTGCAATTATTACTTTCCGAAATACCGGGCCATGTAACAAACTCTTTTCCCCATTACTCCAAGCGGGATTATCTGCATCAACACCACAGAAAATCGCCACGAAAACTGCTCTTAATTCGTCACCATGCAGATCTGGCATTACTCTTAATAACAATGAGGAGTGTAATAACCACGCGGAGTCTGACATGACCAATAATCCATCAGCCAAAAAACTTAAAAAGAAAGATTATGATCGTGAGCTCGAACGGTTACAGGTTGAGCTGGTCAAGCTGCAAGAATGGATTAAGCACTGCGGGCTTAAAGTGGCCGTCATTTTTGAAGGGCGGGATGCCGCGGGGAAGGGCGGGGTAATAAAACGGATCATGGAAAAACTTAACCCTCGGGTATGCCGTATCGCAGCCTTGCCCAAACCGACCGAGAAAGAAAAAACCCAATGGTATTTCCAGCGCTATGTCGCCCACCTTCCCTCTGCGGGAGAAATCGTGCTGTTTGACCGCAGCTGGTACAACCGGGCAGGAGTCGAAAAAGTGATGGGGTTTTGCACTGATGAGGAATACGAAGAGTTTCTCCGTTCGTGCCCTGAGTTTGAGCGCATGCTGCTGCGTTCCGGAATTATACTGCTGAAGTACTGGTTCTCGGTTTCCGATGATGAGCAGGAAAGTCGCTTCCTTGAGCGCATTCATACCCCGATCAAACGCTGGAAATTCAGCCCGATGGATCTTGATTCTCGTGATCGCTGGGCAGAATACTCAGCCGCAAAAGACAAAATGTTTGCCTATACCGATACCAAACAATGCCCGTGGTGGGTGGTAGATGCAGATGACAAAAAGAAGGCGCGGATCAATTGTATCTCACACTTGCTCTCTCATATCCCTTATGAAGAAATCCACTACCCTCATATTGAACTGCCTGAGGTAAACAAAGAGGGATATGTTCGTGCCCCGGCAGACAGCCAGACCTTTGTGCCTGACCGGTTTTCTGGCCATAAGCCATAAGGCGCAAAATGCGAAGTTAATAAATCGATGGCAGGCGTCTTATTTTAAGACATTTTCAAATTCATCCGGGTTAGTGTGCCGGACATCTTTACCCTTAACGAAATAAATAATGTACTCACAAATATTCTGACAACGATCACCGACGCGCTCGATTGAACGCGCTGACCACATCACCTGCAGAACATTCGGAATAGAACGCGGATCTTCCATCATATAGGTCATCAGCTGGCGAATAATGGCCTCGTATTCACGATTAATGCGATCATCTTCCTGATAGACTTCAATCGCGGCTTTCACGTCCATACGGGCAAAGGCATCTAATACCTCATGCAACATTTTAACGGCATGCTGACCCAGAGATTCCAGCGATACCAATAAGGTGTATTGCTTATTGGTGAAATTCTCCAGCGCCACTTTCGCAATGCTTTCCGCGACATCGCCAATACGTTCCAAATCCGTAATGGTTTTGATGATCGCAATCACCAGGCGTAAATCACTGGCGGTTGGCTGACGTTTAGCAATAATACGGGTGCAAGCTTCATCAATTGCCACTTCCATGGCATTGACCTTGTGGTCACCTTTTATGACCCGCTTAGCCAATTCAGCATCTTGCAGGTGCATCGCTTTCAGCGCATCAGCTAACTGCTGCTCAACCAATCCCCCCATGGCTAATACATGGGTACGAATACTTTCCAGCTCAGCATTAAACTGGCCTGATATATGTCGGCCAAGGCTTAAATTATCCAACATGTTGTGACTCCTTAACCGTATCGGCCGGTAATGTAATCTTCGGTGCGTTTCTCTTTAGGGGTGGTAAAAATATCATTCGTATTGCTGTATTCCACCAGCTCCCCCATATGCATGAAGGCTGTTTGATCTGACACCCTTGCCGCCTGCTGCATATTATGAGTCACAATGATCACCGTATATTTGGTTTTCAACTCATTGATCAGCTCTTCGATCGTCAGCGTTGAAATCGGATCCAGTGCTGATGTAGGTTCATCGAGCAATAATACTTCAGGTTCAATCGCTATCGCCCGGGCAATCACCAAACGCTGTTGCTGACCACCCGATAGACCAAACGCATTTTCATGCAGTCGATCTTTCACTTCATCCCACAAGGCGGCGGCCCGTAGCGAGCTTTCTACCGCATCATCTAAGACTCGGCGGTCGCGGATCCCTTGCAGTCGCAGACCATAAACCACATTTTCATAAATTGATTTTGGAAACGGGTTGGGGCGCTGGAATACCATGCCAACTCGGCGGCGTAGCGAGGCCACATCGACCTTGCTATCATAAATATTCTGGCCATGAAGCATGATTTCCCCATTGACCCGACAGCCTTCAACCAGCTCATTCATCCGGTTAATACAGCGTAGTAAGGTTGACTTACCACACCCCGACGGGCCGATAAAGGAGGTCACCTGCCCTTTGGCAATCCGCATATTAATATTAAACAGTGCCTGCATAGTACCGTAATGCAGATCCAGCCCTTCAATCGACAGCGCGGTTTTCTCTTCGGGTAACGAGGCTAAATCTAATGGCTCAAAAAAACCCATTGTTGTGTTAACTGAAAGCATGTATTTACTCGCTATTGCTCGACTCGTTACTGCTCCAACGAGCGGAACTTCTCACGCAGATGATTTCGAATACCGATCGCTGTTAAATTCAATCCAACAATCACCGTAACCAATAAAAATGACGTCGCGTAAACCAGCGGGCGTGCCGCTTCCACATTGGGACTCTGAAAACCGACATCATAAATATGATAGCCAAGGTGCATGAACTTACGATCCAAATGCACATATGGAAAATGGCTGTCGACTGGCAGGGTCGGTGCCATTTTCACCACTCCCACCAACATGAGAGGTGCGACTTCGCCGGCCGCTCGGGCCACCGCTAAAATTAATCCGGTCATGATCGCCGGACTGGCCATTGGCAGTACAATGCGCCATAAGGTTTCCGCTTGGGTTGCCCCTAAAGCCAGAGAGCCATGACGTACCGAATTAGGAATTCGAGCTAACCCTTCTTCGGTCGAGACAATCACAACAGGCAGCGTCAGAATCGCCAGGGTTAACGCAGACCACAAAATACCCGGTGTACCAAACGTTGGCGTCGGGAGTTGAGCCGAGAAGAACACCTCATCAATGGTTCCCCCCACCATATAAACGAAAAAACCTAAACCAAACACACCATAAACAATGGAGGGTACACCGGCGAGGTTAATCACGGCGACGCGGATCAATTTGGTAAAACCATTTTTACCCGCGTACTCATGAAGATAAATGGCAGCCATGACACCTAATGGCGTGACAATAATGCTCATCAGTAACACCATAAATACGGTGCCAAAAATGGCTGGAAACACCCCGCCTTCAGTGTTAGCTTCCCGTGGGTCTTCGGTCAGGAACTTCACCACCTGACTTCCCCAATGGGCAATTTTACCGCTGAATGTCAGATCGTTCGGATACCAGACATCTAAGATCTGCTCCATAGGAAGCCTGACCTCAACGCCGTCCATGTCACGTACGACTAATGCACCATCCACCAGCTTTTGTTGCAATGCGAACAAGCGCTGCTCAATCTGACTATAGTCTTGTTGCAGTTGTTGCTGCTCCAGAGCTATCGCCTGCCTGGCAGTATCATCCAACTGGTTACTTAGCAACAGATTACGTTCTTTTAACCGCAGCTGTTCCAGCCGCCAGTTAATATTGTCAATTTCAGTTTGCTGCAAGTTATCCCGTTCGGTGCGAACCTGCGCCGTTTCGGCCAGCCCCTGTGATAACTCACTGACATGACGCGGTTGATCTTCATTGATTAAACCAACCGGATAACCATAAAACTTACCGTTTTTATCACGATCTATCACCGCAATATTATAAGCGAGGGCCTGATGGTCAATCTGAATATCCAGCAGAGTGATAAAATCGAGTTCAACCCGCTCTCGGTTGCCTGTTTTAATCAGATAACGGGTAACACTGTTACCTTCAACCGCAGAGACATCAACCCCCGCCTCTGCTAATTGGTCAACCGGAATACGCTGACGTTCATAGATTTCCCCGATGATCACCTGCTTATTGCCATCGAGCGTGACATCAAACTGATACACAGGTGCCGGCCAGAAGAAACTGAGCCCCTTCCAGCCAATCAACAACAGCAAACCTAATACCGCAATCAGACTCAGACTTACAGCCCCGGCTGTTAGCCATATCCAGGGCGAGCCTGATTTAAACCACTTTCCCATCAAGAATTCACTTTAATCGTAATTATTCCGCACATTCCGGTAACTGTTCTACTAGGGTGAACAGCGACATTATAACGAACTGTATTTTTCGCGTAGCCGCTGGCGAACCAGTTCGGCAATGGTGTTGAAAAGAAAGGTAACAATAAACAGCACAAAGGCAGCAAGGAATAATACCCGATAGTGAGAGCTGCCTACCTCCGACTCCGGCATTTCAATCGCAATCGTCGCCGATAGTGTGCGTAATCCTTGTAATACATTCCAGTCCATAATCGGGGTGTTACCCGTCGCCATCAGCACGATCATCGTCTCACCAACAGCCCGTCCTAACCCCATCATGATGGCCGAGAAAATACCCGGACTGGCCGTTAACAGCACAACCTTGGTTAAGGTCTGCCAATGCGTCGCCCCTAATGCCAGCGAGCCACTGGTTAAGTGTCCCGGCACCGAAAAAATTGCATCTTCGGCAATAGAAAAAATAGTCGGGATCACCGCAAACCCCATCGCAATACCAACGACCAAGGCATTGCGCTGATCGTAGCCAATTCCCCATTCATTGGTTAAAAAGTGGCGAACATCACCGTCAAACAACCACTGTTCAACATACGGACTCGCCGTAAAACAGGCATATCCCAATAACACAATGACCGGCATCAGAATCGCAATGTGCAGACCATTAGGTAATTTATGACGCCATTGCCCCGGTAGTACAGACCAGCTCCACCCCACCAGCAGAATCATCAGTGGCAGCATGATCAGGCTCATCACGATCCCCGGTAAGAAATCTTCAACAATCGGTGCCAGCCACAAACCTGCCAGAAAGCCTAAAATCACGGTGGGCAGCGCTTCCATGATCTCCACCGTCGGCTTAACCACACTTCGCATTGCTGATGACATAAAATAGGCGGTATAAATTGCCCCGCCCAATGCCAGCGGAATAGCAAAGAACATTGCATAGAACGCGGCTTTTAAGGTACCGAATATAATCGGGACTAAGCTAAGCTTAGGCTCAAATTCATCACTGGCTGAAGTGGATTGCCAGACATAATCCGGTTCGGAGTACCCTTCGTACCAGACTTCCTGCCATAACGATGAGAAACCAATTTCCGGGTGGGTATTGTTAACCGCATAGGTTTGCCATTCATCCCCCGTTAACACCAACAGCCGATCAGCCCGGGGGGAAATGGCCACCGTATCCGGCGCAGCGGTAAACAGCTTCTCTTGATACAAAGCGCTCTTATCCGCCGTGTAGTACGCCGACAACATCCCGTTTTGCTGAATAGCAAAAAAGCCCTTACGGTAATATTCCGGCACCAACTGCACTAACGCACTATCTGATAAAGAAAAGTCCCGTGCCTTTACCAGGGATCGTTTACCCTTGGCCAGTATTTCAAACCACTGTGATACCGTATTACTACTGGTGGTGATCAATAATGAGTTGGCACCTGACAACAAATCAATTTTTAAAGGCTTGCCCTGACCGTCACTGACATCAACGACCTCACGAGTTTGGGAGCCCGGACCGTTAATCGCCACCACATACAGATAATTGCCGCTCAGCAGATACAAGGTACGCCCATCAGGCGTGACAACCAGATCGGTAACCTTGTCCGGAATATCACTAATTTCAAATAAGTTGCTCTGCCATTCCACCTGCCGGGTTAACAGACTATCTTGTCCGGCGAATGTCAGCGCGACAAGACGGTGATCTGCCGTTACACCTACGACAAGCGCGTTGTCTGTTCGTACCGATATGGCCAGTTGCGTAATAGCCTGTCCTTGTGGATCCAGTACAAAAGATGGTTGTCCTAGCGGGTAGTCAATCTCTGGCGTTGTGACTCTTTGGTTGTTTGGAAATGTCACCCGAAATACGGGTTTTATAATCGTGACTCGTCCATCGTGGTTGCCAAACGCAAATACGGCATCACGCGGTAAACTCTGAGCGAAGCTCGTGGGTTGTTCAGTGACAGTATGTTGGCTAATGATCTCGCCGGCTTGTTCTTGTGGCATCAGCCGAACAAAACTCAACTCACCCTGCTGTGACAGGCGATAAGCCAGATCATTATGCTCTTCGATACCCATTGCTGCGACGGTATCAGAAAAAGGAAGGGTAAAAGTCTGCTGCTGTTTTACGGTCACTGACGAGAAGATAGGCACGGTAACATACAGCAAATAGAAAAAAATCAGCACTAAGGTAAGAAGTACAAAAATGCCACCAGCAGTCACTCCATAACGCACAAACCGGTCTTTTAAACGTCGACTACGGCTTTCTCCCATCAAAAATGCGCTGGCGTCTGCCATTATTACCTCAAACCGTCTTCATGTTTACTGATATACCTAAGCCACCTCAAGATGCGAGAATTCTGCGTCTTAAGGTGGCTTGGGTATATTATGTCTTTTTAATGACATTTTTGTGACAACTGTATTCAGTCCACCTGTTGACCGTCAATTAGAATGACATAAAGTTACAATAAAATATCATTATTCTTAATCATTTATGACCCCAGACTGATTTAAATCGCAGGATCCTCTGTGGATCTGGACAGAATGAAAACATGCTCTGATAATGAATTAGTGTCTTGTGTAAACCGTTTACACAAACATTTGCCTACCGCGGAAAAGGAAATTCGTTATGAAGCACATCATCATCACTGTTATTGGTAAAGATCGCCCAGGCTTAGTTGAACTGCTTTCAGATACGGTCTACCAGAATAAAGGTAACTGGCTCAGTAGTAGTCTGAGTAAACTGGCGGGGCAATTTGCCGGTATCCTGCAAGTCGAAGTCGCCACCAAACACATTTCGGTGTTAAGCAAAGCGTTGTCTCAAATTGATGAACTCCAGATCCACATTGTGGAAGATCAAAGCCAGGCATTGCCATCACTGACACTGCATCAGCTCACTGTCACCGTTAATGATCGCCCCGGCATTGTCAAAGAGGTAACAACTCTGCTGAATCAACTGGGTATCAACATCCATAAACTAAAAACCGACACCCAAAGTGCACCTAACTGGGGCTACCCTATTTTTAAGGCGCATTTCCTATTAGAAATGCCTGCCAACCTTGAACTCGGTTTTGTCCAGCAAGAGCTTGAAAAACTTGCTGATGATCTAACGATCGATTTTGATGACGCTACACAGGCATAAATCGTAAAACATTTCGCCTCGCTGTTTTGCAGGAAGGAAAATGAGTACGGAAACCCTTTATATTGAAAAAGAGCTAAGCTGGCTTTCATTTAATGAACGTGTTCTGCAAGAGGCTGCCGACAAGTCGGTACCTCTGATAGAGCGCGTCCGTTTTTTAGGGATCTTTTCCAGCAATACCGATGAGTTTTATAAAGTCAGGTTTGCCGACATCAAGCGCCGTATCCTGATCAGTCAGGTACATGGAGGAGATGAAAGCGCCAAGCACCTGCTCAGCAAGATCCAGAGCCGGGTACTCAAAATGAATCAGGATTTTGATACTTTATATAATGAAATTCTGCTGGAGATGGCAAGGCGTCATATCTTTCTGATCAATGAGCTTCAGCTTGAAGAAAATCAGCAAAGCTGGCTACGCCGATATTTCCGCAATACGATTTTGCCTCATATAACTCCGATCCTGCTCACCGATGAGATCAACCTGTTGCAATTTCTAAAGGATGAATATTCTTATCTGGCGATTGAAATGCAACTGGGGGAGAACAAGCGTTATGCATTAATTGAAATTCCTACCGATCAGCTACCTCGTTTTATTCAGCTTCCAGAACCTAAAGGAAGGCGTCGTAATACCCTAATCCTACTAGATAATATTATCCGCTTCTGCCTCGACGATATCTTCAGTGGCTTCTTTGAATATGACAGACTTAAAGCCTATTCGATGAAGATGACCCGTGATGCGGAATACGACTTAAGCCAGGAGGTGGAACACAGCCTGCTTGAGCAGATGTCAGAAGGCCTGAACCAGCGCCTGACCGCGATGCCGGTACGCTTTGTCTATCAGCGAGATATGCCGGGTAATATGATCGACGTACTGTGCAGCCTGCTTAAAGTTTCCAGCTATGACAGTATCATTCCCGGAGGCCGCTACCATAACTTTAAAGACTTTATCGACTTTCCGAATGTCGGGCGAAAATACTTAGAAAACCCATCTCTGCCTCCGCTCCAGAGCTATCAGTTTACCCGTGCGCGCAATGCCTTTGATGCCATCAAAGCGCAAGATATTCTGCTCTACTATCCCTATCACACCTTCAATCACGTCACCGAACTGGTGCGTCAGGCATCTTACGATCCCAAGGTACACAGCATAAAGATTAGTATTTACCGAGTCGCCAAACACTCCCGGATCATTGATTCCATGATTGATGCAGCCAACAATGGCAAACAGGTCACCGTGGTGATCGAGCTGCAGGCACGATTTGATGAAGTAGCCAATATTGAATGTTCTCACCGCTTAACCGAAGCCGGGGTTCATGTGGTATTTGGCGTGCCGGGGTTAAAAATTCACTCAAAACTATGCCTGATCACTCGCAGGGAGGACGACAAGCTGGTTAGCTACGCACATATTGGTACTGGAAACTTCAATGAAAAAACTGCCCGAACCTATACAGATTTCTCATTAATGACCTGTGATCAGGAAATTGCCAATGAAGTCCGGCAGGTCTTCGCATACATTGAAAACCCGTATCGGCCGGTACAATTTGAGCACCTGATCGTATCGCCACTAAATTCGCGCTCACGCCTGTACGATTTGATCGATCGTGAAATTGCCCATGCTCGGCAGAATCTCTCATCTGGTATTACACTTAAGGTTAATAATCTGGTCGATAAAGACTTGATTAACATGCTCTATCAAGCCAGCAGTCATGGCGTAAAAATCAGGCTCATTGTTCGTGGTATGTGTGCTTTGATCCCCGGAATCAAAGGGATCAGTGACAATATATCTGCAATCAGCATTGTTGATCGCTTCCTTGAACATCCTCGGGTAGCGGTATTTGAAAACAATGGCGATCCGGATGTCATGCTCTCTTCCGCCGACTGGATGACCCGTAATATCGATAACCGAATTGAGGTCGGTTGCCTGATCCGTGATCCTGCACTGAAGAAAAAAACCATCGATATTCTGAATATTCAGCTTACCGATACCGTGAAAGCACGGGTACTCGACAAAGAGATGAGCAACCAGTACGTACCGCGAGGCAACCGACGAAAGATACGGTCGCAGATAGCCATTTACGATTACCTTAAGCAAAGCGAAAAACAGCTTAAAAAACAGGCAGAAAAAGCGATTAATAATAATGATACCGGATCATAACCAACGCCATCGTGAAATAGCCGCTATCGACATTGGTTCGAATAGTTTCCATATGGTCGTCGCCAGAGTTGTCGGGCAAAGCCTGCAAATCATCAGCCGGCATAAGCAACGTGTTCATCTGGCTTCAGGGTTGGATGAACAGCAAAACCTCGATCTAGCCGCCATTGAACGCGGCTTGGCTTGTCTGGCAATGTTTGCCGAACGCCTGCAAGGGTTTGAACCGGAAAATGTTCGTATTGCTGCCACTTATACCTTGCGCCAGGCTAACAATGCTCATCTGTTTTTGAAGCGTGCTGAAAGTATCATGCCCTACCCCATCGAGATCATTCCGGGCACTGAAGAAGCCCGTCTGATCTATTTAGGCGTCGCTCACACTCAGCCAGAAAGCGGTCGTAAGCTGGTGGTCGATATCGGCGGTGGCAGTACCGAATTAGTTGTTGGCGAGAACTTTGATACCAGACTGCTCTATAGCAAGCACATGGGATGCGTGAGCTACAACCAACACTACTTTGCGAAAGGTAAAATCAGCAGCAAAAATATGGCGTCAGCCCAACTGGCAGCTCAGCAAAAAATGGAGAGTATTGCCAGCCAATACCACAGGCAAGCCTGGGGTAAGGCGATCGGATCATCGGGGACCATTAAGGCTATTCGCGGGGTGTTGATTGCTAAAGGATACAGCGACGGGATGATCACCAATAAACGACTCAATCAGCTGGTTGAGCAGGTGCTGTCGTTTAAAAATAACGATGAACTGGACTTACCCGGGCTGAGTGATGATCGAAAACCGGTGTTTGCCGCCGGCCTTGCCATATTAGCGGCAGTATTCCAATCGCTGAAAATTGAAGAGATGATCTATTCTGACGGTGCTTTACGTGAAGGCCTGTTATATGAGATGGAAGACCGGTTCCGCCACAGCGATATCCGAACCCGCACCGCGAGCGCAATGGCAAGCCAGTACCATGTCGATCTTGATCAGGCGACCAGAGTGAAAGAGTGTGCGGAAGATCTTTACGCTCAAATCGAACCACAACCCGGGCCGGCTAAATCTGAACTCTCAACTTTGCTCGGCTGGGGGGCATTGTTACATGAAGTCGGACTAAGCATCAGTTATCCAGGCTTTCATCGCCACTCTGCGTACTTACTGCGCTACAGCACCATGCCGGGTTTTAATTTGGAACAACAGACGGTACTGGCAACCTTAGTCCGCTTTCAGCGCAAGGCACTGAAGCTGGAAGAGATGCCGGAACTCAGTATTTATAAGCGCAAACACCTTTATCCATTGATCCGTACTCTGCGGCTGGCTGTTGCGTTAAATGGTCAGAGAGCCGATGAGCCGCTTCCGAAGATAAATGTCAAAGCAGATAAAGAATCATGGGAATTAACCCTGCCGGCGGGCTGGCAAGAAAATAACAAGCTGTTGGCTGCTGACTTACGGCAAGAACAAGAGTATTGGGCAAAGGCCGGATGGGAACTCGCTATTAGTTCTTAATTTACTATTAACCCATCACGCACTAAAGCCCTAAACCCGCTAAATTCACTTCCACGACCGCGGCAGGTAAAGGGATATAACCATCTTTCTCGACAATATGCTGGCCATTACGAGACAGGATGAATTTAATGAACTCCGCCTGCATAGGAGCCAAAGGTTTGTTCGGGTGCTTGTTGACATAAATATAGAGATAACGCGCCAGCGGATAGCGGCCATTAATCGAATTTTCGATGGTGGCATCAACATAATCAGTCCCTTCTCTGGCAATCGGAATAGCGCGTATTCCCGTGGTTTTATACCCGATGCCAGAATAACCAATTGAGTTTAGCGAGGTCGATACCGACTGAACCACTGATGCCGAGCCCGGCTGTTCATTCACATTATTGCGAAAATCGCCCTGGCATAACGCTCGCTTTTTAAAATACCCATAGGTGCCAGATACCGAGTTACGGCCAAACAATTGGATATCACGCACAGCCCATTTTCCCGTCAGCCCTAACGCCCCCCAACGAGTGATCGGTTGCGTGCCACCGCATCGTAATGTTCGGGAATAAATCGCATCGAGCTGTTCGAAATTTATTCCCTGCAATGGATTATCTTCATGGACAAATACTGCCAGCGCATCGATCGCAACGCGAATGGCTGTGGGTTTATAACCATACTCACGTTCAAAAGCCTGAACTTCTTTCGACTTCATCTGGCGGCTCATAGGTCCCAGCTGCGCCGTTGCTTCAGTCAAAGCCGTCGGCGCTGTGGATGATCCCGCAGTCTGAATTTGAATGTTCACATTCGGATACTGGCGTTTAAACTCTTCCCCCCAGTAGGTCATCAGATTCGCCAGCGTGTCTGAACCAACCGAAGAAAGGTTGCCGGCAATGCCACTCACCCTTTTATATTCCGGTAATTCAGCCTCTGCAGCCCAGGCTGAACGGCCGAAAAGCACGGCCAGCGATAACAATACAATACGAAACATCCCCTCTGAGATGCGGAACATCATGGCCATAGAACAGACTTCATCCTTTTCGTAATAATTGTAATGTAACGACAAAAGCGACCTTCACTGACCGCCTCTATGTTCCGCCCTTCATACGGAGCACACAATTATGTCACGCAGCTTTCGTCACCAGCCGCTGCGGCAAGGTGAACGAGAAAGTACTGCCTTCGCCTGGCATACTTTCAATTTCAAGTTGCGAGTCATGGTGGCTTAACGCATGTTTCACAATCGCCAGACCTAAGCCACTGCCCCCGGTTTCTCGGGAACGCGCCTTATCCACCCGATAAAAACGCTCAGTCAGGCGATGGATATGTTGCGGTGCAATACCGTCACCACTGTCGGCCACTTCCAGCCGCGGCCCACCCGCCGTCAAATACCAGCGAACCGAAATCGATGCATTATCGGGAGTATGCTTCACGGCATTGTATACCAAATTAGAAACCGCACTGCGTAGCTGGTCGGCATCACCTAAGACTTGCAACGACTTATCGACATCAAACGTAAACTGCTGGTTCTTTTCACCACTGAGCGAGATGGCTTCTTTCTCTAAAATATCCAGCATCGCTGGCACATTGATCGTTTCTTCTAACTCAATATTCGGTGCGGCTTCAATTTTTGATAACGTCAGCAACTGTGCGACCAGTGAATTCATCCGCACCAGCTGTTCGGTCATGACGCCATGTGCTTTGTCCCACATCGGCCCCACCAGCATCTCCGGGTCTTTCGACATTTCCAGATAACCTTGCAACACGGTCATCGGCGTACGCAGTTCATGGGAGACATTGGCAAAGAAGTTACTCCGCATGCCTTCGAGCTGTTTCAGCTGTGACACATCACGCACAACCATCAGGTACTCACCTTCGGTGTAGCGCATAATTCGCAATTCCAAAGTACGGTCGTAATTCAGCGGCGAAGTGATTTCGAGCGGAGACTCGAATGCCTGTTTCGCAAGATAGCGAACAAAATCAGGACTACGGAGTAAATTGCTGATCGGCTGACCCGCATCATCCGGCCAGCGAAAACCGAGCAGGTGCTGAGCCAGCTTATTACACCAGACAATATTCCCTTCACTGCGAAAGACAACCACAGCATCAGGCAGGGATTCAGCACCATTACGGAAGCGGCGAATGAGTGTTGCTAATTCTTTGCGACGACGACGGTTTCGTTGTTGCAAGCGGTACATGCCATTAAACAGCGGCTCCCAACTACCAGAGCCGGAAGGTGGCGTCAGACTACGCTCTTTCCATAACCAGTCAGACATTTTTAATTGATTATGAAAATGCCAGATCAGCTGGATCCAGGTCGCGACCAGTAAGAACCACGGCAAATAGCCGAAAATCTGCCCCAGAATTACCCAGGGCAAGTAAAACAAGGTCAGTTCCCAAACCAGCTTTTTCCACGACAGCCGTTCGACCATTCACAACTCCATGATAACGGACACGCTCGTATTATCTCAGTTACTTACGTGTCGAGAATCGGTAACCCGCGCCACGAACGGTTTGTACCATCTTATCGTATCCGCCCATTTCCAGCGCTTTACGCAAGCGGCGAATATGAACGTCGACAGTACGATCTTCAACATACACGTTGGTGCCCCACACATTATTCAGTAGCTGCTCCCGGCTATAAACGCGTTCTTGGTGAGTCATAAAAAAATGCAGCATTTTGAACTCTGTTGGTCCCATATCCAATGGCTCATCATTGCACGTAACGCGATGGGAAACAGGATCCAGTTTTAAACCCTGAACATCAATTATGTCATCCAAAGACGTTGGAGAAGAACGGCGCATTACCGCTTTAAGACGTGCCATCAGCTCTTTGGGTGAGAACGGTTTGGTAATGTAGTCATCGGCACCGACTTCAAGGCCGCGTACCTTATCTTCTTCTTCACCACGAGCCGTCAACATTACTACCGGGATCTGACGAGTCATCTCATCACGCTTCAGGTGTTTAATCAGGTTGATCCCTGAGCCTCCCGGCAACATCCAGTCCATCAGAATTAACTCAGGATAAGGCTCGCAAATCTTATCCAGAGCACTGTCATAATCTTCAGCTTCGATTGGCTGATAGCCTTTCTGCTCTAGTACAAAACACAACATCTCGCGAATTGGTGCTTCATCTTCTACAACAAGAATCCGTCTTCCCATAGCTATATTTACCTAAGTAGTTGCTGTCTTCGTGGGCCATTATGTTTGTTAATTATGACACTTTTGTGACCCCATGACATAAAATCGTAACCAAGTGTATTATCAATACAAAATGCATCCAGTATCTTATTTCATTGCGAACAGTCCAAATGATTTCAGAGGCTTAGATTTCACCCTCTGATTGCCGCCTGAATACAACCACTGCCAACGACTTCGACAACAAGCTGTATAACCAGTTACCTCAATTGAAGGGCAGACAGAGGTATTTAAGGCGTCGTTAGGGTATGTAAAAAAGTGACCTCGATTGTACCCCACTAACCTCAATATCGCTGATAACTGGGGGCAGAAAAGTTGCGACAAACCAATAGCAATACAATAAGATTGTCAGCTAAATGCACAACCCTAGGATTTGTAACTACCATGATGTGGTTTAAAAACGTATTAACCTACCGCTTTACCCGTGAAATCGACCTCAATCCAGATCAAATCGAAAAACAACTGGAAGAGTTCCGCTTTACCCCGTGTGGTAGCCAAGACATCCAAAAATTCGGTTGGGTACATGCACTAGGCAAACACGGCGATATGTTCACACATGTAGTGGGCGACAATATCCTTGTCTGTGTGCGTAAAGAAGAAAAAATGCTGCCAGCATCGGTAATTAAGGAATCACTTAATGCCAAAGTGGAAATGCAGGAACAAGAGCATGGCCGTAAACTGAAGAAGAGCGAAAAAGACACCATCAAAGATGAAATCGTGATGGATTTACTGCCGCGCGCATTCAGCCGTCACTCGCAAACCTATGCGTTGATCATGCCGAAAGAAGGCTTCATCATCGTCGATGCAGGTAGCTACAAAAAAGCTGAAGATTTATTGGCACTATTGCGTAAATCGATTGGTTCTCTACCCGTTGTACCTGTAACGCCAGAAAAGCCTGCAGAACTGACCATGACGGAATGGGTACGTTCAAACACCTCACCAAACGGCTTTACCGTGGGTGAAGAAGCTGAGCTTAAAGCCATCTTAGAAGACGGTGGCGTGATCCGCTGTAAGCAGCAAGATTTAAGCTGTGATGAAATCCTTGCGCACATCGAAGCCGATAAACTGGTAACCAAGCTGGCCCTGAACTGGCAAGATCGTATCGACTTCGTTCTTGAAGCGGATCTTGGCATCAAGCGCCTGAAGTTCTCTGATGAAATCAAAGATCAGAATGAAGATATCGACCGCGAAGAAATCGCAGCACGTATCGATGCCGATTTATCATTGATGTGTGGCGAATTCTCAGCCTTCCTGCCAAATGTATTTGAAGTACTTGGCGGCCTGGAAGTTAAAGAATAATTTTAAAAGTGCCGAGGTACGAGTGGCTAGTTTCGAGTCTTCGTACCTCCCATCTTCTACAATCCCCTCTCCACTCGCATCTCTCTACTCGAATCTAAACCCAGTTTTAATTGCCTTCGTGGTACGGATCACAGTAAAATCCCGCCTCCTTCCGCATCACTAGGTGATTGCGGCCTGATTTGGAATCAGACACTGAGAATTATGAGCTATGTTTAAACCTGAATTGTTATCCCCTGCCGGCAGCCTTAAAAACATGCGTTACGCATTCGCGTACGGCGCTGATGCAGTCTATGCTGGCCAACCTCGCTATAGCCTTCGAGTTCGTAATAACGAATTCAACCATGAGAACCTGAAGATCGGTATCGACGAGGCTCATGCCCAAGGAAAAAAATTATACGTGGTATGTAACATTCAGCCGCATAACTCAAAGCTGAAAACCTTCATTCGCGATCTGAAACCAATCGTAGAAATGGGCCCAGACGCGCTAATCATGTCTGATCCGGGTCTTATCATGATGGTACGTGAAAACTTCCCAGATGTAGTTGTTCACCTATCTGTACAAGCTAATGCAGTTAACTGGGCAACCGTAAAGTTCTGGTCTACCCAAGGTGTTGAGCGAGTGATTCTTTCTCGTGAATTATCTCTGGAAGAAATCGAAGAAATTCGCGAACACTGCCCTGAAACAGAATTAGAAATTTTTGTTCATGGTGCACTTTGTATGGCTTATTCAGGTCGTTGCCTTCTATCTGGTTACATGAACAAACGCGATCCGAACCAAGGTACATGTACTAACGCTTGTCGTTGGGAATACAAAGCAGTAGCTGCAAAAGAAGACGATAATGGTCAAATCGTTGAAGCGAACCCTGTTGATGCTAGCGTTCAAGTTCAGGAAGTAGAAGTTCAAGAAGCTCGCCCTGACAACACACTAGGTCTTGGTAAGCCAACGGATGAAGTGGTTCTTCTTTCTGAATCACACCGCCCTGAAGATAAAATGGCGGCGTTTGAAGATGAGCACGGCACTTACATTATGAACTCGAAAGATCTACGTGCTATCCAGCATGTTGAACGTCTGACGAAGATGGGTGTGCACTCACTGAAAATAGAAGGTCGTACTAAATCTTTCTACTACTGTGCACGTACCGCTCAGGTCTACCGCAAAGCAATCGATGATGCAGTAGCGGGTAAACCATTTGATGAAAGCCTAATGGGCACACTGGAAAGCCTGGCACACCGTGGATACACAGAAGGCTTCTTACGTCGTCACACACATGATGCGTACCAGAACTACGAATACGGTTATTCAATTTCTGATACTCAACAATTTGTTGGTGAATTTACAGGTAAACGCCGTGGTGACCTTGCAGAAATAGACGTAAAGAATAAGTTCATGGTTGGTGACAGCCTTGAAGTCATGACACCGCAAGGTAACGTTGTTTTCAATCTTGAAATGATGGAAAACCGTAAGTCAGAATCTGTTGATGATGCGAAAGGTAACGGTCACTTTGTCTTTATCCCAGTACCTGCGGATATGGACTTAGATTATGGTCTACTAATGCGTAACCTAGGCAACGGTCAAGACACCCGTAGCCCTCACGGTTCTGCAGACGGTAAATAATTCGATGGCATTGCTCATTAATGATAAGTGCATCAACTGCGATATGTGTGATCCTGAGTGCCCTAACGAAGCGATCACCATGGGTGCCGAGATCTACGAGATCGATCCGGATAAATGTACAGAGTGTAAAGGACACTATGACAAGCCAACTTGTCAGTCAGTTTGTCCTATTACCAACTGCATTATTACGGATCCTGCCCATATCGAAACCGATGACGAACTGCTCGAAAAGTTCGTGACCCTGCAGGGGCTGGCTTAATTGTCTGTGTGATTGCAAAACAAAAAAGCGCCGAAAGGCGCTTTTTTATTAGCTCAAACATCTCAGGACCAAAGTCACCGCTACCTCAGTAAAGCCAAGCATTGCTCCGGGGGCTTGGGTGGTATTTTTTTCTTCGTTTTCACTACTTTCTTTTTGTCAGGCTTCGATTTCGGCTTAGGCTTCCAAGACGCTAATTCTGCACCACAACCATCACCGGCGGGAGGAGCCGTCTGAGGTTTGCAACTGCCATCGCCTTCGGGGCAATGCAGCCTGACATGGAAATGGTAATAGTGGCCCCACCAGGGACGTACTTTGCGCAACCAAGAGCGATCCGTCCATTCGCGCTTACACAGCTGCTGTTTAATAACAGGATGAACAAAAATCCGGGCAACCTTGTCATCAACAGCCGCCAACTGCACCAGTAAAGCCTGCTCTTCGCCCCAATTATCCTGATTAATTTTATAGTCTTTAATGTGAACCATCGGTAGCGGCTGAACATCAACCAGTTCCTCATTGGTCAATGGCTGATCGGTTAGCTTCAGCCAGATATCAGCATCTAGACCAGTTTGATGACTCGCATGCCCCGATGAAAAGCGTCCTCCACGTGGCATGGCGATATCCCCGACGAGTAGCTGACCAATATTTAGCTGCTGCACACCATTAGATAGGTCATGGAGGAATTGGATCATACTCTGGTGACCATAATAACGGCCCCGGTGAGAACGCATAACCTGATAACCATCCCCCTGCAAAGGCAAATCCTCACCACCCGCCAGGCAACCATTATTGTAGGTACCGATAGATTCTGATTTACCTGTACTTGGCGAGTTCACCTTTTCCCATGGGCTAGCCCAAACAGTTGTCGACATACCAAGCCATGCCACCAAAAATATTATTGTTCTCAAGACTATACCCTTTTCCTTAAAGCCACCCTGAAAGCATAGCAAGCAAAAAAAAGGCTGCACATCATGCAGCCTCCATCTGTGACAAACTTTTATTCAACATGGCTACTTCATCTGTTGATCCAGATTTAGAATAGTCAGTGCATTACTTACACTTGTTGCAAGGACATCCACAATACCAGAGCGTAATGCTCCCAATAACGCCAACGCTTTACTGTTTTCTGCAGCGGTAACCACTACCGTCGGAATATGACGTAACTCTTCCATACTTAGGCCAATAACTCGATCACTCATCATGGTATCAGCCTGCTGCCCCTGGCTATCGAAAAAATCATAACCTGCAATATCACCGACAACACCTTTACGAATTCGGGCTTCAACGATCTCTTGAGGCGTAAACCAACCCAGTTTTACCATGTGGCTGTTTTCGTTCATATCACCGACACCAACTAAAGCCACATCGGCACGGCGAGCACGATCTAGGGTTTCCTTCACGGTACCGTTCTTCATAAATGATTCTTTGACTTTGATGTCTTCAACATAAGCTGGGGCGTACAATGTCTCGCTAATACCATCATATTTTTTTGCTAACTGGCGGCAGATGTGATCTGCATTAATCGCATTACCTGAGCGGTGAGTACCACCAATACCACAAACGAAGCGACATTTACGGTGAGGCACCACGCCAACATGACTAGCTATAGACGCAATATTCCTTCCCTGACCGACAGTTACTACCATATCGTCAGTCAAAATAGTGGATAGATAACTGGAAACAAGACTCGCCACCTGTTGCCGCTGAGCTTCTTCATCCGGCTGATCGAGTGCAATCAAAGCGCGCTTAAGGTTAAATCGTTCAATTAGCTGCTGTTCGAGCTTTTCACTAAATACCGGGTGATATTTAACAGTAATTTCAACCACCCCCTCATCGCGTGCACGACGAAGCAAACGGCCCACTTTAGCCCGAGACATTCCAAATTTCTGCGATATTTCTTCCTGAGTAGCACCATCCTGATAATAAGTAATGGCAATCTCGGTAAGTAAATCACTATCAATGTTTGTGTTGTCATTTGCATTTACGCTCATCGCACTATCCTTTCTAACTGCAATTCAGCTAATTCACTGCGGTCAATATTACTATATGCCTGCGTCGAAATGGATCAGAAAGCCTGAAATCTATCTTATACATCAAGAAGAAAATGGACGTACACCTTTTACAAAACAGATCACATAAAAGATGTTCACTCCCTACAGCTACAGTAACACCATAGATAAATCACTTATAAGGCGTTGATAATTATCAGTATAGTAGCTTGTGCAGCTTTTTAACCATTGGAACCTGAAAGCTTAAAAGGGTGTACATTAATGAAGAAACGAGAAACTAAGACATTAGAGAACCGCTGAAGCGAGCACATAATACGATGGATCCCTTATCTCATCTTCGTACCTCACGTCAGGGAATGACGAGATTTTTCCTTTTGTTCAAACGTAAAAAAGCCCCAGTCGTTAGACTGAGGCTTTAATAAGTGGCGGAGTGGACGGGACTTGCCATTCCTTGAAATCAGCGCGCCCCCGACGTGACAGGCCGCTAAGCTCTCCAATAAAAAGCCTAACCAACTGAACTACCACTCCGCGGTGTCTATTCATATTGCTACAAACGTAAAAAAGCCCCAGTCGTTAGACTGAGGCTTTAATACGTGGCGGAGTGGACGGGACTTGCCACTCCTTGAAATCAGCGCGTCCCCCGGCGTGACAGGCCGGCTCGCTTATATCATGCCTCTCAGTAATAGATCGCGACAAGCCATACCGCGTCATCCTCGAAATCGAGGGACGAGATTATCGGGGATCCCTCGCGCGTTGATCGACCGAGGCTGTGGATTCCCTATCTCGCTCGTGCCTCGCTGTAGGGAATGACGAGGTTTTTGCTTTTGTTCAAACGTAAAAAAGCCCCAGTCGTTAGACTGAGGCTTTAATAAGTGGCGGAGTGGACGGGACTTGCCACTCCTTGAAATCAGCGCGTCCCCTGCCGTGACAGGCCGCTAAGCTCTCCAATAAAAAGCCTAACCAACTGAACAACCACTTCGCTGTGTCTATTCATATTGCTACAAACGTAAAAAAGCCCCAGTCGTTAGACTGAGGCTTTAATACGTGGCGGAGTGGACGGGACTCGAACCCGCGACCCCCGGCGTGACAGGCCGGTATTCTAACCAACTGAACTACCACTCCGCAGTGTCTATTCAGCATAAAGCTATTTGGCGCCTGGCGATGACCTACTCTCACATGGGGAGACCCCACACTACCATCGGCGCTACTGCGTTTCACTTC
>NZ_JAKJSP010000039.1:0-68537 GCF_050337085.1 Photobacterium sagamiensis | reverse complement strand
GAATGAAATTGTATTTTACAATACAAGATGCCTTTTACCTATGACGCCTGACCTGGCGGTCGTTATCCCCGCCTTTACCTGATCTAACCACTGATTTTGTGGGTGAAAAACGACCGCCTTAATGTAATGAACATTTGCACTAACAAACAGATATTCAAAGGTCGTGATTGACGACATTTTTCGTGCTTGGCTAAGCCTTCGTTACTATTTATTTTGTGACGATAAGGTATTTTCAGACATTTTTAATTGGTATGACCCTGAGTTCATCTTTAGTATGCACATTGATTCGCACATTCAAATCATTGCGAATTCTTTTATTAAAAAATTAGGTGAGGCTCATGTCCAAAGCAACTGGTACCGTTAAATGGTTCAACGAAGATAAAGGTTTTGGTTTTATCACTCAGGATAACGGCGGTGCTGACGTATTCGTTCATTTCCGTGCTATCGCTTCTGAAGGTTTTAAGACTCTTGCTGAAGGCCAAAAAGTTTCTTTTGAAACAGAGCAAGGTCAAAAAGGCCTACAAGCAGCGAACGTAGTTGCTTTATAAGTCGAAGACTTTACTTCTAAAAATGCTGGCTATGGCCGGCATTTTTTATATCTGTCGTTCGGTATACATTCAATATCACAGCCAAACAATGAAATGAGAGATCGCCCTATGGGGGCTTTGTTGCAGTACTAAAGCTACGTGGTCTTTTGATACGGTTAGTCGGCCCGGTAGCTATTGGGCATCCCGAGGTGGGTGAAGCGATTTAAAATAGAACAACCGAGCAACATTTCCTTTGACTGATTTTCAAACTCTCTGCTGTGTAACGTATTGCCGATGATCTTCTTATAACGTTGCATGGCAGTTTCTGAGATATTCCTTTTTCCATATTGCCGCACGTTCTGCCAACCGATAATGCCAAGGGCAAAGCACCCTATCAGGTTGCTCATCCGCTTTGGGTGATGAACCTCATCGGCAAACGTATTGTCCTTCGGCGGAATAACAATCTCAGCATTCGGGAAGTTTTCTTCAAGCGTTTGGTATACCGCATTGGTGTCATACATTTTGTCGGCGGTAATATGCTCGGCATCCTCTGTGATGGATTCGCACAGAGCACCGACAACCTGATCATCCATGGTGTTTTTATCGGTGAGGACTGCGCTCTGAATAAAGTGAGCCTCATCAACAGCGAAATGCGCCTTTCGCCAGCTGCGCTTTGCATTGACCCGGTGTTTTCCCTGGTGCCACTCATCCATACCGAACCGCTTGAGCCCCGTTGAATCAATGGCTATCGCTGCAATTTTGTCGTCTGATCTTTCATTCTTTCTAAAGCGTGGCGCCGTAAGGTTGAGCTGCTTCAGCCGCTTTGACAACAGCGTATAATCAGGGCATTGAAGGCTGGCCATGCCAAGCTTCGCCAGTAGATTTTCAATCAATCCCTGGGCTTGACGCAGGGGAAGTTTATACACCAATCGGATGTAATGGCAGGCTTCGATGGTGCTGTCAGGCTACTTAACGGAAGAGCCGGTACCGTCATAAACGCGGTCGTCGTGCTGCCAATGATTGATGATCTCTTCAGAGATCCAAATGTCGAACCGCCCGCGTTGCCTGAGAGCCTGGTTGTACTCACGATAGTTATTTAATGCGTAGGCATGCTTCTTGAAGTGATGACGTCTGGCGTCATTGTGTTTGTAAGGCATGTGTTAAATAGCCAACCGGTATAGTAGGTTGGCCATGATAACTGAACTCAGTGTTAATGGAATGATTGAGCATTATTTGAGCGCTTCAACAAAGCCCCTTAAAGATGATTACCTTAGCAACCTCTACCTCAACATATCTTTCCACCACAATCTCAAATCGTTTAACAGACCGGCCTGATTATATCTGTGCAGGCACTAAATCTACCTTTAGCCCTTTCCTTAAAGCATTAAGCTAACATCATCATTCAATTCATAAATAGACATAATTTTTATGAATAGTAGTAACCCGATCATCGATACATGGGTTCATCCCTTGTTTGAGCTATTAAATATTACCTCCAGTCTGGATGCATGGAATAGTCGGTTTAAGGACGAGGTGGAAAAATTATTTACTGAAACACAGGCTTATGTCACTGAATTATGCCCTGATAATCAAAGCCTGATGCAGGAGGCAGCAAAAAGGGCGGTGTTTGCCTTTCTCTCCGATAACGATGCAGCTATCCCCTTTGATAGCCGGATAGCAGCCAGTGAACTGTTGTTGAACAACCAGCAACCCGAGCTGGCACTGAGCATCATCCAGCCTTTGCAGCAGGTGATGGAACCCAATCTGCTGATCCTTAGAGGCAGGGCGCTGTTGCAACTGGGGGATACGGATCAGGCAAAACTGTGGTTTGAAACCGCGGCGGAGCGTGAGCCCGGCCGCGCTGAGCCCGATTTCCACCTCGGCTTTCTGTTTACCTTATGCAGAGATTACGGTCAGGCAGAAACGTATTACCGGAAAAGCCTGAACAAGGATCCGGAACATTTGGGCAGTATGCAAAACCTGGCTTGCCTTTATCTGCAGTCGGGAGACTACGATGCCGCTATTGAATTGGCACGTCGCATTATTGGACTAAACAGCAAATTGCCCGAGGCCTATTTTGTCCTTATCAGCAGCCTTAACAATAATCAGGATTTTGATAACGCCATAAAGATGGCGGAGCAGGCACGCCTGTCAGTCCTGGCTGATTTCTCACCACTGGATCAACTTGAAGCGTACGCACGGTTCCAGCTCAAACAATACGACAAGGCAGTGAAACTGCTAAACCGCTTCTTGACCGCCAGGCCGGACGCTCACGATATGCAAGTCATGCGGGCACAGGCAAACGGCGAATTAGGCGAATGGATGGCCCTGCTGGAAGACGTAGAATGCCTGCTGGAGATTGAACCATACGACGTTACCTGTCTTGACCTGAAGTTCAGGGCCCTGTTCGAACTAAAGCGCTGGCAGGAAGCTGACATTGCTTTTGCACAGCTAGTATCCGCCGCACCGGATTTCAGAAACAAGTACCAAAACGAGCACGGCAGCATTCGGCGGGAGCTGGCTTTGTTTCTGGGCTAGGCCCGCTGAATTACGCTAAAGACTCATGGAGTAATAAAATGAAGAAAACAAATCAACCAGAGGTTGATGGCGCCAAGGATCCATCCAGACGTAACTTTCTCAAGTTTGGGGGCGCGGCGGCGGCGGCGGCAACGGTTGGTGCCGGTGCAGCAACAGGCTTTGTGCTTGGCCGTGACCCGGATGCGGATGTCGGCTGGGGGCGCACGGCGGCTGGCAAAGATATGTTCTTTGACCGCGAGCCGTTCCGTGTTGATATCGCACCAACGATGATCAAGGTAGGAAAACTGGAGCGGCCGGAGCGGGAAGATTTCCTGTTCCACCGGGTGGAAATGATGATGAAGGCCGTCATGAAAGGGTGGGACCCTGAAGACGGTTATGAGAGCTGCCCGGATAAACGTGTAACAAGCTATTATCGCAAATGGCCTGAGCGCTACCCGGAAATGCTTGAGGCGATGAAGCAAAGGATGATATCGCGCGAGCGTCAGCACGAATACGATGACCGTTTCGCGATTGCCCATGCTTATGACAAAGCCAATGAAGTGTCCATGTATGGTGATGCGGGCATTGCGGTAAACTGGCCGCTTCCGCCACAGGGACGCCCGGAAGACGATGATTTCATTTGTGTTGATCCCCAATCTTCCCACCCGATGTGGGGCAAAACGCACAAAGCAAAAAAAAGAACGTTTAAGAGCAAGGAGCACGCCTCCAGGCTGATTAAAAAAATGGCTAATCAGTTTGGCTGCAGCTTTGTCGGAATTACCGATCTTCAGCCCCAGTTCGTCTATAAAAACCTGATGCGCGGGATGCCCCACAACGGTGAAGACTGGGGGGATAAGATCCCGGATCACTGGAAGTCCGTCATTGTGCTCGGTGTTCCTATGAGCTGGGACGGGATGTATGCCGCCCCTGTATACGGAACCTCTTACGAGGCCTACAGCCGGGTGCGAACGGCTGCCGGTAAGCTGGCGGTTTTCCTTAACCGACTGGGTTATGCCGGCCGGGCAATGGTACCCGGTGGCGACTATGAGATGATTCTTCCTCCTGTTGCGATTCAAGCCGGTTTAGGCGAAGCGTCCCGAAACGGAAGCATGCTGACCCCTGAAGTCGGTCCAAACGTTCGCTTAGCCTGTGTAGTAACGGATCTGGAGTTTGAAAATGACAAACCGATTTCAATTGGTGTCAGGGAGTTTTGCGAGGAATGTAAGATCTGTGCCGATGCCTGTCCGAGCGGATCAATTAGTAAGGCCGACGCACCCGATGCCGTAGTCCGCGGTTATAAGGTATTTAACTTTAACCAGGACAGCTGCTTCAGAATGTGGTCGTCACTACCTTCCGAGGGTAACCAGGGCTGCCGGGTTTGTATTTCTGTCTGTCCTTATACCCGGCGAAATAACTGGATCCATGCGATAGTGAAAGAAGCCGATCCGCGCGATCCGACCGGTTTAACCCGTAAGGCATTGCTGGCAATGCAGCACAATTTCTTCTATTACCCGGACGCCGAGGCTTACCATGCCCCGCATAACGGCGGTCGCCTGGCTAACTTTCACCAGCCTCCGGAGTGGCTTCGCTCCGAGGAATACTTCAGTAATGTTGAGAAAAATTGGGACTATGACGGTAACTGGGAGGGTTTCTAATGTTTCCACAATCTACACTGCTCGATCCGGTTTTCTGGATGCTTCTCGGTGCCCTGCAGGTACTGGTGTTTCGCGGCGCAGCGGTTTGGGCCGAGCAATATAATTTGTATATGAACTGGTGGAAATGGCTTTTGGCGGGGGGCTGGTGGTTCTCACTGCTGCTTACCATTGCCGGCGCTTTCACCCTCCTAGGTGAGAATGAGGGTAACGCGGGTTGGTACTTCCTTGGCGTGGTCGGTACCTTTATGATTATCGGCGGGGCCATATTGCTCAAGGTGCTGACCATGCTGCGTCAGAAAACCAGCTAGAAATACAATAAGGTAACAACCGGGTAGCGGGAATACCGCTGCCCGGTGATACAAAACCATGAATGCCCTCAATTAAGGTTTTTGATCATGGTTTGAACTATATTTTGAAAGGCCGCAAGCTCCTCCTCAGACAAGCCTTGCTGCATACGCTTACTGACCACAGCTTCTTCCTGGCGCACTTTGTCAATCAGATCACAGCCGGTTTCTGTCAGCATCAATAGCTGGCTTCGTTTGTCAGCCGCGTTCGGTTTTTTTTCAATCCATCCCTTATTGACCATATCATTGATTAATATAGATATTTGTGACTTATCTCGTGCTAGTCCCTGAACAATACTGTTGGCTGTACAGTCGGATGTTTCCGCAATAAACCTCAAGCACTGAACATGCATGGCATTGATATTTAAATCTTTTGCATTAATCGCACTGCGCATTTCCGAGCGATAATTCTGGATTAAAGTAAATAAGTACTTGCCGGTTAAATTATTCATAAATGATCTTTTCTATGCTCCAATATAGTTGACATCATTAACTATCATGATGTAGTTTATCTTATCAACTAAATATTGTAACGTGAAGAAGAGTCTCAGCAAATCTGCAATTGGCAGAAAAACACCTGAATGTCTTCTAAATTTCATGTTACTACGGTGTATTTACATTATGAGGTAAAAATATGGGCATTATCAAACCAACTAATAAGTCAGTGGAAAGCCTTAAAGGCCTACATCTGTACCACACCGGTTTTTCTAACTGTGCCATGCGCGTCAGAATTGCCCTGGAAGAAAAAGGACTCGAATGGGAAAGCCACGAGGTCGATATCCTGAAGGGTGAAAACCTGACCAAAGAATACATGGGTATCAACCCCAATGCGGTGGTCCCGACCTTAGTGGATGATGGTGTGGTTATCATTGATTCTGCCGACATTATCGATTATCTGGATAAGAAGTATTCCCCCGGCACACTTCGCCCTTCGTCTGAAGCCGATGAGCAACAGATGTATTACTGGATGTATCTCGCCAGAGACAATCACCTGTCAATAAAAACCTACATGTATGCCAATGTCGGGTTTATTGACAGCATGAAGAAAACCCCTGAGGAGATGGAAGAGTATCGTAAAAAGCAGACCTTTGACTCGGCCTTGCTTGAGTTTCATGAGCGCTTCTCTTCAGTAGATGGCTTCTCGAAAGATGAGCAGGATAAGGCAACCAAAGTGGTCAATGATTGCTTTAGTCAAATGGATGAACGGTTAAAAGAGCATGACTGGCTGGTTGGTGACAGCTTTTCACTTGCCGACATTGCCTGGATCCCGCAGCTAGTTATTCTGAAAGCTGCTAACTACCCGTTTGAGAATTACCCGAATCTGGCGAAATGGAAGAATGCCGTTATGGCGCGCCCTAGCTTTAAACAAGGCGTTTTGGCTTGGTTACCGCAAATGGGAAGCTAACACTTCATTCCCTTCATCCCTCAAGACTTACCGCTTTACTTGCAAGCACTGGTCGAAGCACAGTACTTCAAGCACTCATCGGCGGTAAGTACATCTCCAGGCTAAGCCTGCCAACAAAATACAAAGAAGGTTCGGGTACCTTGGTACCCGCCGAAGTCGTGACCGAGCTTTTTCTGGAGCAGAGTTATGGAGGTACCAGTCTGGATCGATTAATCGCGCGTTTTGGTGAATTATTCGAAATTTTACTATCGCTTTTAGTGTATTTAAGACCGCGTAAACGGCCTTAAATACGCTCAGAAGGTTCAACGCATATTAAATAGCTCTCTTTGAAACCTAATCGGAGCATTTTTACTTTTCGCCAAAGCATCCCCTAGAGTGTTAGCAAATAGCTCTGGGCCACAAAAACTTACGGAATACTCCTGTTCCCTGACTTTATTAATGATCTCTTCGGCGCTCAGCAGCTCTCCTTCTTCTGCAATTAAAAGATGAAATGTCACATTGCTGATGCGCTGGGTCAATGCCTGTAAACGCTGAGCAAAATAGGCATCGACTTTTGATGTTACGCAATAATAAAAATCCACTTCTGCATCACAGGCTTTGGTACTGGCCATAGCTTCAAGCCAGGCCACAAAGGGCGCAATACCTATCCCAGCCCCTACCCAGATTTGTCTTGCCTCATCACAAGGCTGAAACTCCCCATACGGACCTTCCAAGGTTACGGATTGCTTTTCTGACAAATTGGCTACCAAATACTTTGTGTAATCTCCAAGATCTTTTATTGCAAACTCCACTTCCTGAGTGTGAGAGCAATAATTGAGGACGGTAAAAGGATGCGGGGCCTCATTGTCATGAAAATCGAGATAGGCAAATTGCCCCGGTTTGTAGTGAATACTTTTTTGAAGCTGAATTTTCAGATGTGCACCATGTTTAAATGGTTGGACATGTATGACTTCACCCTGAGTTTTGCGGCTTGCACCAATATTACCTGTAAGAGAAATCAAAGAAGCCACCCCGCCTACTACGCACAGTGCCCACATATATACATTAAACGGTAACATGACGGCACTGTAGTCAAGAAGCATCAGCGTGTGAAAGGCACCAACCATAAAAATTGCCCCGCCTAATTTGTGCACGAAACGAAACTTCTTATAGCTAATCGCCTGCACTAAGCTAATGATTGTAAAAATTAAAAACACCTTAAACGCAAAATCACCCATACCTTCGCTAAATTCACGCCAATCTATGCCTTCGCTAAACGGGCTGGTATGCTGTCCAGGTCGTTCAACATAACCAAATTGAACTAACCACTTCATGCCATTCACCACTAACCAGTGCAAGAACAAGCTGATCAAGGCGGCGATCCCCAAATGTTTATGTAGCCGATACATTTTATCAAGGCCGTCTAAGCGGCTTTCTAACCAGGCTGGGCGGATAGCAAGTAACGTTGCCATCGCCATATAGGTTGTACCCAAGCCGCCAGTTAATAAAATCAACTGGTGACGCCAGAAGAAAATCGAGAGAGAGGCCGATGGTAACTCAATAAGCAGGGCAAACAGCCACAGTGCCGTAACAAAACCAGTAATAAGCGTAAGATAGCGATTCATAACACCCCCGTGAAATTAAAAACTGATTGTACCAATCAGTACGATTTTAATTAAGTCATTCTGCCGATGTTTACTCTTCTTTACTCTTACTCTGTCGCCAACATATTTCGAACTGATGCTGTTGTCGTTTACTTTCAACTCCGTACTTATCGATAAGATTCTATATCATGACTTTTCTAATTTTCTTTGTCATAAGTGGGGAATGATGCCTGTAATCATATTTACTTGGGTTACATTTAGTTAACACCTGTATTTATACAAAAAGCGAATGGTTACATTGAACACTTGAGCTATTTTTTGCCAATTCAACAATTGGTTACTGTTATTACAAATAAGACAATCCGGGGAGTTTATAAACATAACGATGAACCTTCTCTGCCTTATTCGTGCTTAAATAAACACTTAAATCTTGGTCATAACCGTAATAACAATCGAGAGCTTTTTAACTGACTGACGTTTAAAGCGGATTCACTGTTTTGTCGGCACTAAACCGATCTGCATCAACGCCTTTTTTCCAGTAACCTGTTGCATGAACACAACAACGCTCAATCTCACGTTCTTCAAGAAGGTAATTTTTTATGGTCCTTATCTGACGGGCTTCTAACCCTAAAAACACCTCGGTGTTACAAGGAACAACCGGCAACGCTGAGACAGCGTTCAATAATGCTTCACGCTGATTTTCTGTTTGCTCATTTACAATAACCCATTGCACAGATACGTTGTCAGCACATTCTATCGGTAAAATATCTTCTCTGGTTGGCACTTCAACAATAACATAGCCTTTTGCTGTCTCAGGGATTGACTGCGCATATGCATTAACGGCATTTACAGACGTTAAATCACCTACCAGTAGATAGGTATCTGCATCAAAGTTAGTCAGCTTTCTTGGTCCAGGGCCTGCGATACCCAAATAATCACCGACTTTAGCTTGGCAAGCCCATTGTGTTGCAGGGCCCTGATGACGATTTACAACAAAGTCGAGTCCAATTTCATTCGCAGCTTTGTCGTAGTAACGAATAGTGTAAGAACGTTTAACCGCTGCGCCCTCTCCCATCACTTTCATGTTTGGCATTGTTTCACCTGCATCAGGCAGTAACACTTTCACATGCGCTCCCTGTTGATCTTCTGGAAATCCCACCAGTTCATCACCCGTTAACACAATGCGGCGTAAATTAGGACTTAAATCAATAACTTGAGACACTTGGGTTAATCGTACAACTGGCTTCATGGATGTCTCCTGTTAATTTATGCGATATAAATGAAGATGAAGGCTATAGCCATTTTATTTCATGACAAAATCGGGGGCATATCAGATTTAGCTTCTCGGAAATTTACGATAAAAATGCGAAACACTTCTGAACTCGGTCGGAGAACAGCTGGTATGGCGGCGAAAGAACTTCGCCAGATTGGTTTGTTCTTCAAAGCCCAGCACCACTGCAATTTCTGATATCGGCTTGATGGTATGAGACAGCAGGCGCTTAGCTTCCAGCAATACTCTGGAATCAATCAATTCCTTGGCACTCATTCCGGTTTCGGCCCTTGCAAGATTGTTCAATTTTTTGGTGGAGCACCTGAGCAACCGGCTGTAATCGGTTACGTTGTGATACCTGAAATAATAGTTTTCCAACGCTTGATTAAATTGATGAAACTCCACGCTTACATGACGCAGGCAATCCTGCTGGGCCGGCAAGTTATGCCGGTAAAGCACCTTTAGGATGATATTTTGCAGCATATTCCTTAATAACAGGATCGTTACCGAATCTGTATTGTTCTTATATTCCAAGTACATATTCGCAAAATCCTGCTGACACATGGCTGACAGGTTAGCGATGTAATTAATACTACCGATGGTCTCAATAAACCTGGCATTAAGTAACTCGTTACTGGCCGAAAACAACTCCGCACTGTCAAAGGCAATGACCAGACCATCCCATTCAAATGCAGTGTCAAAACAATGCACCTGAAAAGGTGCGGTAACCAGCAAGCTCCCTGGACGACAGTGATACATATGGTGATCAATGTAATGCACCCCGGTTCCATGAGTAACCAGAACAAAAGTGTAAAAATCAATGCGATGAGGGGAGCAGAGTTCTCCCTTGCCTCTGGCTGCAATAAGCTCAGCCACCCTGTAGATATTAATATCTAATTGTGGCTTGACGTTCTGGAATTCGATGGACTCAATAGACGTCCCCAAACCAGAATATACCATAGCAAGTTTCCCCTACATCAATTAGCACTTGGTTGACATGCTCAACCATATAACCAATAGTTGATGATATCAACAACACTTTGTGAAAGAATAAATATGCTTATCCCAACAGGTACTACACCGTGCCTGATGAGGAAGCCCACAGGCCGAGACTCAAAATCACAATTAACCGGAGATTTATCCCCCAATTCGCTGTTCTTTTGAAAATTCCTCAGCCCATTGCTTAAAATCTTCCCTCTGCTTGTCGTCCTTCTCATCGTCCGGTGTCTTGCTTTCGAGCGTAAACACATAGCGTGGGCTTTGTTTGGATTGCATGGTATTGACCACCCGATATTGCAACCCGATATTTATCAGAACTAACCCCGAGGCGATGGCGTAAAATGCCACCATTACCTTTTTTCTCATGACGCATTGCTCCTATGCTCCACCACACCTTTACTTGTTGCGAAGCCCGCGTCGGCGTTTTTGTTGCTTCGGCTTTTACCGCGCTTCGCTGACGTTTTTTTAAGATCATTAATCACTTGCTTGGCCCAGTTCTTATTGAATTTCAGAAAATCGGTCATCGCATTAATCGGGCACAAGGACTTACACCACGGGCGATGCACCACCAGAGAGGTCAATACAATCATAAAGGTAAGAGTAAACAGATACATAGAGCCAACCATGCCGAACATGATGCCAAAAGGCTCATAAGAAAAAAATGCCGGATTACGGAAATATACGCCAAAACACAGGGTAGACAATAAGATGGCTCTTGGGAACCAGATGAAAAAACGATGCTTGAGGTTAACCGCTTTGGCATTGGTGATTTTCCCCAGGCACTGCTGGCTGGCACCAAACGGACAAATACTTTGGCAATAGATGTTTTTATTAAAAGCCAGAATGTAACCCACGGTCAGCAACAGCAAAATCAGCGCGGTATAGTTACCCAAACCGGATAACCAGCTACCGGAAACCATGATCCCCATGGTCGAAGAAGAAAATAATGATGCAGAATAAAAGCCAAACAAGATCATGGACGTCACTAATACCGTCCAGTTAAGCGCATTCTTACGCGGATGACGGCTTTTGCTTACCCATACCGCGGCTGCGAAGATCAGCACCGCCGCAATATCCAGCCAACTTAAATGATCAAGGGCGCTATCTGGTTCAGACAGAGTGTAACCGAACAGCTCTTTGCGGATCGGATCGGCAGCATTGTCGACAGCCTGGATCAGTCCGTTAGAAGACAACGTTGCCCCGCTGATCCCATCAACGACCAGACTCGTTTTAATGTTCTTACCCAGCATGGCGTCGAACAGTTTGCCATCGACCACCTTGTCCAAATAAGAAGAGGTATCCTTGGCTGACAATATGGCAACGCGTTGAATATCACCGTTAGGCTCTACCGTCACGGTCAACTTCATTTCACCGCCGTAACCGATCCCGGTACCTACATTGACCCACTGATATGATTCCGGATCCAGCTTAGAATAAACCTGATATAAACCGGAATCTGTGGTGTGTAAAACGCTGCCTTTATCCAGCATCTGGTTAAGCATGATGGATTGGTTATCGGCAATACGCAGCCCGCCCAAATACCAAGCGCTAATAAGGAGCAGTATTGATGCCACGCTGGCAATTTTTTCGATAAACGGTTTCGACTGTTTTCTAGATTTCTTTCTCATAACTCTCCCAAAGGCACCGCATGGTTAATCGGCGTCTTCCTCTTTTAATCGACTTTATTTCTGGCCTACCCCGATTCACGTCGATCCGGACAAGTCATGCGCTGGTGCGATCATGAGTTTTCAGTTATCCACACAGTGGAATTAGTTATCGAAGATAAACACTGAATCAGCTAGTGCCTGCTCAGGAGTTCGTGTTACCTGATAATCAGGATACAGAGCGGTTGTACATAGTGTCTCGTCGGTGAAAGAAGCTAGTTTACCAATGACATAGATAACGTAATTGATCCCCCAGCGCTCGCGATCTGTCTCTGCACCTTTCTTCGCCGTCACATCATCGCCAGCAGTGTTTCGGGAATCAGTGATAAATTCTGAAGAAAAATGTTCATATTCAAATGGATGATCCGGGAAGTTCTTTTTAAGCTCCGCCAGCATTTCTGTTTGAGTAAGCACGTTGTAATCCATCTGAACACATTTGTTAAGAGTGCGATCGTCAGTCAGCGCCAGAGCTGCAAYGTAGCCAATATCTTCAATCTCATGCGTATAAATCGGCATTTCCATMTCGCCGAACGTGGTAATTTTTCTGAAAAAACGCAGGTTAGGTAGGAAGTAGTCAAAGATCCCGCCATTATAGAAAAATGTCCAGCCAATTCCGGATTCAATGATTTTATTGTGCARTCTTTTTTTATAATCAAAAATCACRCCATCGCCATAATCAAGATTACGCGTGTGGCAGCCAAACTCAGTTGGTACAAAGCGCTTTACACCAGCTTTAACCGCGGCTTCTAACCATACTGGTTCTGCGTCGGTAATAATTTTTTTAGAGCCAGGAACCGCGCAGATCAGTGTATCTACGCCTTCAAGTGCTTTAGCCATATCGTCGACATTAAGCATATCCCGCACTTCAACTAACTGCGCGCCTTCCGCTTTATACGAGTTGAGTTTTTCGGCACTTTCGCCAGCCAAGTTACGAGTAAGCACAACAACATCATGCCCCAGCGATAATAGGCCTTTTGTTAATGGTGTACCGACTTGACCTGTTGCGCCAATAACGGCGACTGACTGTTTTCTGAAGGTGTACATTGCTTCTCCTGCTGATTTCTTGATAACGCAATAAGTGTAATCAAACCAGGAGAATGCAGCACGGTACAGGTAGGCAGAAAAATGGTAAATATCGAACCCGATCTTCGAGAGAGTACCAATGCGAAAAAGCCCCAGCATTTCTGCTAGGGCTTTAGAATTTGGTGGAGCGCTTTGGGTATGGTGGATTTGAGATGCCAATGCGAAAAAGCCCCAGCATTTCTGCTGAGGCTTTAGAATGTGCCGGAGTGCTTTGGGTATTAGAGGATTTGAACCCTTGGTTCTCCCAAGCATCAGGCATAAAAAAACCGCTGATAAGTCAGCGGTTTTTTTAAATTTGGCGGAGAGATAGGGATTTGAACCCTAGATACGCTATAAACGTATGCCGGTTTTCAAGACCGGTGCTTTCAACCACTCAGCCATCTCTCCAGTGCGGCGAATAATACGCTGCTGAATAAAAGCTGTAAAGACCTGACAAGCTCAAGTGCTCAACAGATAATCAATATTTGTCACTTTTTCATAAATTGCTTAATTTTCAAGCTAAATTCATCAGTTGTTTGTATCCGTGAATCAACAACTCCCTTTGCAGAAACGTCATATCCCCGCTCAGATACATGGTCAATCTAAACAAAAGCGATTAACTAGACTTTAAACCTATGTACTAAGTCATTTTGTTGACTGGCACGAGTCCCCTCTGTAGCCGCATTCAAAGCTAACAGTTACAGAATTTTCCGTTATTCTACAATACAGTGCAATCAAGTCGGTCATTTAATATTAAACGCGTCTTTTTCACATACAGGCTTTGAAAAGAAATAACCTTGTAATAAATCCACTCCCATGTTTTTTATTTCTTTTGCCATCTCTTTGGTTTCAATACCTTCACCTACAACTTCGATATTTTTTTCATAACATAAACTTGTCAAAAAGCTCACATAGGCTGAGGCTTCCCTACTGCTCATCGCTTTTAAGGTAACTTCTTTATCGATTTTCAACTGAGTAAAGGGGATTGAAAAAAAGCTATTCAATGAAGAATATCCTGTCCCAAAGTCATCTAAAGAGACTAAAAAACCTTTATCTTTCAACTGACCGATTTGTTCTCTGGCAAAGTCATTAGAATCTAACAATAATGACTCAGTAACTTCAATGACAATATGTTGAGGTTTAAGATCAAAAAGGCTAATAATTTTGGTTACCCGTTTAATGAAATCATCTTGTAATAGTTGTAAAACAGACACATTGACAGATATTTTCAAGTTTTTATTATTCTTTGAGTTATACCTGCTTATAAATGAACACGCATCCAATAGTACATAATAGCCGAGTTCAATAATATCTCGGTTTCTCTCAGCAACAGGAATAAAATCATCAGGCATGATCTCGCCATACTTTTTACTATTCCAACGGAGTAAAGCTTCAAAACTTTCCACCGCCTTCGTCTCCGAAGATATAATGGGTTGATATTTTAGGAAAAACTCTCTGTTCCTTATCGCAGACTTTATACCTGTTTCGATATAAAGCTTTTTTTCAACATTACTTTGGATTTTTTTATCAAAAAATGCATATTCCTTGCTGATATGATCCTTTGCATAGAGCGTTGTCAATTTCGCTTGATATATGAGCGCCTCTTCGCATTTTTCCTCTGAGGGTAACATGTTCACACCTATGCTCATGGTGTGAGTATAGGTCTCATTCAATGATTTAATTGACCGCTTAAACTTCCTTAATAATGAATCGATATAACTGACAAGGATCGTTTCAGTGGTTTTGGTACTAATCAATACAACAAATTCATACGTATTGATCCTGAAAAGTTCACAATCATTACGGAATATTGATTTCAAGTTATCAGAAACAGTAATAATTACATCATTACCAGCTTTATAACCAAATGTATCGAGATAAAGTCTGAAATTATTTAAATTAACATAAATCAATGCGCCATCAGTTTGAGATTCGATTTTCCCCTTTAATTGTTCAACAAGTTTACTTCTATTCAATAATCCGGTAAGTTGATCAATATAGGCAATGTTATAAATGTATCTCTCCGACATTTTCTCTTTGGTAATATCTTTATGAGAGCCTATCATATATAGATATCGACCATTCTTATCGAATCTTGTAACGCCTGTCGCCTCGATCCATATATATTGTCCAGATTTGTTTTTAACCCTATACTGACTTTTAACTCTTTTTAAACCATCGGATACTTGCTGATTAACGTTATTCGAAAAATATTCGATATCTTCAGGGTGGATAAGCGCAATCCATTCCTCTAAATTAGAACCTTTTAAAGATACATCAAGGTTTTCATAGAAGTTGTTGTTATAGAAGTTGACTTTATTATCAAATGTCATCTCCCACAACCCTTCATTTGAAGCATCAAATATATCCATAAACCGATTGATAATGTTTTTTTCATCTAAAACATTATCAATTGTCATTTCAAATTCCATTTTCAGAAAACCTTGGTCAATAATACAATCAGGTACATTAATGTTCTAATCATTGAAAACTTTGTAAATCCCTCCGAATTGTAAACCTTTTCTAATAAAAATGTCATTAAAACCGCCTGAACTGTGCAACTAATCGAGTTATGTCGTGGCCGATTAAAACAGTATCGTCAGCGTACTTAACCAAGTTACCGTGAATTTCTACGAATCAAGCAACCGGCCAATCGTTTCCTCAAACCACTCATATCGAGCAGGAAGTTGACGGTAACGTTTTTTTGTTAAGTAGAGTTTTTCTGTCACATTGTGAGTAAGAGGTGCAACATACAGTGATTGCTGTGACTCAAATTGAGCAATGGCTCTAGCTGGTAAGACAGTAAAGCCTAACCCTTGCGATACGGGTAGCAGTATTTGGCTTAACTGGTTGATATAACTTTTAATATTGAGGCTGTCACTACCTCTGTATGAATTAAAATCATTGGCTTTTAATACTTTATCTACGTAATGAAAACCGTCAGGGTGATTAATAAAACCGAGTGTATTAAGGAAGCTAAAGTCTATTTCTTCATTTTTGTATTGGATGGGAAGCACTAATTGCAACGTTTCATGGCCAACCTGATACTGAACTAATTCATCAGAATACTCTTGTTGTGTCACGATGCCGATATCTACCTTGTTGTGTAATAAATCGTCAATTACATTCTGGTTTGGAGCTGCCTCTACGGATACATTTAACCCACGATGTTTGCATTGATAAGCAAGAAAATGGGGATAGAGATGCATAGCTAAAGCACCTGAGCATGAAAAACGACATTCACCTTGCAGGGGATCATCTTGTTCAATCGCTTGGTGTAATTGCTCTTCTAATGCCAGCATTTGTTGGCCGTATTGATATAATTTCTCACCCGCTAAATTCAATTCAAATTGTTTACCGTAGCGATTGATTAACGTTGTTTTTAGCTGCTCTTCCAACTTTTTAATATGCTGGCTTACCCCGGGTTGGGTCATGTGCATCTTTTCTGCCGCATGAGTGAAGTGTCCTGTCTTCACCAGCATCATGAATGTTGTCAGCCATTTTTGATTGATCATAAATCACCACATAACAAAAAATTATCAAAATAAGAATAAACGATAATTTAATGTTTTGACATTTGAAATATACACTAGCTCTACTTTCATTGAAGCAGGACATTAATGATGACAACACCTTATCCAAGAACATTTTCTCATATTGGTATTTCTGTACCAGATCTTGAAGCGGCCGTTAAGTTTTACACTGAAGTCTTGGGTTGGTACTTAATTATGCAGCCCACTGAAATTGTAGAAGATGATAGCGCTGTTGGAGAGATGTGTACCGATGTATTTGGTGCTGGTTGGGAGCGCTTTCGTATTGCTCACCTGTCTACCGGTGACCGTATTGGCGTAGAGCTGTTTGAGTTTAAAAATCAAGAGAATCCAGAAGACAACTTTGAATACTGGAAGACGGGAATTTTCCACTTCTGTGTTCAGGATCCGAATGTAGAAGAGCTAGCCGAGAAAATTGAAGCGGCGGGCGGTAAGCGCAGAATGAAAGCACCTCGTTATTACTACCCTGGCGAGAAGCCTTACCGCATGATTTATATGGAAGACCCGTTTGGTAACATTTTAGAGATCTATAGCCATAGCTATGAAATGCACTATGCAAGTGGCGCTTACCAGTAACACCAAAGCCTTGTAACCGACCGTTGCAGGGCCTTTTTTGTAGAATCGAAAGACAGCCATATACGGCTTACTCGTGCAGACAAACAGTTCCGGTGGCTTCACAAACTTCAATCACCGATGAGATGAGGGGGTCGTTGTACCTGCTCGCTTTAAATGCCAGCCCGATACGCTGACTCAGGTCGAGAGTATCAACCTGTCGTAGCACGATACCATCGGCATCACGGATCTCGCGCCAGTCAGGTAACAATGCCGCCCCTACCCCGGCATCGACCAGCGGCCAGGCGTATTCGATCGTTCGAATATTCGCCCTCGACTGAAACTGTACGCCAGATGCGACCATCGCCTGCTTTAACCTATCCAGAACAGCACAAGGGCTACGGTTGATAAAGGGCAGCCCGTCCAAATCTTCAATACTGATAGAAGACTTCGCCGTTAATGGCCAGCCCTTCGGAATGGCAAGTTGATAGTTGTCCTGCCAGATCGGCACAAATTCTTCATTTTTTGTCGTTGATTGCGACAAGATGATCCTGGCATCACAGGGTTCATCCGGATCCACCAGCGTTAATTCCAGGTTATCAATCCGCTCTGTCAGCTCGGTCAGCAAATAGCTCATCCGTTGTGCGCCAAGCGATCGCATCAGCCCCAGTCGAAGTGGTACAGGTGTGGGGCCTTCACTGAACAGATGCAAAATAGACTTTTCATTAGCGCTCATTTCCCTCGCGAGCGGATAGAGCTTGTCGGCTGCAGCCGTGGGCAACACACCACGTGCATGACGCACAAACAGGCGGGTATCGAGAGTGTGTTCCAACTGCTTAATCGCAGCGGTAATTGATGGCTGTGAAACAAAGCACTGACGCGCAGCCCCACTAACACTACCCTGTTCATACACCGCCTGAAAATACTTTAGAGAACGCAATTCCATCGCCATTTCCCTTATTAAGTTAGATACGATAACCGGACGTTAATAGTTAGAACCACCGCCAAGACAGTGTCTAAGTATGACCCTGACAACAAGCCTACGTGGCTTTGGTTATACGCACAACATGCAAAACACCTCTCAGATATAGCTTTTCCCTATAGCTCATATAAAAAGATCATATTTCTAATAATCCCCCACACCCCGTAAGGTGATAACAATAAATCAACATGTAGGGTGAATGTATGATCAAGCTAAATTCGGCTGAACAGATTGCAGTGAGCACGCCACCAGCATCCGAGACAATGGAACACCTTGTCGTTACCCCCGCCAATGTCTTCAAAGCGATGGAACGTTATGGCTATGACGAACCAACAACTGCCATCATTCAACGAGAGAATCTGCTGCCCGCTGGGCTGCTCAGCAGGCTGCATGCATCATACCCCCAACATTCCGGCTTCCTTGAAACACGTCCTATGCTTTTTGTCGATAAGCAGCACTATACCGGGCTATCCGGCTTCCGCGAGGTCATCAGTATCCTTCACCAAAACAGTATTGATATTGGTGATATTGAGGAAAGAGAACTCTTTGTTGAGGTTTACCGCTTCCTTGCTACCCGCCATACCCTTAACAGTATCAATTGGGACAACTACGCCACCGATTCAGTTTTTCAGCTGGTTTTCCCGCAGCCCGGCATGATCGATAAGCAAACAACCCAGACTTACCTGCAAGCCGAAAGCAGAGAGAAACGCACTCAGGTTGCGCTGGACTATATGGAAAAAACCAATCCCCACGATGGTAATCAGCAGCTCAACAAGCCCTGGTTTGAAAACGATCAGGGAGAAGTGGAATTCCTTGATGGCAGCCAGCATAAATACCCGCAATGCCAGCTGATCTTTGATAAAACCACCCAGAACTGTTTCTCGTTTTGTACCTATTGTTTCCGTCACGCGCAGGTACGTGGCGATGAAGATATGTTTATCCAAAAAGATATCCACCAAATACATCAGTACCTGAAACTCCACACAGAAGTCACCGATCTGTTGATCACCGGTGGTGACGGCGGTTATATGCCCGTAAATCGACTCAAACAGTATGTCATGCCGCTCATCGAAGATCCGTCGTTACTGCATGTGAAAAATGTTCGGCTTGCTACCCGCTCTCTCACCTTCCATCCGGAGATGATCCTGAGCCATAAATACGACGCGATGTTAGAGCTGTTTGACACGCTTCGTGACAACGGTATTCAACTGGCCTGGATGGCACATTTTTCCACCCCGCGGGAGCTGCTAAACCCAACGACCATTGCGGCCATTCGTCGCTTGCAGAACCATGGGGTAAATATTCGTAGCCAGAGCCCGATGATGAATCATATTAGTCTGTTTGCCGATGAAAACGGTGAGATTGATATTGATCGTTCGGCGCAAAACTGGATCGATCTCGCCAATATCCTTGGCATGATGTCTGTTGGTTTCCACTCGATGTATTGTGCCCGCCCGACGGGTGAACACCATTACTACACCGCGCCTCTGGCAAAAATTGAAAAAATCTTTAACCGTATCTACCGCTCGCTGTCATCAATCAACCGCCCTTCCCGCCATATTTCAATGACCATCTCGGCAGGCAAACTGGCGATTCTTGGTACCTCGATCATTCATGGCGAGAAGTGCTTTGCCCTGAAGTTTACCGAAGCCCGCAACATGGAATGGATGGACCGCGTATTTCACGCCAAGTACGACGAGCAGGAAAACAAAGTCGATTTCCTGACCCCGTTCGATACCGACAAGTTCTTTTTTGAAGAAGAACTACAGGCTATCGAAACCGAACTGACTGATGCACTGCGCCAGCGTCTTGGGTAGTGACGTCAAGGTAGCCAGTTTCTAGTACTTCATCAATGAAGTTTTGACAAGTTCAGTCACCGAACTTCGTCATTCCGTAAAGTGAGGAACGAACTTATGCGGAATCTAAGGAGCACGCGGATAGAACTGGATCCCGGATATTTCGTTCCTCAATTCCGGGATGACGAGTGTAGGTACTTCAGCTATTCATATTTTATTTGAAAGAGTGCTAGATAGCCCGTTTCTAGGTAGCTGTTTTTCAAGGAAAGCAATGTTCAATGACTACCATTGATAGCTAACAACTAATGATCACAACAAGGCGTTGTTAACATGATAGATAAACATATCGCTTCTCCCGCCCAGGCCGTTGCTGACATTTTCGATGGCGCGACCGTGATGATCGGCGGATTCGGCGAGGCAGGCAGCCCGATAGAGCTGATCCATGCGCTGATTGATCACGGGGCCCGCGATCTCACAGTCATCAACAACAACACCGGCAGCGGGCATGTCGGTCTGGCGGCATTAATCGAAAGCGGTCAGGTCGGCAAAATGATCTGCTCCTTTCCCCGTACTGCCAATTCCACCGTATTCCCTGATCTCTACCGGGCAGGAAAAATCGAACTGGAGCTGGTGCCCCAAGGTACTCTGGCTGAACGGATCAGGGCCGGTGGCGCAGGGATCCCCGCATTTTATACCGCGACATCGGTTGGCACACCACTAGCCGAAGGCAAAGAACACCGGGAATTCGACAACCGGGAATATGTACTGGAAAAAGGCTTAACCGCTGATTTCGCGCTGATCAAATGTCGCCAGGCCGACCGATATGGCAACCTGGTGTATAACAAAACTGCCCGTAATTTTGCGCCGATCATGGCGATGGCAGCTAAGACAACCATTGTTCAGACTGGCTCGCAGGTCGAGGCCGGAGCCATCGATCCTGAAACGATCGTCACCCCGGGGATTTTTGTAAACCGTATTGTGACGGTTTCAGATCCCGCCCAGGAATCCAGACTTGTTGCCGACGGGAGATGCTACCCATGACTACAACACCACAGACTTTAGGCTGGAGCCGCGACCAGATGGCACAACGGGCAGCGCTTGATATCCCCGATGGCACCTACGTCAACCTGGGCATTGGTATCCCCGAGAAAGTAGCCCGTTACGTTCCCGAGGGACGGGAAGTGATCTACCACACTGAAAACGGCTTACTGGGTATGGGCGTCGCGCCCGAACAAGGCGATGAAGATACAGAGCTGATCAACGCGGGGAAAAAACCGGTCACCGCCATCCCCGGAGCGGCCTATTTTCATCATGCCGACAGCTTTGCCATGATCCGTGGCCATCACATTGATATCTGCGTACTGGGTGCGATGCAAGTCTCCCGGCAGGGTGATTTGGCAAACTGGTCTACCGGTGCGGCAGATGCGATCCCGGCCGTCGGCGGGGCAATGGATCTGGTAGCAGGGGTCAAGACCATCTTTGTCATCACCCAGCACACCACCAAGAACGGCGAGCCGAAATTGGTGGATCATTGTAGCTACCCGCTGACCGGTCGTCATGTCGTCGACCGGATCTATACCGATCTTGCCGTCATTGCAGTGACGCCGCAGGGCTTGGAGGTACTGGAGCTGGCTCCCGGCATCGATTTTGACTACGTGCAACAGCGCACCGGTTGTGAGCTGTTACTTAACCCCGCAGAATGCGCCTTAAACTGTGCCGGAGTTGAATAATGGAGCATCAAAACAAAATACCATCGGCAGAGCGCAGCGCAGAGCTTTACCGCCGGGCGCTCAAATTAATGCCCGGCGGTTGCAGCCGCAATACCGTTTTACGTCAGCCCCACCCACTCTATGCAGATCACGGTAAGGGCTGCTTTGTCACCGACATTGAAGGGGTTAAGCGGATCGACTTTGCCAACAATATGGCCGCCTTGATCCACGGTCATGCTCACCCGCAAATAGTGGCAGCTGTGACCGATCAGCTACAAAAAGGCACTGCGTTTACCCTAGCCACCGAAGCCGAAGTCGACTATGCCGAACACCTTTGCAGCCGCAACACCGGCTTCGAGATGATCCGCTTCGTTAACTCGGGTACGGAAGCGGTGATGAGCTGCCTCAAGGCGGCAAGAGCCTTCACCGGACGCCCCAAAATCGCCAAGGTCGAAGGGGCCTATCACGGCCTTTACGATTACGCAGAAGTCAGCCAGACTGCCAACCCGAGCAACTGGGGAGAACAAGATAACCCGGCCAGTGTCCCTGTTGCCCACGGTACGCCACATTCAGCATTGAACGATGTGGTGGTGATCCCTTTCAATGATCCGGAAAAAGCCATCGCCATTTTGGATCAACATGCCGACCAGCTGGCTTGCGTACTGGTTGATCTGCTGCCTCACCGCGTGGGTCTGATCCCGGCATCAGATGCCTTTATCACGGCATTGAAAAAATGGACTCACAACAACGGTGCATTACTGGTGTTTGATGAAGTGATCACCTTTCGTGGCAACTATGGCGGTACCCAGGACAACTACACCATTCAACCGGATTTAACCGCTATGGGCAAGATGATCGGCGGCGGATTTCCAGTCGGTGCACTGGCCGGACGTAAGGAGGTCATGGAAGTGATGAACCCTCTGGCAGATGAGCTGCTTTTTCCTCATTCGGGTACTTTTTCGGCCAATCCGATCACTATGGTTGCCGGTCTGACTGCCATGCAGCTGTTTGATCTAGATGCTGTAAAGCGGTTGAACAGGCTCAATGAACAACTGCGTCAACAAATCACAGAAGCAATCAGCATTGCCGATATACCCGCCTGCGTAACGGGCGGCGGCTCGATGTTCCGCATTCATATGAAGCCACAGCCCCCCACCAATTACCGTTCAGCTTACGCCGGAAAAAATGAAATCCGAATAAAAACCGCCTTGCTGGATCACCTGTTTAACAATGGATTCATGATGATCAACACCTGCTCGGGCACGTTGTCCACCGCGATGACCGACAAAGAGATCAGCATGTTTACCGAAGTGCTACTGGACGGTTTTCGCAAAATAAAACCGCTGTTTACTGCCGATGATTATTAAGGGAATGTGATTATGAAGGAAGTTTATATTTGTGACGCTGTACGTACACCTATCGGCCGATACGGCGGCGCACTCTCTTCGGTCAGAGCCGATGATCTGGCAGCTTTGCCAATCAAAGCATTAATGGCACGAAATGCTAATGTTGATTGGCAATTAACTGACGACTTATTACTGGGCTGTGCCAATCAATCGGGTGAAGATAACCGCAACGTTGCCAGAATGGCGGGGTTGCTGGCAGGATTACCACACCAAGTGCCGGGCTGTACCGTTAATCGGTTATGTGGTTCAGGCCTCAATGCCATCGGGGATGCGGCCCGGTCAATCCGTGCTGGCGAGGCTGATTTAGTCATCGCCGGCGGGGTTGAAAGCATGTCTCGTGCACCGTTTGTCATGGCCAAGGCCACCAATGCCTTTTCCCGAACGGCTGAACTGTACGATACCACCATGGGCTGGCGTTTCATCAATCCTGAACTGGATAAACGGTATGGTACAGACGCGATGCCGCAAACGGCTGAAAACCTGGCATCACAATATGGGATCAGCCGTGAAGATCAAGACCGGTTTGCTTTTTGGAGTCAGCAAAAGGCAGCGGCTGCGCAAGAAGATGGACGCCTTGGTGAAGAAATCATCCCCGTCACTATCCCGAGCCGAAAAGGCCCGCCAATTATCGTCGATCAGGATGAGCACCTGCGTGCCACCAGCCTCGAGAAACTGACAACACTGAATCCTCTATTTCGTGAAGGTACGGTCACAGCCGGTAATGCTTCGGGGATCAATGATGGAGCGGCAGCTCTGTTACTGGCTTCTGAAACCGGTTTAAAAACCCATAACCTGACGCCAAAAGCACGGGTACTGGGTATGGCTGTTGCCGGCGTCCCTCCCCGGATCATGGGATTAGGTCCGGTGCCTGCGACAACTAAGTTGTTAAACCGGCTCGGTATGACATTAAATGATTTCGATCTGTTGGAATTTAATGAAGCTTTTGCCGCTCAGGCACTCACTTGTACCAGAGAGCTGGGACTGGCTGACGATGATCCGAGAATCAACCCTCAAGGCGGAGCCATCGCATTAGGCCACCCGCTTGGTATGAGCGGTGCCCGGCTAGCAATAACAGCGGTACACCAGCTACAACGCACAAATGGCAAGCTGGCATTATGCACCATGTGCGTCGGTGTCGGTCAGGGCATTGCCATGGTGATTGAACGCATTTAGATTAATAAATAGATAAACAAGGGGGGGCTTCCCCCTTTTTCAGTACGTAAACAGCCTTATAAACTAAAAACCTATCTCATTCTCACTATTCTGCCAATCTGCAATTGCACCATCAATAGAGCTGCCATAATTGGTAAAGACCAAAAACCTCTCCTCTCTCTGCGGCAAGCCAAGGAGTTCTCTTGATTAAGTTCTTACTCAACCAGGAAGTTCGAGAAGAAGCTCTGCTCTCACCGAACATGACGGTACTCAATTACCTGCGGACCAAAGTAAATAAAACAGGAACCAAAGAAGGTTGTGGTTCAGGTAATTGCGGTGCATGTACTGTGGTACTTGGTGAATTGATCAACGGACAGCTACAGTATCGTTCTGTTAATGCCTGTCTTACTTTTATATCAGCCCTTCACGGCAAGCAACTCATCACTGTTGAAGATCTGCAAAGCAAAGACCGCTCTCTCCACCCGGTTCAGCAGGCGCTGGTTGACTTTCATGGTTCGCAATGCGGCTATTGTACCCCCGGAATTATTATGTCGATGTTTGCGCTTAGCAAAAACCATCCTCAGGCCGATAAGCAGGATGTTCTCGAATTCCTGTCCGGTAACTTGTGCCGATGTACTGGCTACCGCCCGATCATTGACGCGGCATTGTCGCTAAGCGCAAAAGTGCCTTATCAGGATCAGTTTGCCGAACAGATGCAATCCACCATCGATAAACTCAACAGTATCAGCAACGAACCGGCAACACTGCAGTTTGACAATCTTTCCAGCTTTTCACCCTCGACAACAAATGAACTGGCGGAATTACTGCTGGCTTATCCGCATGCACGCATCGTCGCCGGCGGCACCGATCTGGCCCTTGACGTCACCCAGCTCCACCGTGAGATCGAGACGCTGATCGATGTCAGTCGGGTGATGGATATGAAGGTAGTGAATGAGACCAATCATCAAATTATCATCGGTGCGAACGTGCCGCTCAGCGATTGCTACGGCGCACTCAACAAACACTACTCGGACTTCGGTGAGATCCTCCGTCGCTTTGGATCAATGCAGATCCGCAATCAAGGGACGCTGGGGGGTAACATCGGCAATGCCTCTCCCATCGGGGACACCCTGCCGCTGCTGATCGCACTGGATGCCGGCATGACCCTAAGCCGAAGTGGTGAGTCTCGCACCATTCCTGTCGAAGATTATTTTATCGGCTATAAGGAAACCGCCCTGCGGCCATCCGAATTTATCAAAAAAATTATCATTCCCAAACCGGAGGCCAACAAAACGTTCCGTGCCTATAAGGTGTCGAAACGGATCGGGGATGACATTGCTGCAATCTGTGGCGGATTCAATATCGAACTCGAAGACGATACCGTCACGTTTGCCCGTATCGCCTTTGGCGGCATGGCGGAAATACCCAAACGGGCAGTGCATTGTGAACAGACATTGATTGGAAAAAAATGGAACATTGCCACGTTAAACACGGCGATGGCAGCACTGGCGTCTGATTTTGAACCCCTGTCAGATTTCCGCGCCAGCAAAGCGTATCGCAGCCAAACGGCTGCCAACATGCTCTACCGCTTTTTTATCGAGCAGCAAAACAGCCAAATCGAAACCAGGGTGACCTCTTATGTCTAAACCCAAAAAAACTGCGATAGATCACGATGACAGCATCGCGAATGTTAACCAAGACTTAAGAACAGGCGTTGGTCACAGCGTACAGCACGACAGTGCTGGCAAACATGCCACGAGCGAAGCCGTTTATATCGATGATCGGCTGGAATTTCCGAATCAGCTCCACCTGTACGCCCGGTTAAGCCCCCAGGCACATGCCAACATTATCAAGTTAGATATCAACCCATGTTATGACTTTGACGGGGTGGCGCTTGTTATCACCAGTAAGGACATTCCCGGCGAGATCGATATCGGGACGATTTTCCCCGGCGATCCTCTGCTGGCAGATGGCAAGGTGGAATACGTCGGCCAACCAATGCTTGTCGTTGCCGCCAACGAACCCGAGATCGCCTATCGGGCGGCACAGGCGGCAATTATCGAGTACGAGCCGCTGCCTGCCATTCTCGATATCAAAGAAGCATTAACGAAAAAGCATTTTGTAAATGATAGCCACTGGCAAAAACGGGGTGATCCACAAACCGCGCTCAACAATGCCGCCCATGTCTTGAGCGGTGAGATCCATATCGGCGGGCAGGAACACTTCTATCTGGAAACACAGGCCAGTAGCGCCATGCCGACCGAAGACGGCGGGATGATTGTGTACGCCTCGACGCAGAACCCCACCGATGTACAAAGGCTGGTCGCCAAGGTACTGGGAACACCAATCCGCAATGTGACTATCGATACCCGCAGGATCGGCGGTGGCTTCGGCGGAAAAGAAACACAAGCGACCGGCCCAGCATGCATGGCGGCGGTGGTCGCCCACCTTACGGGACGTCCGGCTAAGATCCGCCTGTACCGGAACGAAGATATGTCGATGACAGGCAAGCGGCATCCGTTCTATAACCGCTACAGCGTCGGTTTTGATGACAACGGCACCATTCAGGGCATTGAAATCACGCTGGCCAGTAACTGCGGCTACTCGCCGGATCTGTCTGCCGCCATCATCGATCGCGCCATGTTTCACTGCGACAATGCGTATTACCTGAGTAATGTCAGCATTACCGCATATTGCTGCAAAACCAATATCGCCTCCAACACCGCCTGCCGCGGCTTTGGCGGGCCGCAAGCCATGGTGACCATTGAGCACATCATGGATGAGATAGCCTGCTATCTTAAAAAAGATCCGCTGGAGGTACGTAAGACCAATTACTATGGCGGCGAAGGGCGCAATATCACCCACTACTACCAGACGGTAGAGCATAACCTGCTGCATAAAATTACCGAGCAGCTTGAAACCAGCAGTGACTACCATGCCCGCCGTCTGGCAATCAATGCATTTAATAAAAACAGCCCGATCCTCAAAAAAGGTCTGGCGCTCACCCCGGTGAAGTTCGGTATTTCATTTACCGCGTCGTTTCTTAACCAGGCGGGAGCCCTCATCCATATCTACACCGATGGCAGTATCCACCTCAATCACGGCGGTACAGAAATGGGGCAAGGCCTGAACACCAAAATAGCCCAGATTGTGGCAGAGGAATTTCAGGTCGATATCAAGCAAATTCAAATCACCGCCACTACCACCGATAAAGTACCGAACACATCGGCCACCGCCGCCTCATCCGGAGCCGATCTAAATGGAAAAGCGGCACAAAATGCCGCTAACACCATCAAACAGCGGCTGATCACGTTTGCCAGCTCACATTTTAAGATCAGCGAAGATCAGGTGATTTTCAGCCATGGTTCCGTACATATCGGCGACCGTCAGCTGCCGTTTGCAGAGCTGATCCAGCTGGCTTACTTTAATCAGATCTCCCTCTCAAGCACTGGTTTCTACCGCACGCCGAAAGTTCACTATGACGAAAAGAAAGCACGTGGCCGCCCCTTCTATTATTACGTCTACGGCGCTTCATGCTCTGAGGTCATCATCGATTCCCTGACTGGTGAATATAAAATTCTCCGCACCGATATTTGTCATGATGTGGGATCGTCATTGAACCCGGCGATAGACAAAGGTCAGGTCGAAGGAGGCTTTATCCAGGGGGTGGGATGGCTGACCACAGAAGAACTGATCTGGGACGAGGGTGGCCGATTAATCACCAACAGTCCGGCCAACTATAAAATCCCGACCATTGCTGATATCCCGATTGATTTCCGTACCCAGCTGCTTGAGCACAACACCAACCCAGAACAGACCATTTTTCACTCGAAAGCCGTTGGCGAGCCTCCGTTCATGTTGGCAATCTCGGTACTGAGCGCGCTGAAAAATGCCATTACCTATACTTCGGAGAGTCGTGCGATGCCAACACTCGATACCCCAGCCACCCCGGAGCGGGTACTGTGGGCAATTAAAAGCGTACAGCAACCGGATGATTCAACTGCTGAAGCAAAGTGCCAGAATCAAAACGAAAATTAAGCGCACACCAAACTGACCCGAAAGGATCTTCGTATGTTCGGCGATAACTGGATCCACGAGCTTGCCCGCCTGGAAGAGCAAGGCGAAGCCTGCGTGCTGGTCACCGTCTTGGAAGACAAGGGATCGGTGCCTCGCGGCGCCGGTACCAAAATGGTGGTGACCCATGACTCCGTGATCGCCACTATCGGTGGTGGCCACCTCGAATATCAGGCCACACAAATCGCGCGGGAGATGCTGCTGGCAGGAGAACACCAGTTGAAAATAGAACGCTTCAACCTGAGCGCCCGACTTGGCCAATGCTGCGGCGGTGTTGCCACTCTCAGCTTCGAACCACTCTGCCGACAGGCAAACCACCTCGCGCTATTCGGTGCCGGACATGTTGCCAAAGCTCTGATCCATATCGTCTCAACCCTCCCGTTCAAGGTGACGTGGATTGATGAGCGCGACAAGGCCTTTCCTGAACCGCTTCCGGCAGGCACAACAAAAATCGTCAATGATGATCCGGTTGCTGAGGTTAATCAGATACCAGCCCGCAGTTATTATCTGGTGATGACACACAGCCACCAGCTTGATTTCGAGCTTGCCCGCGCTATCCTAAAACGCGATGATGTCACCTATTTCGGCCTGATCGGTTCAACAACCAAACGCAAGCAGTTTGATCATCGACTACTCCAACGCGGTTACAGCCAGACGGACATCGAACGAATGACCTGCCCCATCGGCATCCGCGCGGTGAAAGGAAAACATCCGGCTGAAATCGCCGTCTCTGTCGCAGCGCAGTTGATTGTTCATTATCAGGCGCGGCAACAAGCCAACAATCCCCCACAGTCAGTATGAAGCTGCTCTATCCCATCAATACCCGTCCGCCACTTGGCTTAACCCTGTTGTTAGCCCTCCAGCACATGCTGGCTTCTATTGGGGGTATCGTTGCCATGCCGCTGATTGTCGGCACATCCATCGGCCTGCCAACCAGTGACGTTGTCACTCTGATCAATGCCTCTCTGTTGGCCTCCGGTATCGCGACAATCATCCAGTGCCTTGGTCTCGGACCGGTCGGGATCCGCTTACCTGTGGTGATGGGTTCCAGTTTCGCATTTTTGGGCATCGCGATTGTTATCGGTAAAGAAGGGGGAGCCAGCAGCATCATGGGCGCGGCTTTAGTCGGCTCGCTGGTTGTTATTGCGGCCAGCTTTTATATGCATAAGGTGCGCACACTATTCCCACCCGTTGTCAGCGGTGTGGTTGTCACTCTGATCGGCTTGACCATTTTACCGATTGCCATTAACTGGATCGGCGATGCTCCCGCAACCAGCCCAGAATTTGCCTCCTTGCCAAAACTGTTTCTGGCTCTGATTTCGCTTATGATCGTCATTGCAGTTTCCGCTTATTGCCGCAACACGCTGGCCGCAGCGGCGATTGTCATCGGCCTTGCCGGCGGCTATCTCGTAGCGCTGACTTTGGGGCTGGTCGATTGGCAGCAAATCTCTGAAGCCAATTGGTTTGCTCGCCCTGAACCATTCAAATATGGTTTTAGCTTCTCCTTGGGAGCCATCGTCAGTATGAGTCTGGTGTATTTGGTGGTGATCGCCGAGGCCGCAGGGGATTTCATCGCCCTGGGTAATAATTGCCATGTCAACGTCACCGGTCATGATTTAAAGCGGGGGCTATTAGCGGATGGGCTGGGGAGCACGCTAGCCGCCATTCTGACAGCGATGCCTCTGGCCTCTTTCAGCCAGAATGTCGGGATTGTCGGCCTAACGGGAGTCGCCAGCCGTTATGTTGTTGCTACCACCGGAGGCCTGCTGATCATGGGGAGTCTGCTGCCCAAATTTGCCGCCCTTGCCGTCACGATCCCCAAACCTGTGATTGGCGGGGTAGGTCTTGTGATGTTCGGGATGATTGCCTATACCGGGATCCGGATGCTGGTTAAATCCAGTGACACCAAACGCAACGCGTTAGTGGTTTGTGTGGGGCTGGCAGCCGGTTTGGCCGTCACATTCGAGCCACGTTTGGTCCAGCACCTGCCGGATGAAATGGCGACCTTCTTTCATTCAGGTATTACAACAGGCACAATCACCACGGTACTCCTTAACCTGGTCTTACCAAAATCGCCTTCAGGTGAAGATACAAAGTTAAGAGGTAATCAAAATGATTAATCGACCAAGCGTTTACCCGCATAGAGAAAGTCCTGTCTGACACTACCTATTTAGGCAGACTAAGTCGTGGCGAAGCAGGGCATTGCCATGGTGATTGAGTGCATTTAGAGGCTTCTGACAACGTTCGGGAATATGTCTTCAATTTCCTGAAAGAGCTTTTCTGGATCATTCTCATAACGGCGTGAAAAGTGGAAAGGGATTAACTGCTTAACGCCTGCGGCCGCGGCAATTTCACCGCAAGCAGTGGTCGTCAGGTGACCGTTATTTACGCCCCGCTGCTGGTCGTCCCGGGTAAAGGCTGCTTCGCAAATTAATGTGTCAGCGTGGCGTGCCAGGGTGATCAGCTTTTCCCTGTTCTCAGCGGTATCAGCCAAGTCGGTGGCATATACCAATTTATTCCCCGCCTGTTTGCGCAGCAGGAGTCTAGCCAGCACGCCCACAGGCTGAGACTCACCGTTTGGTAATTCAATCAGGCGGGATTGCTCGCCTGCCATGTAGGTGTATTTCAGTTTTCCCAACCAGGGGCCAGGGGTTAACTGGTGTTCTTTGAGAGCCAGCTCAGAAACAACGACTGCCGCCACAGGTTCATAGGCATAAGCTAGTACAGGCGTACCGTGGTCCAGTTCGACGGCCCGTACCAAAAAGCGTTCCTCCTGATAAATGATGCCATCCTCGACACTCCTTTCCGGTAAGACGATCATTTTGTCGTGGCCTGCCTGCAGACGAAAGCACCGTAGTTGTTCTCCGTGAAGTTCAGCAATATCAAATGCAGGGCCATTTTCCCCTATCCGGTCCCATAAAATACCACTGAGCATACCTGCGATATGCCGGGCCAGCCCTGGTGGACCATACAAGGTACAGGGCGCACACGTCCCCAAACGTACCCTGAGCAAGCCCATAAACCCACCAATATGGTCGAAATGCGCATGACTGATAAAAATATGGCTGACATTATGGGCGTGGCGCAGTGGCAACCTGGAAGTGTTCCCAAGATCGAAAAGGAGGCAACGCCGACTCCAGTTGGTCTTTATCAATAGCAGGGGATCCTCAAAGAGACCGTTAACCAGCTCTGCTGTTATATCTCTCCTGCGGATCTGAGGACCGTGGTTAATGTTCTTGTGATCAGACGGATAAACCAAAGAGGGGCCAGAAAGCAGGCTAGTATCAGTTTTCGGTGTTTGCCGGTGACTCGCGGTTTTTAATTTATGGCCAGGCAAGTGCCTGGCATCACGTACCAGCAGTTGACGTGGAGGGCGCCTTAGTGAGTGACATCGTATCTTTAATTGTTGCTCCTGTAACTCGAGCACTTCTCCCATCGCAATCAGCCCATCGGCATCACCAAGGCTTATCAGCAGACCACACCATTTTTCCGGACAATTAACAGGTGGTGGCGTGCCAAGCAATGCTTTTCCATCGAGTGTCAAAACGGTTTCTCCGGCGCTCCCCATATACTGTTTCCAGAGTCGAGTGCGCCGATCAACACGCTCATGCCGGCTGGGAAGCTGTGCCTCATCCGAGGTTGCAAGCCGTACAACTGGCATGGGAAGACTGGCGATCTCCTGCTCAAGCTCGATTGAACCGTCCTGGCGATCCAGCACCACAATCAAGGTGGCCGCGGTCACGTTGACCAGGGTTAAAAGCATTTCCGCGGCGGCGACTCCCTTCGCCATGCCGGGTGCATCGATGATCAAAGGAAGCTGGACTGGCACCTTCAACATCAGGCGACTGACAGCCTCAGCTAGCGGTAAGCGAAAGCGCGCAGCATCAAGACTGCACAACGCTTCGAAAGCTTCTAGTTGCCAGCTATCCTGGTTCCAGACTCCCAGGTTGATGGCGGCAGGAATACCGAATCCCGGAGAACCAGGATCGGCGCTCAGGCAAGCGCACGATCTTTCTTCTGCTTGAAGGCGCCTGGCCAGTTCAGCAGCCAGATAACTTTTCCCTGCCCCCGGCGGGCCGAACAGCAGCACCCGCTCACTCTTTTGCAAAAGCGTTCGGCTCAGCTCTTCCACCCCTTCTGGATAGGGTATATGTACTGTCGGAGATACCATAGTCAGATCTACTATACATTTGCAGGATGATTAATTAATCAGCCTATCTGCTTTAAGTATATTCAACCCTTGGTTACAATGGGTAATAGCTTAGATTAAAATTCTGACTGAGTGACTTGAAAACCTAGACTACACCTTGGGTTACGTCACTGATCATGACTTGTTGAGCACCCTCAAGTTACTCAGTCTAAAAAATTAGGCGTACCCCTCTAATTTAGACCAAAACCCTAGCTTATTTGAGTCTAAAAAAATAGGGGAACCTGCCAAGAAAAGATTCAAGAAGCTGATCAAGTTGTTGCTATCGACGCACTAGGCGAATATGAGTCTAATGAAGCAATAAAAAAGGCGCTTTTTAGCGCCTTTTTTATTGCAAGCTAGAACTCAAACAGAATCCAGCTTTCTAGGTTTAAAATCAACAATGTTCTTGTAGTCACCTTTGTGCAGTTGTGACTCATACTTCTCAATTAGCGCCTTCTTAACGTCCATCGGTAGCTTATCCATTAGAGCTGCAACCCAAGGTTCGTGCAATGCCAACTGTTTCTCCATCGCCGTAGTGAGCTTTTCATTCTGCTCACGGTACTGAGAGGCTATAGTCTTCTGCTTCTCCAGCTTTTCAGAAGTGTCACCAGATTTGCTTGTGCTGTTTCCTTTTACAGCTAAGAATTCCTCAATTTGTATAGTTGAGGTTTCTTCTGTGTCACCTGAAGATGGCTTTTCGAATTCACCTTCCTCCGTCCAGATAGCGTCAGGGAACTTTTGCTTAACCTTGATGAACGCCTCAACTCTTGGGTAGTGCTTGGTTGCACCATTGGACAACCCTGCTTCTATACAGACATTAGAGTTATTTACCTTTAGGGTGCGTAGCTTCTTTCTTTGCTTTGGCGTACCAGCAGATAAGCGATCAATTGCTGCCACAAGTTTCTTTTGAGTCTGTATTTTTTCATACTCACGACTACCTTTAGCTGCCATTATGCTGCCTCCCAGTGAATAACCATGTCTTCCCACTCTTTGGGGATTTCTACAGGCTCAAAAGGAACCCCCATATCAGCCATTAGCTTTTCTGCCGACTTAATTTGAACTACCTGTCTTGCTACGTTTGGCGGGTTTATCTCATCCATCTCTTCTGCAAGGTAAAGAGCCACCTCTGCTTCTTTCCTAACATGCTCGGCATACGTAGCAAACTCAAAGAGGTCGAATCCACAATCCACACAATCTGACAAGTCGATAGTTATGCGCATTGAGCATGATGCGCTTGTACAATACATATTGGGAGCAATGGCATGTATGTGTTGAACTCCTGACTTAATGGTTCGCTTCCAATATTCAACAGACATAACTCTGCCACCATCACCTTCTGCGTAGTAACTCTTCCCATTCTTCGCCATGTTCTTGTGTATCTCAGAGGCTTTACCTCCACCGATTCGCTCACCATTAGCAATCTTCTTGTGGATACGTGCCATTATCTGTGCTTTTTGGTCTAATCGTTCAGCCTCTAGCTGCCTGTGCATCCTCGCAAAGGAATCAGCATAACGCGCATACCAACGGGTCATTGCGACACTAAAGTGTGAAAACTGTTGCTTCAACTGTGGGTAAGCTAGCAGTTCAAAGCCAATTAAATAATAAGCCAATGAGCGACGTAACTGGTGTGGGTTAAATTTAAAAGCTTCACCCGCAACAAGGTTGGTTGTTCGGTCTGGGTTCGACATGTTTAGCTGATCGATGTCATCATCGCTCAGCTTGTAGTCTGCAAGCCATCGCTTAACATACTTGTTGATGTTTTTAGTGTCTTTTCCCTGAGGTTTTCTTTTCAGAAAGCCCTTAAATCCACCAAAGAATCGATTCTTGTTAATGGTGAAGTTTTCACGTAGTGGCTTGTGTATGGCATTCAGCAGTTGATACGCTTTTGCTCCCATCTCCGTTGTTACATACACATCATTTACAGTACCTGAGCCTTTGGTAATCTTGCTCTGCCTCGTTGTTAGGAGGTATATCTTTTGACCTTTAATGTGAGCATATTGCAGCGCAAAGTCAGGATGTATGCGCCATAGCTCATCGGTACGCATACCGCTTAGAGCTTGTGTTAGGAAGCGACAGGCGGCATCAATTTCGCTTAGGGTATCTTTGAATTCGGCAAGCCCTTCCCATCGATGACCAGTAATTTCTAGGTCATAGCCTTTGGTTTTCATCTTTCTCATTCTAGGGGTAGTATGCGGCTTGATATTGACCCCCCTAAAAATGGGTTCTATCTCATCAAATAACTCTCGCCATCGTTCACCTTCTGAAAAGTTATCTACGAGCACAACACCTTCAGATTTAAAACGCTCAATAATCTTATCGGCCTCTCTTTGTTTTAAATAACCGCCAAAGCCAGAGCCTGTTCGAATTGCCTTTACAATAACGTGTTCAATATATTCTCGCTGCCTGTTTTGAACGTCCCTCAACTTATCTGCCAAGTCATTCCTAATGGAGTAAAACTCATTAACAACTGCCTCTGTTTGTTCAAAAAGAGTTTTATAAACGGCAAGAGGAATCACTTGGTTTTGTTCACCATCTCTATCGAGAAGAGATGGAAATTCCTTGCTTGTGAATTTGCCCCTAGTATCAAAATTTAGTGGCAACTCAACAGCTTTTGTCAGTAGGTTTAGTGAGGGAATAGTCTTTTGTTGTATTTCAACATAGCCAAGCTCAATCATTTCCCGCAACTTAGGGACGGTAAGCTCCTCGAACGAAGATAGACCGTATTCAGATGACTCCATTGCTAGAGTTTTTAGTGGGCCGACAGTCTGGTACACCGTCGTCAAAGTTGCAGGAAGTTTTGGAGCCAGAAATAAGCAATAATAAGCGAACAGCTTAAGCTCCAACTTAAATCTTTTAGGTAGCGAAGCACCAATTTCAACTTGAGTTCCTGCGTAGTCGTATGCAAAAAAATGAAGGTTAGCAAGTTTTGTATGGTCGTAGCCAGTGTCCCCCAAGTGTTTCCTGATAGGCCAGATGTCATCTTTGAATGAGATTAGCACATCGCCATTGTCACCAATTAATACAGGGAGTTTGTTAATGGAATCCCAGTCCTGAGCCAAGAAGAGTGGCTTTACAACGTTGGTCATATAGTCTTGCTGTTTTCGGGCGTACTTACTCCAGCTTGTGAAGCTGAAAGCTGAACCCATATTTCTAGCTAAATTATCCATCAATCAACTCCTTATTACGTAATAATCTGGGCAGCTTGCATCTTTTCAACAAGCGGATGTAATCCATCGAAATACAGTTTCTGGTGAGCCTCATTCAGCACATCGTCGGAGATATTTTCATCGACCAATAACCTGAAATAAGCCGCCGTCTCAAGTAGGCTTTCATCATCTGGTCGCAAGTTAACGCGCTCTTCAAGAATGGTGATAAATGAGAGCAGTTTGTATACCTGATTAACGTCATCCACCATTTTGGCAGACTTGCAGCGGGCGCATTGGTCTAGCTGGTAGCAAGGTACTTTACCAGCATTACTCAACCCAAGTTTCTCAGCGGCCTTAGCGGCACTGCGATGGTGATCTCCGCCCATTTCACGGTCTATGTCTGGAATGCCTCGGCAGGCTATACCGTTCTGATTGATGTGAAGTTTTGTTTTTTTCACCTCATCAAACGTCAACGTTTCTCTACCAAGGCTGGCAAGTACAGCGGCAATCGCTTCCTCTTTGGTCGCTCCTTTGAAAATTCGACTTACCACCTCAAGAGCCTCATACATAATCAATTGATTCTCTTCAGGATCGCCATCTGAATAAGCCGTCTGGAACGTGTCTAAGTCGTTATCGAGAAGCAAAGAGCCTTCAGTGCCAAGGTCTTCATCGGAGTAAGAGTCCTTAGCCATTAGCGCTCGGAACCTACGAGTGGTCAAATTGAGGTAATACTGACCATGAGGGATGGCTAAGTCAGCAATGATTTTATGCATGGACGGCAGGCGCTGGGGTGTTCGCCACTCAAAACGCCTGTCTCCTACTGACTTAGGAAAAGGCAATAAAAACACCTCTTCATTGAAGTCTTGTTTTCTTGCCCATGCTTCAAGCTCCGCGATGACAGGTTGGTACTCTTTAGGCACAGAGAAGGAGCCTTTACTACCGTCCATTCTGGTGAAGTGATATGTGACTTCATCTTCAGTTTCAGTGGCAAGCAGCGGGATTTTTGCCCCATAAAACGATGCTGGAGAATTGTAATTAGCTAGGAGCATAGCCGCGCAAGAGACAACGTTTCTTCGAGTTTTATAGCTCCGAGTAGACACTATTTTTTTACTCACAAAGCGAGTAGTGTCATCAGCAGTCACTGATTTAATCTTGTAAAACTTTGACTCTAAAGCGAGCAGTAGTGCATCAGAGATAATGACCGATAGATTACTGGTGTCCAGTTTTCTTAGGTCGATTGAACTTGAGAGTATTCTTACAGAGTCGGTGTTGAACTTAATGACATTATCATTGGCATCTAGGTGGAAAAATAATGACGCCCCCTTGTCCGTGCTGCCGAACATTTCAGCCAACTTGACCAATTTCTCTACCAGTGTAACGCCTGTTTTCTTCTCAATTTCAACGTCGAACTCGTTGTCATTTATATCGTGTACAGGAACGTCATCAGTCAGCTCTGCCGAAACGAACTTACCCGCCCTAGCTTTCCAAAGACTCAGAGATATACGCTTGACGGTTTTTTCCTTGAGCCTTCTTTTTTCAAACTCGATGGGGTGAGCAGCATTTAGCGCTACATCTCGGTTGAGGCCAGTGTAATACGCAAACAAAGCGTATCCTGCCGCCATACATAAGTTGAACGGAGTTGTTCTGTTTCCCGTTTCAGGGATATAAAGCTCTCCCAAACCAGAGCCTAATTTTATCGTAAGCTCTTTTGGTAATGGGGCTTGTGAGTCTTTTTGGTAATGTTGAAGGAGCGCATTGTAAAGCCCATCAAAAACATGCAATAACAGCTTAACCGACACATCCGTTTCATCCGAATTATAAGCAATTGTAAGCTCACGCTCATTGTCTGTGAAAGAATCAAACAGCCTCTCCCACGTTTCACAATGAACGCCAGCGAGCTTCAGGATTGTCCTTATGTGGAGGGCTTGGTTCTTGGCGGTACTTTCCGAGAATCCTAATGGGTCTCCATCATCAGCTTGGTATATTAGCTGGCTCTTTGACTCGAATATCGTTATTCGCCTACGCAGCTCTCCTCTGTCACCTACATACTCCAAATAACCTTCTTTTGAAAACGGCTCGAAGCCTGAGTTATCGCAAAACTTTATGTAGCGCCTAAAATTGATTGCCGCCCCAGCATAGGTAATCTCAGAGCGTGAGTCTTTAATCTTGTTCTGGATGCCTTTGGCAATCTTGTTAACAAACTCGGCACGCCCTTCAACCCTTGGTTCTGTTGCATCTGCCTTGTGATGATACCACTGTGAAATATCAACGGTTGAGCGTTGAAAAGTTAACTTGAGCCAACTCAAATCAAACGCCTCTCTCGCTCGCTCAGTCCTTGTGGTTATTGGCTTCGCGCCAGATTTCTTCAGCCCTTTAAGTATACTTTTTCTCGCCATTGTTTGAGCCTTAATACAGCATTGAAGCATGCATGTTTCTGCTGCTCGCCAATTTAAATTTAATTAGTTTTTGGTCAAGGAATTTGATGTACTTTCTGGTTTGTTCAACATTCTTATGCCCCATCAATTGGCGCAAGTCATCCAGCAACATCTCTAGCGGCTGCTGTCGCTTTATGTGTTCCCTGATTAGCCACCTTGTGGCAAATGTAGAGCGTGCATCATGAGGTCTGTAGTACCACGATGGCACTAACTCATGGCGACAGGACTCTTCCTTATCATGAAAATTGGCAACATCATCAGCTAGGTCACAATCCCGTTTTTCAGCAATGGCGCAGCACTTATCGTAATTCTCGTTTATGTACTGGCGAATCTTGGAGACGTAGTGCTGTAGAGTATTCGTAGTGATAGGGTCAGAGCTGCGCTCTGAAATAAACAAACGACCATGTGATTCCTCACCTAGCTGATTGAAGGTCTCTTTGCCTGTGGCTGGCTTATTGTCTTCGGGGATATCTAGCTCATAGTCTGCGCTCAGTGCGTTGAGTCGTTTGGCACTAATTTTGTACTCCCACAGTTTTTCCATCATCTCACGAGAGATTTCAATGGTTCGCGGTTTATCAAACTTGGTCTCACAGCCATTACGGGCTTCAGAAATCGTCACCTTGATAACATCTTCGTGCGGCCTTGGCGGCCTTACCTCTGACTCAGGGAATGTGACAAGCTCACGAACACGAAGCCCTGCATCCAGGCCGAGTTCATACATCAATGATTTTGCAGAGCCTTCTTTTTTAGCGAGTTCATTTTCAAAAATCACTCGATGCAGCGGGGTCATTGGCTTCAACTTCTGCCAGGCAGGTACATCACGAAGCTCACTTGCGTTGTTAAATCGCTGGACTAGGTCTGATGTTTCGATTGTGCATTTCATGCCATTGCCTGTGTGACTTAGCATGTCAGTCGATTTGTTTGAGAATGTAAACTCAATATCTTTCTTGTTATATGGCAGGTAGTCACTAGAGATTCTGATGTACTCGGATTCGATCAGCCACTTATAAAACGATGCCGTTGTTCGGATGTTTAGTTTCGAAGTTGATGGGGCATAGCCATCCTCAATCACAATCCCTGTTGATGGGTCGAGTTTACGCAGGTGGTCAAACATGAAGTCACCAAACAACCACGGCGCACCAAGCTCTGGGTTACTAGTTAGACTACGGAATGTCATTTGCTCCTCTTGGTCTAAATCGTTAAACCAAGTGCTAGCCGCAGTGAATCTGCAAAATCCAAGCAACGCATTAGCAGTACGTCGAAGAGAGTCCTCTTTAACTCGCGTCATTTTGTAGCGCAGAAACAGGTTTTCAAGAAGTAAAGGGACGCCATCGCCGTTAACAATCATCGGCAACATAGAGTAAACATCTTCACCTTTCTTGCCCTTCTTAGCGGCAACCGTAAAGACGACTTCGCCTGTTTCCTTGCATACCTCAGGCTTCAGGACTGGGTAGCGAGGAACCATGACCTCAACAATGATTAGGTCACTACCAAGCTCTTGGTATTTTATGAAATTCGCAGACTCTTCTCTTTCGCTCAAAACTCACCCAATTCAATTACATGGCTAGCACAATCCCAACACTGTTCATATTTTAGTCAAAAATCCAGTCTAAAAACTAAATACTGGACAAATCCTCAGCCAACCGTTCAAAATATGAGCCAAATCACTTATTTGTGAAATCACACTTTACGTCTTACATTTCTCATAACTGTAAAGTGTAAAGCTGGTATCAGAAGGTAAATAATGAAAAAGAATCAAAACGGAAATGATATTCAGGCGGTTGTATTTGCAGCATGTGACGAGATGTTGCGCGAGGGTAATCCTGTTAATCGCATCACAGGGCGTAAAGTCGCATCACGAGATGAAGTTACTTGGTCTCACACAACGGTTACACCCCATGTGAACCGCTGGCACGAACAAAGAACTGAGAAAGAACGTGAAGCGATCAAGCAGACTCAAATGTCGCCAAACTTCGTGAAGGCGCTCCACAAAGAAGTTGAAGAGAGAGTCGTTGCCCTTCGTGAAGTCGATGCTGAACAGATGCAGATGCTTCAGACCGAACTTCAAGACATGATTGATGCGAATGGAAAACTGGAGTCAGAACTAAAAGAGATCAAACAAAAGCTGGAAGATAAAACTGAAGAAGCATCACAAGCAACAGCGCTTGCCAAACAGAGCAAGGAAGACAAGGCCAATGCAGAAAAGGAGCACAAAGAGGCGTTGGAGCAGCTTCAGAAGCGTTACGATAACGACACGAAAGAACTAAAGCAGACCATCGAAGATAATCGGTCTGAATATACAAAAGAGCGCTCAGAGCTAAAACAAGAACATAAAGAAGCCATCGAAAAACTTACAGAGAAAAAGGATGAGCTGCATTCCGACCTGAAAGATAAGACAGCCGAATGTGCTGAGGCCAATGTCAAAGCTGCTAACTTTGAAAAGGTGGCTGATGAACTAGAAACTGAAAAAGACAAAACTGCCAAACTGACGGAACAAACTGTAAGACTGAAAGCTAATCTTGAGACTAAACAACAGGCGCTGAATTCCGCAGAACAAACAGCCACAGACTGTAAAGCCCAGCGAGACAAGGCACAGTCTGCAAGGGAAGCAGTAGAGATTGAACTGAAAGAGCTACAGCAATCCCATCAAGCCATTTTGATTAAAGCCGCCACGGCTGGCTTAACGCTAGAGAGTGAAGCAACGTCAGAGGGCTAAATTGCAACAGGTGTCCATGCGTGGACACCTGTGGACACCACGTTTATTTTCGCAAGGCGGAGGGCGTTTATGACTATTGTGACTGTTAAGGAAACCGAAGATGGCGAGTTGTACTTTGAGATCCCAGAGGAGTTTATTGAACAACTGGGGTGGTCTGAAGGGATGACCATCGAGTGGATTGACAACGAGGACGGAACTTGGACATTGCAAAAGAAGTGATAAATAAATTGTAGTAGCTCATACTCGACCTTACACATCCGCTGGTAAGTCACGACTAAATCGTACAGTCGGCCTGCTGATATCGTAACTCACAACTGGACATTTTCGAGTTAGCAACTTTGCTAAATTAGTGAATACTGAATAACTTAAGGTATGGCAAAATTACTTATCTGCGCATTATTGAGTGTTCGAGTTAAATCTGATCACATACTTATTGTTCGATTTGTGGTATTGAGTGTAATAGCAAATGTTTAAGCACAGAGGCGTTGAGAATCCAGTTTTGATGCCTAATCTATGAGTTTACCGTAATGGGCATAATGAGCACTTCAAATCTCCCTAATGTTTTGAAAAGATTCCATATATCAAGGTGAAATCTATGGGTACGATATTAGGATTCATTATTTTAGCTATCATCGCTTATTTTATAAAAAAGCGCTATGGCTTAACTATGACTAAATTCTTCGAGAAAAAAATAGCTGAGCATTACCAAAAGAAAAAAAAGAAAGAAGAAAAGAAAAATCGCTATTAAACAATATTCCCATACAATGCTCCATGAATGAAAGCCTGTCACTAACGACCTTAGTGTTGTGTTCTAAACCGACAAGCACGATTAGAAAGTGTATCGTAAAATCACATGAACAGCATGTGAGTGAGCTTTGGCTCTAAATGGTTTTGGGGCAGCAACTTGTCAGAATGAACACTTGGTGGCCAAAGGAAACCCTAAGCTCTAGGGTTCCTTGAGGCTAGCAATCAGTTCCCTCTGAAAGTAAGAGTGCATCTTCCAGCTCAACACCAAGATAGCGGATCGTGTTGTCTACTTTTGTATGCCCCAGTAAAAGCTGCACCGCTCGAATATTCTTCGTTTTTGCATAGACTAGTGTTGCTTTGGTTCGCCTCATCGAATGAGTTCCATACAGGTTAGGATCTAGTCCAAGGTTTGATGCCCACTTTCTGACGAGATATCTATAGTACGAGTAGCTAATCGGTTGTTGCTTTCGTCTTTGGCTTGGAAAAAGAAAATCGCTTGCGTTTAACGATGCAATCAAAATCCATTTAATCAGACTTTGTTGAGTTCTTGTCGTTATTTCAAATTGAACTTCAATGTCTGTTTTCCGCTGAATATGCTTAACTCGATTAAATATCCTATCTTGTGAGGAAACATCGCAAACTCTGAGAGGAAGTAAGTCACTCGCTCTAAGTTTGCTATCAATAGCCAAATTGAGTAACGCTAGTTGCATCAAACTATTCTCAATCTCGAGTCTGGTTCTAATACGCCAAATTTCTTCAAGCCGAAAAGGCTTTTTGACGCCACTTCGCTGCGTTTTGTTTAACACTACCATGATGACCTCCTTCTTTGGTTGCTTGGTCATCACGATTGTAGTTAGTAAGATATGGACAAAACCCACTTAGAGTATTCACTCAGGCTTAGTGGTATCGGATTAAGAATTGTAGGTCAAAATCAAAACCTAGTTTGCACTATCGGGACTGAGCAAAGTGTAGACTCGGAACTATAGCCAAGCTAATTGGTTCGGTTTCGGGAATGATGTATGGGGATTTATGTGGGTGATCAAACTGCTCTCGGAGATCATACACGCTTTCTAGACGCTGATTTATCCCCTACGCTTTCTGTTTCTGAGCCACTGGCGCTGATCGAGCAGAAGCTTTTACTTTCTTACCTTATCAATAAAAATACTTTCCCCCTTATCGACGCCCGCTCTGAAAAGGAGTTTAAGCAAGCCCATATTGATAGTGTAATCAATATTCCCCTTACTGACGTCAACATAGACAAACCTTTATTTCCAGACAAGCTTAATAAACCAATCCTTGATTATTGCAAGAGCGGCAAACGACATCACCCCTTACTACTTACACCTAGTCCGGAGGTTGCAAATGAGAGTGTCGAGTGCTGATCTACCCGACCAATTACCGTGTCGACTTAAGTAATATCAAATAAGGCCTCACTAATTAACTTCGATTACTTAATGATGCCCTATAATATTGATATATTGGATTTCAATTAATAATTGGTAGATAGGAAGATAACCATGCGAATTATTATTCTGATTGTTGGATTAGTCACCACATTAATACTCGCTGGTTGCGTTGGCATAATGAGAAAGGAAGCCGTCCCGGAACATTTGACAATGCAGGCTGTGGTGCCGGGTATGGAAAACGTGCGGTATCGCTTGGGTATCGACACCGAGGCACTTCAAAATGATGCTATCGAATCATTTTGGCGGGAAATGAACCATCTCAAGGCGAGTGGCCACACGGGGCCATTACCGCCAGTACACTTTCTGGTCATATCCGGTGGTGGTGATCACGGTGCCTTTGGTGCCGGACTGCTGAACGGGTGGACAGCCACGGGAAACAGACCGAACTTTAAACTGGTGACCGGTGTCAGCACCGGTGCACTGATTGCTCCATTTGCATTCCTCGGGCCTGCATACGATCATCGACTCAAAAAGATGTACACAAGCCTATCTCCTGAGGACATTATCAAGGAACGCTGGTTTCTCGCCGCACTTACCTCTGATGCGATGGCCGACACCTCTCCTCTGTGGCAACTTCTAGAAAAAGAGATCGACGAATCCTTGCTTAAAGCTGTGGCAGCCGAACATGAGAAAGGCAGGATTCTCCTTGTCGCCACTGTGGATCTGGACGCCCGTCATTCCGTTATATGGAACCTGACAAAGATTGCCGCCAGCGGTGATCCTAAGGCGCTACATCTATTTCGTTCTATTTTGATCGCCTCAGCGTCGATCCCAGGAGCCTTTCCACCAGTCATGATCGATGTCGAAGCCGGGGGCCGCTCGTACCAGGAAATGCATGTGGATGGCGGTACAATGTCACAACTATTCATCTATCCGCCCGAGTTGCATGCAAAGGAGGTATCAGAGAAAAGGCATGTGAAGAGGGATCGATACGCTTACATCATCCGCAATGCCAAACTGGATCCCAAATGGGCTTCAGTCGAGCGTCAGACGATGAGTATAGCGGAGCGTGCCATATCCTCGCTCATACAGACTCAAGGAGTCGGCGACCTGTACAGGGTCTATCTGATCACGCAACGCGACGGTGTGGATTACAACTTGGCTTATGTACCTGAGAGTTTCAATGCCCCTCACCGTGAGGAGTTTGATACAGAATACATGCGAGCGCTGTTTCAGACCGGCTTCGATATGGCTGTGAAAGGTTACCCATGGAACAAGACACCGCCGGGTTTCTGATGTCACTGTACTGGATTGGTCAAACCTTATTTCACACAATATTGTTGAAATCGCAGTCTCGAATTGAGGTGGGACGCTTGTTGCTGGTGAGCCTGCGTTGTCCAAGCCAGGACAGTACGCCCTCTTCATGAGCCCCCTTTGTTCCTCTGTTTAGTGCAGCGTTGGTTTTGGCGCTTTATTGTGTAGACTGTATTGCTCTTTAATATCTCGCCAAGGACAACCCGTTCTCATGCAAAAGAGAATACCGCCACAAGTTATCCGATGTTCAGGTTTATTATAAATACGATCATTTTGTTGCATCACTGATGATAGTTTTTTCCACTGGTTGTGTCTGTTAGCATTGTTCTTGGCAGGGTAATTTCATGTGTTTATTTTTAGCGAAGCAAATTATAACGATTCACTATGCTATTCAAAAAAATCTCGAAATATAAACACGCCCTAGTTAACTGCGCGCCTACCAATAAATCAAAAGTTTCTTATTTGTAAATATAAACCCACCAACTATATTTAGATAAATAACAACCAACTAAAGGAGATTAGTGTTGGTTAATTTCGACGATATTTATAACGCGCTATATCAAAAAATGAAATTTTTATCCGTCATGTTTTTTTGCGTAATGGTGGCAGCTTGCACCTCTAAGACAGTCGAGAAAGAAAAGTATTCAGGTTTTCTCAGTGACTATTCACAACTGGAAAAAGTTACCGTGTCTTCTGGTGAGGCATCCATACCCGTGCTTGGATGGAAAAGTCCAACATTAACAGAACATAACTATTCTAAGATCATGATAGATCCAATTGTTTTATATCCAGCCCCGCAACCGGGAGAACAAATTAGTTCGGAGGTGCTTACAAGTATAAATGCCTATTTAAATAACGCGGTCAGAGAAGAAGTTGGTAAAAAATATGAGATCGTAGACAAACCGGGAAAAGATGTAATTCATCTCCGCGCAGCAATAACTGGGGTAACAGCCACCCCGGAAGATTTAGCCGCTTATGAATATATTCCCGTCACATTTGTTTTAGCAGAAGCTTCCACTGCCGCTGGAAAGAGAGATGAAATGGTCCAACTTTTTTCAGAAGCAGAATTTTCCGACAGCTTATCCGGTGAAAGGCTGGCTGCCGGGGTAAGGAAAGGCTTTGGAAAACCACTAGAAAGCCAAAAAGATCAAGTAGAGTTGGAACATGTTCGTCCTCTGTTAGATGATTTGGCTCAAACTGTGGTGCACTTTCTTGATGCAACACTTAAGTAATACCAAATCCTCATAAGCGTATTCCTTTTAGCCGAGTGATATTGATACTCGGCTTTTGGGCTGGAACGTATATACCAATTCCATTAATTATCTAACCATTCAGAACACCACTGGGAGTCTAGTACCGTTTCAAGCTACCTTGAAGTTAGAGGCAGAAAAGCTGATAAGTCGAGTCGCAAGGAAAAGCCGATCATTGAAGGTGTTGATAGAAGCAAGAGAACTACCATTAGAATGGTAGCTTAATCGTTCAAAACAAAGTTGAAACGGTACTAGTTCAAAGATAGCGATTGTAGAAGAGTGGTTCTCTTTTGAAATCGCTAGACACCGAAATGGGCTTCCCTAAACAAATCATTTGTCAGCATCGGTATGTTGCTGAGGTTCGTTCCCAGGCCTTCTTATCACCAGCGGTCCTTTTACCGCCTCCATCACGTAGGATACAGGTAACTCGTTTCCCAGCAGCGTGGCCATGGCACGCAGATATTTACGGATGTGTCGGAAGAACTTCTGGTAGCCCACGCAAAGGTAATGCAGCCCCGGCTCTCCGTGGGGTGAAGTCGCGAAGCGATGCTTCGGGCAACCTCCCCAGCAGGCGTTCAGCACGTCGCACTCGCGGCACCAGCGCGGCAGAGTCCGTTCCTTGTGCGGCCCGAACCCCTTTGCTACCGACTGCTCGACCATTTGTCCCAGATCACCGCTGAGCACATTGCCCAGTCGGTGATCTGGATAGACATAATGGTCACAGGCAAAGACGCTGCCGTCATGTTCCATTGCAACGGCGCGGCCACACCGTTGCGCGAAAATGCACACCGGCGATGGCTCGCCCACCCAAGCTGTGAGGGCCCATTCGAAATTCATGACGAAAATCTCTCCCACATCCTTGCGCACCCACTCCTCATAGATAGCGATCAGGAAATCGCCGTACTGCTCGGGCTCCACTGTCCAGGGCGTAACCTCCGTATTCGGCTCCTGCCGCTCAAGCGTTGCCGGCGAAGCCAGCCATAGCCCGAGGGAGGCCGTCTCTTGAGCGGGCATGCGCTCGACGATGGGAGCAAACTGGATGTACTTGATGCCCGCTTCCTTAAAAAAGCGATAGACGTCAAGGGGGCGATAGGCCGTCTCGCGACCGACGCAGGCAAGCACATTAAATTCTACCTGGTGCTTTTGCAGCAGCCAAATCCCCCGCATGACACGCTCGAAGGTCCCTTCGCCGCGCCGATCCTTACGGTACCGGTCGTGGATCTCCTTGGGTCCGTCCAGGCTGATGCCGATGAAAAAGTCGTTGGCCTTGAAGAACTCGCACCAGGCATCATCCAGGCGCACGCCGTTGGTCTGCAGGCTGTTCCTGATTTCCTTATTCTGCCGGTAGGGTGCCTGCAACTCAATCACCTTGCGGAAGAAGTCGATACCCAGAAGAGTCGGCTCACCGCCTTGCCAGAGGAACTCGACCACAGGTGTCGGCTGCGACTCGACATACTGTTGAATATATGCTGCCAACACCTCATCCGACATACGGTAGTGTTCAGTAGGGGGGAACAGCGCACGCTTCTCGAGATAGAAGCAATACTCGCACTGGATGTTACAAACCGGGCCGACGGGCTTGGCAACAACATGAATGCCTTGCGCCATGTCACTCACCGATATCGCTTCGCTCGACTGCGTTTTGCTCATGATACTTACTCCTAACAACAAAACGAGGCCAGAAAAGAAGGCACAACGCCATCCGCTCTGGCCGCGGGTTCATCCTATTCTGCTTCTTGACCTACTTCATCGGCGCCACTTCGACAGTCACTTTGTTGATCTTGCCGGTGAAACGCGATTTGGCTTCCGAGCCAATTGCTTCCACGACTGGCGTCGCAAGGTCAATACCCACGTCTGCGGTCTCGTCGGCGGAGAAGACCATCGGTTGGGTGTGCGGGATCCGCCCTTCGGCAACCTTCTGATCATTCACGAACAACGTCCCTAAGCCCCCCTTGGCCAATCCGCCACCATCATAATCGAACTCGAAACGAATGATGGACTTGCCGGGTTTGAGCTTATCCTTACCTGCAACAGTAAAGCGCTCCAAACCGAGGAAATTGTAATCGTAGGCTGGCACGCCTTCTTTCACATACAACGCCCACCCACCGAAACGGCCGCCCTGGACGATGATAGCACCGTTGCCTCCATCCTCAGGAACCTCCACCACTGCAGTAATGGTCTTGGACCGGTTCTTGATGTTCAGGAACACATTTTCGGTCATGCCGGTCATTCCTTCGGCCAACGTCAGCGAGGTGCGCCCCTTCATGAGGTCTGGACGGCCTGCTATGGCGGGGTTAATCCGCTCTATGGTGCGATCGTCGATAGGCAGTACCTTGTTCTTTTCTGCCTCTTGCATAAACAAGGTCTCCATCTCAGCAAGCTTCTCCGGATTCTTTTGCGACAAATCGTTCACCAGACTGAAATCGGTACGCGTGTCATAGAGTTCCCAGATATCCTCGGTAAGCCCACGGCGAGGATGAACTTCCCACGGCGCCTTGTGGATAGTCCGTGCGAACCAGCCATCGTGATAGATGCCGCGGTTGCCGAACATTTCGAAGTACTGGGTGACATGTCTCTCTTTCGCTTCGGCATCGTCGAAGCTGTAGACCATGCTCACACCGTCCATCGGGCGCTGCGGAACGCCGTTAACTTCTTTGGGCTCAGGCAATCCAGCGGCCTCGAGAATAGTCGGCGCCACGTCGATGACGTGATGAAACTGGTCGCGTTGCCCGCCCTTGGACTTGATGCCTTTAGGCCAATGGATGGCCATGCCGACCTTGGTTCCACCATGGTCTGACGCCATCTGCTTGGTCCACTTATACGGGGTGTCGAATGCCACCGCCCAGCCTGCGGCCATGTGTGGGTAGGTTTCGGGGCCGCCCCACTTGTCCATGACCTTGAGCATATCCGGAACCTTCTCGTGCACGCCGTTGAAGTAAGTCATCTCGCTGAACATGCCGTTGCGACCGCCCTCGGCGCTGGTGCCGTTGTCTCCGTAAACAAAGAAGATCAGCGTGTTGTCAAACTGTCCTGTTTCCTCAATGGCCTCAACTACCCGGCCGATCTCATGGTCGGTCATCTCGATATAGGCAGCAAACACCTCAGCCTGATGGGTAAACAGTTTCTTCTCATCCGCGCTCAGCATATCCCAATCCGGGATCGCCTTGGGCTTGGGGGCGAGTTGGGTACCTTTTGGTACAATACCCTTTTCGATCTGACGTGCCAGGATCTGCTCTCGCAATTTATCCCAGCCCTGGTCGAACTTCCCCTTCCAGCGGGCAATCCAGTCCTTGGGCACATGGTGCGGCGCGTGGGTTGCACCCGGCGCGTAATAAATGAAGAATGGCTTATCCGGCGTCAGCGCCTTTTGGTATTTAAGCCAGGCAACCGTTTGATCGGTCATATCGGTCAGGAAATGATAGTTTGGATCATCCGGCAGCTCCACCGGATGAGTTCCGTCATAGATATACGGTGCCCACTGATTAGTCTCTCCGCCAAGAAAGCCGTAGAACTTGTCAAAGCCCTGCTGCGTAGGCCAGCGGTCGAAAGGACCAGAAATACTTGCTTCCCAGGCCGCAGTCTCATGCCACTTGCCGAAAGCAGCCGTACTATAGCCGTTGTGGCGGAGCATCTCGGCAATAGGAGCCACGTCTTGAGGGATCTGGCCGGTATTGCCGGGGAACGCCGTGCCGGTCTCAATGATACCGCCCATGTTGTTGTCATGGTGATTTCGCCCACTCTTGATCGCCGCGCGTGTCGGCGAGGAGACGGCGGTGGTATGGAAATTGTTGTAGCGCACCCCTTCCGCGGCCGCACGGTCAAAAGTCGGGGTCTGGACCGGTCCGCCGAATGTGCTGGTGCCTGCAAAGCCGAGGTCGTCGACCAACACGACCACCACATTGGGTGCATCTTCGGGCGCCTTCACCTCGAAGCGCGGCGGCGGCGTCGCATTGCGCACGTCAAGTTCGGTATAAACAGGCGGCGTAGGTGCAATGATAGGCAGTACCGTGCGATCAAATGATTGTGCAGCCCCTGCTATCGGCGTATACCCCAGAGTAACCGCGGTGGTAACCAGAAACGTGCTAATAACGGCAGCCCCATTTCCTGACCAGTCTGTATCAGGTACATACACCCGCCTGATCGACTCACTTAGTGTTTTTAACCTAGCGTGTTTCATTATCACTCCTTAGAGCTATCATGTAACAACAGTTCAAGCGAAATTAGTCTATAAACGCGTTCCAACAACACCAGGGCCTGCGGCTGTACAAATCTAGAAGCGAATCCCCAAACCAAGATAGGGTCCCTTCGCAGCCATATCCCATACAAAACCGTCATCTTCATAGTCCCAATACAGATAACGGTAACCCAGCTTGGCCGTATATCCTTTGTGAAACTCCCAGTTAACTCCGGCCATCACCTGATAGGTCAAGTCCGATCCTCCCCCGCCTATATCCACGTAACCTGTCAGTGTCACCATATCCGACACCGGGTGCATTACGTGCAAGCCGACCACCGCATCAACCCAGTTTTCAGAGCCTTCTTCGCTGGCAGCACCTCCGAATGGCTGAGGCTCATCAAACTGGATTACAATGTCCATATCAACTTCCAGTTTTGTGTAGCGGAGCCCACCGTGTCCATTTAACTTGGTCTTACCGTCAACCAACCGATATCCAACCGTACCTTGGGCAATATACATAGAGTTTGTAACATCCAGCTCGCCCTTCCTTGATACGAATCCGCCGGGACCAGTGACGGAAGACGCACCACTGTCATCCAGTTTCATATACACACCCTCCAGGGCAAAGGTCCAAGGCCCCTTTTTCGCCGTGAAGATTCCCATGAATCCCATATTGAGGTTGTCTACAATGTCGCTGAAGGAGGCGTCGACATCGGCGGTGTGATCTTTCACGCCAACCGTTCCTTCCATTCCCGCAGCAAGCAGATAAGGTGTTACCTCATAATGCCATTGGTCGGTATCGTTCGCGACAGAGGCCTGACTGAAGCCCCCCCCCACCAAAAGGGTGGTGGTGATAATGGCCATACCGTATGTTTTCATAAAGTTATTCCTATGACTTTACTCATTTGACCGACAGTGTTGCTATCGAGATGCGAAATCCCCATACCTACCTCTGGTGTACTCGTCGCACAGTCGCAATGGAAACGGCATCTTTTAACGCACCCCCACTCGGTTCACGCAGAAAAAAATCAACCTGTTGTGCATTAGTCGGTGACTTGGATACAAATGCATCACCACCGAACTCGGGCTTCAGATTTCACTTGGTCATCAGCACTGCAAACTGTGGCGCGTTCACAACATCCCTCGACGTAATTACCAGCTTACGTGGTAACGGCTCACTGCCTTCCTGTACCCAAAGTTGCCAATCAACGTATGGGCTGCGGAATGCAAGATGGTCACAACGCACACCCTCGATCACACTCTTGCCAACAACATATCCAACCGTCACACCCTACATTAGGATCTCGAATGCTTCCGTATAAAGAAAATCTCCCGCAGGGGCGACGATATCCAGAGACTCCCGTGCGAAATCAAGCATGGCCTCCAGATTATTGGGGCAGAGACCGTCGCATAGTATTTGTCCTGCGGGTTATAAAGAGTGAGTGACTGCCCGTCGTAGTAAAATATTTGATCGACCAAATCACCATGGCATTCGGCGCGCAGTTTGTCCGGACGCTGCACTGACAAACTGGCGGCTTGATCAAACTGGATTTTCTGCCCAGAATATAGTACTACTTCGATGGTACTTCGCGTATCCACACTGAACCGCTTCTGACGGGCAAAATAAGTAGTCGATTTCTTTAGGAGACTCTTGGCCTGCTGATAAGTATCTGCATTCGCCGTTGCGCAAAATCCCCAACGGGGAACCAATAGAGCCAAAAACAACGAAATCAAACCCACTAACCGAAACAGCAACTGATGCTGTTTATCGATAAGCATAAAGCCTCCAAATGCAATATATGCAAAATCCTTCCCTGTCCTTTTCGCCAGCATTTCCCTTCTAAATATAGATGCTTATGCAAGCCATACTATCTAGAATATTGTTTCTTTTTTGATACACCCCGTATAAATAGCTCATCCTAATCAGGGTGAGAACGAGATTATTTTTGACCAGCTTTTGCGAATTGGATCCGCAGATAAAATTGTGATCTTATACTCCCTTTTTCGGGAGTTCCGAAATAAGCATTGAGGCTTTTTCTCAGTGTATTGGTGATCTACAAGACCCACGACAATCAGCGAAAATCAGTTATCCCCTGTTCGATGTTTTTTTGACCGTCGGTGCAACGATCTCTGGAACTGAATGCTGGGAAGACATCGAAGTCCCTTGGTTATTTAATGTTATTGGCCTTGGTAAGTGTAAGTTTATGTGTTGGATTGGATGGGGGCTCGGGTACTAGAAAAATTTTGGCAAATTGGTATTAATGGAATGTGTATGAGCTTTAGCTCTAACGCGTTTTGGGGCAGAACCGATTTAGGGCAACCTGTCAGATCTAGTCACATCGAGGAAACGAAACTGACAGAATGCATTCAGACTAATCCAAATAATTCATATGTCCAGGTTGACCCCGCTGTTCATCAGCACCAAAGCCAGTCCGTCATGGGCTGGCTTTTTCATTTGGTTCCTCGTCGAAATATTGTTGTTTGTTTATCCTGTTTTAAAGTGTCCTGTTTGTTTGGGCGCATTACAGGCTATATGTTAAATACCCACTTTTGCTATTCGTTTTGCGCTTCAGCACCTCGCCAATTATCGAAGTCGATATAGTCCAACGATTTCATCGTTGAAATGTACCAAATTGGTATAGGTCTTCTTTCCACTGAAAATGAGTGTTCGAAAGTGGATAAGCCTGTATCAGCTCGCGTTCTGGTTTCGCACAGAAATCCATGCCTAAGGGCTAAAAAAGCACGTATGCTTACCTGAGTATGCCCATTAGGTGGAGGAGCAAGCATGAACACACGACAAATCCCACAAGACCTGTTTGATATGGCGTACACCTACTTCGAGGATGAGAATGCAACAGAGCAATGGTTTTACACAGAGAACATTGCCCTTGGATTAGTAACGCCGATTTCCATCTGCAACACCAAAGAAGGGGGTGAGCGCATTAAGCAGGTAATCAACAAGCTTAAGTTTGGTATGACCGCCTAGCCAAAAAGCTGTTCAAACTGGAAAGTGGGAATTTTTGATTGTGGTACGAACTTTACGGGGTTCGCTTTATGTAAAGAGGTGTAAACCGTAAAGCGTTCAGAGCGGCGGGGGGATCTTTGCCAAGTGAGTTTCAGGGTTCCCTTTAGATCGAGTACACAACTGACGCGCTTCGCTTGTCCGATTCGTTCCGTGCCGAACAGACTCGCTGCGCTCCCTAGTCCGTCAGCTCCACTGCCATCTTGATCTATGTTTTTTATTTTTGATTTATATTATTAGAAGCAAGTGCCAGTTCCACTCTCTTAAATGGATAGGTTTTAAGTTACTTAGTCAGGATTTTTATATGAGTTATTACCCGTCAAATCTCAGTCTAAACTTTTACACGGGTGTACCAGTCTAAAAAAGTTCCCAACCGTACTTGATGTTTACGATTTGCCGCAAGGTATGAACCACCTCAACCAGATCACTCTGGTTTCTCATCACTGTATCGATGTCCTTGTATGCGGCTGGGATCTCATCGATCACACCACTATCCTTGCGACATTCAACGCCGGTGGTCTGCTTAATCAGATCGTTGACCGTATATTGCTTCTTGGCCTGGGTACGAGAAAGTCTTCGGCCTGCCCCATGGCTGCAGCTGAAAAATGACTCCGGGTTTCCCAAGCCCCGAACCACATAAGAGCTTGCCCCCATGCTTCCCGGGATCACACCTAAATCCCCTTTCCTAGCCCGAATAGCGCCCTTGCGGGTCACCCAGACCTCATGACCGAAATGCACTTCGCGTTCGATGTAGTTATGGTGACAGTTGATCGCTTCATGGGTCACCGTAAAAGGAGGCAAGTAGCAGGCCAACACCCTCAGTGCCGCCTTCATCATCAGCTCACGGTTGATGCGAGCATAGTCCTGTGCCCAACTTACGCCTTCAATGTACTTATCATAATTTTGGGTTCCCTTCTTGAAGTAGGCCAAGTTGGCATCCGGTAAATGAATATTCGCGCGTTCCATTTCCTGTTTTGCCTGCGCGATAAAATAGCGACCAATGGTGTTTCCTATTCCACGGCTGCCTGAGTGGAGCATCACCCAGAGGTTGTCTGCTTCATCGAGGCACAATTCAAAGAAGTGGTTTCCGCCACCCAGCGTTCCTGCTTGACGTGCCCAACGGCCGGGCTTAAGCATTTTCCTAAGCTCTGGGTTTTCACGGAGAATATGTTCTAGCCTCATCGCCAAGGTTGAATTCCCCTTGATCTTGGCCACTCGATGTTCCTGACCGGGCCCCAACGGAATGACCTGCTCAATGGCACTGCGGATCTTCTTTAGGTTCTCCGGTAGATCGGAGCCAGTCAGGGATAAGCGAACTGAATTGACGCCACAGCCAATATCGACACCTGTGGCTGCGGGTACGATCGCATCAGTTGTCGCAATAACACTGCCAATCGTTGCCCCTTTTCCAAGATGGACATCTGGCATTCCAGCCACATGATGATAAATAAAGGGTAAAGAAGCGGTACGCCTGAGCTGCTCCGCTGTTTCTGGATCAATGTCGTCAGTCCAGACTTTCACTGGGTGCGGTTGATTCTTGGTCGGTGGGTAGACAGTGATAATTGGCATTATGTGAGGGCCTGTTTATCTTTCAACATTACAGCTGTAAAGACTAAAAAAGTCTTCAGGCAAGGCACGAAGAGAGAAGTTTAGTTATTCTAAATGAGCTCTGAGTAACGCAGTATGAAGCTTTTTTAGCCTTTACCCGAAGGGCTGGGGCTATTTTTCCATCTAACTGTGTTGTCAGATATTTAAGTAGGACAACTACATGGCATATCTTTCGCCTTGTTAGCTGAAAAAATAGCCTCCAGCAGCAATTATGTCGAAAGATAAACAGGCCCTAGCCTCCGTTGCGTTTTTGCTCCGGACAACTATTTATTATAGACCTTACTGACTTAGGCATTTGCGTTATGCAATTGACTCTAGTGAAAATCACATATCAAGCCAATATAAGCTCGCTCATTTTGGGATATAACCTTTATAGACCTTTTACTCTATCAGTCAGGTTTTCAAATAAAGTTGGGGGTTGCAAATGCCACAAACTCCCTATAAATGGCCAAACACGAGGATAGAAATTGTTGGCCAACTAGAAGTTGGCAGCAAAAACATCAACAACTTCAATCCATTTTACTCAGCCATTTGGGCGATTGATGTCTTTACTTCCTTAACTATGGATGCTGTCGATGCATCAAATTCAGCTAACCACATGAAATTAAAACTCAATTTAACTGAGCATCCTCTTGATTCTTCCTCCAACACAATTACCTTCTGTGACTTACGTCTCACATCTGTTATTTGTTCAATAAGTCTGTATAATTCGCCGCCTATTAATTCGTACTTTAACTTCAGTTTATTTGGCATCTCTGACTAAGCGATTAGCCAATCTTAATACCTAGGAATATTTCTTTGATCTCAACCGCTAACATCACCATGCAATTTGGCGCCGAGCCTTTATTTGAAAACATTTCCGCTAAGTTCGGTAACGGTAACCGTTACGGCCTAATCGGAGCCAATGGATGCGGTAAATCAACGTTCATGAAGATTCTTAGTGGCACATTGACTCCAAGCTCTGGCAACGTGTCTATCACTCCTGGGTTGAAACTTGGCGTATTGAGCCAGGACCAATTCGCCTTTGAACAACACAACGTTATCGATGTGGTGATCATGGGTGACCGTAAACTTTGGGAAATCAAAAAAGAACGTGACCGTATTTACTCACTACCAGAAATGAGTGAAGAAGACGGCATGAAAGTCGCTGAACTTGAAAGTGAATTCGCAGAAATGGACGGCTACACAGCAGAAAGCCGTGCTGGCGATATTTTGCTACAAGCAGGTATTGAAGAAGAATTCCATTTTGGCCTAATGCAGCACGTTGCTCCAGGTTGGAAACTACGTGTGTTACTTGCACAAGCACTTTTCGCCAACCCTGACATCTTGTTGTTAGATGAACCAACCAACAACCTGGATATTCATACTATTAACTGGCTAGCAGAAGAGCTAAATCAACGTAAGTGTACAATGATCATCATTTCGCATGACCGTCACTTCTTGAACTCAGTATGTACCCACATGGCAGATATCGATTACGGTGAGCTCCGTATCTACCCTGGTAACTACGAGTACTTCCTTGAGGCATCAGGTCTCATCCGTGAGCAGTTGCTGGCAGGCAATGCAAAAAAAGCGGCTGAGATTAGCGAATTGCAAGATTTCGTTAATCGATTTGGTGCAAACGCTTCTAAAGCTAAACAAGCAAGTTCTCGTGCGAAGAAGATGGATAAAATTAAGCTAGACGATGTTAAATCGACTAGCCGTATTAGCCCATCGATTGATTTTGGTGAAGGCAAGAAGCTGCATCGCCAAGCACTTGAGCTACAAGATTTAGGGCATGCATTTGAAGATGAACTACTGTTCGAGAAAGGTAACTTACTTCTGGAAGCCGGTACTCGTTTAGCGGTGATTGGCGAAAACGGTGTCGGTAAAACGACATTACTACGCTGCCTAGTAAACGAATTAGAGCAAAATCACGGTGTTGTAAAGTGGTCTGAAAATGCTTCTATTGGTTACTGCCCACAAGACAGTACGGCTGATTTCGACAACGATTTAAGTATCTTCGATTGGATCTCACAGTGGCGCACAACGAAGCATGATGATTTGATGGTTCGTGGTATTTTAGGCCGTTTACTGTTCACCGCGGATGATGCAAATAAGAAAGCAAAGAACTGCTCTGGTGGTGAAAAGAACCGCTTATTGTTTGGTAAGTTAATGATGCAAGACATCAATGTGCTAGTGATGGACGAACCAACTAACCACATGGACATGGAAGCGATAGAAGCGCTAAACAACGCACTTAAAGATTATCAAGGCACACTTATCTTTGTAAGCCATGACCGTGAGTTTGTATCCTCTCTTGCCACTTCTATTATTGATGTGAAAAACAAGAAGCTCGTTAACTTCCAAGGCACTTATGATGAGTACCTTTCACATCAACAGAAAATATTAAACGTCGCATAAGCATTACGGCCTAGAAATAAACTGCCGAGGATTTCTTATTGCTCGGCAGTTAACGAACCAATAAGAAATCCTTAGTAGTTCGAGTAACGAAGAAATCAAACTGATCCCCTCACCCCATTAACCATCAGATTCGTTATGCAAAGGTATACGGGGATTGAATGACATTACGGCAGGGTTTGATCGATTTTACTAACTTAACGGGGTATAAATACGCTAAAATAGTGGGCTATTATCTTAGCTTTGAGCCCTTTATATTAATGACCACTGTCACAACGCCAGCCAACTTTACAGAACTTGGCCTTATTCCACCCTTGTTAGCTCGATTAACAGAGCTGGAATATCAGCAGCCAACGCCCATTCAAGCGCAAGCCATCCCAAGTGTATTAGCAGGACGTGACTTAATTGCAGGGGCAAATACCGGTTCGGGTAAAACGGCCACCTTTGCACTGCCTATATTGCAGCACCTTTTTCTGCAACAGCATGCTGAAAAACCATTGAGTAGCAAAAGCAGTGAAGGTAACTATGTTTCTGGACTGATTTTGGTGCCTACCCGTGAACTAGCCAAGCAAGTTGCTGACAGCATTAAATCTTATGCGGTGCATTTTAACGGCGTGATTAAAACGGTTGCTGTTTTTGGTGGTGTATCAGCGAATACTCAAATGCTCGCATTACGCGGTGGCACTGATATTTTGGTTGCAACGCCTGGCCGATTACTCGATTTGATTTCAAGTAATGCCATTAAGCTCGATAGGGTTAAAACCTTAGTGCTTGATGAAGCCGATCGGATGTTAAGTTTAGGCTTTACTGACGAGCTATCTGCGCTGTTGGCATTATTGCCAAAGAAAAAGCAAACTTTATTATTTTCAGCGACCTTTCCTGAAAAAGTACAGGCTTTAACCCAAGAATTGCTCAACGACCCTGTTGAAATACAATTGCAAAGTGCTGATGCCAGTACCTTAGTACAGCGCGTTTTTACCGTTAACAAAGGGGAAAAAACAGCCTTATTAGCGCATTTGATCAAACAACATCAATGGCGACAAGCGCTTATTTTCGTTAATGCCAAAAACAGCTGTGAGCACTTAGCTGACAAACTCTCTAAACGTGGTATTACCGCAGAAGTGTTTCATGGCGATAAAGGCCAGGGCGCTCGTACTCGCGTGCTTGAAGCGTTTAAATCAGGCGAGATTGAAGTGTTAATTGCTACTGATATTGCTGCCCGTGGTCTAGACATCGAAAAACTGCCGGTGGTGATCAATTTTGACTTACCAAGAAGTCCATCAGACTACATGCACCGTATTGGTCGAAGTGGCCGTGCTGGTGAAGTGGGCTTAGCGTTATCGCTTATCGATCATGAAGATTATCATCATTTCAAAATCATCGAAAAGAAGAACAAGATCCGACTTGAACGTGAGCAAGTAGAGGGTTTTGAAGTCGATGAAGCTGTCAGTGATGCACTTTTAGCCGTAGATAAACCAATGGCAAAACCTGAAGGCAGCGGTAAGAAAAAACGCAAAAATAAAGCATCTGTGAATGAAGATGTCTGGTTGAGAAATTTTTAACCTGATTAAAAGGCAAACCTAAAAAGAATCAAAATTTAGTGTTATTGAGTACACTATATTGCAATCGCTCAAACCATTTTTCGTCAATTAGGGAGGTTAGGCTTAATTGAACGCGACAACAGCAAAGCTCAATACCAAAGCCGCGACAATTGTGATTATGGCGATGAAGGTTGCTCCCCAATATGCACATTTTTGATATTGATTTGTAACATAAACACCTCTTTGTAGGGCTAATCGATTTAATAGTGATTAGCTTAAAGGGGTGTGGCATTGCTGTAATGTGCAGATAAAAAAATGTTATCTGCCTAGTTTTTCTGGTTGGATTGATGCCAATATCTTTTGCAAATGTTCCCAAATCTCTTTTAAACGTAGAGATATCTTTGCCGAACAGCGTTGCCGATAGATTGTCTGTCGTCAACCATGCAAAAATGGCAGCGTAATTTTCTGTTAGACTAGTAGCTGAATTTTCTATTAATTTTGTGCGTAGCTCTCAACTGTCACGATAACCATAACTGCCATCTACTCGCCTCTGTGCCCATGCTTTGCACTTCAATTTTCTGTGAGTGCGCAATAATTTATTTTTTTCCATTGCTAATCCCTTATGAAGGGATGTCAAATGTGGCATAAATAGCAACCATCATTGTCCATTTTGAGTCATGTTAGGGCAAGAGCCCCATACCACCTGTTTTTTTGACACAGTGTTAATTTAGATATTACGAAAATTTGGTCAATTAAGTATCTCGAGAAATGTTACGAGCAACAGCTCTAACTCACTATCCGACAAAGATGAGTCAGCCATGATCCCGCAGACTCGATGCTGGAAATAAACTAGTTAGAGTACTATCTCTAATGTGGCCCTTTAAGGTTAAAAAAAAATATGCTGGGTTGATTACATAACAGGAGATCACACTATGGCCAATGCATTACCTCACATTAACGCTAAAGTTGATGCCGAAACATGAGCTAAAGCGTAAACTTGAGCCAGTGAAAGAGGTTGAGGAGTGGAAGCAGAAGGCGATTGGTCTAAAGTTGTCAGGAATGAACCATACCCAAATTGCTAAGGCTGTAGGTAAATCCCGCCAATCAGTATCGGCATTATTCAATGTCCCAGTGATTAAATCCCAGCTAGAACAGGAGAATTAGTAATGACTCATGAAACTAAAACAATGGAAGTGCCTATAGCTATCGCCGACAGAGTGCAGGCTTTGATTGATGCCTATGAAGCCAAAGAGAAGTTCAAGGCTGAGCGTAAGGTGGTAGTGAACAACTTACTTTCCATGGATAGCCTTGGTTGTGAGATGGCTGTTTATAGTTTGCCTCAGGGTGAGTTGCTAGACACTCTCAGGTTTGTGTATGAACTATCTGGTACTAACAGCAAGTTCGTCAAAAACATACTTACACAATCCAGAGAGAACCCAAAGAAGGTCTTATCCGATTCCCAGAGAACATCAGCAAAGAGCCTGTTATTTAATCTGATCAATGATCCTTCGGTCATTTCAGCCATGAAGGAGAGTTAGTAATGCCAAGGCAGAGATTTTATCTAAGTCGAAGTCAGACAGATAGGTTACTACAAGCAGCCTATGGTGAACTCCTATCTCATTACCCTTGAGTGTTAACTATGAGGAACTTTAGAACTTGCGGGGTAGTACTAATGACTGAATGACGAAAAAGTCAATCGTGTACTGTTTTATCGGGCGAGCCGTCATTTTTCGCTCGAACAAGCGCAGGTTGAGACTCTCCTCCAGACGGCGGATCCGGCGGCTTGCGGTGCGGCACTGAAGCTACCCAGTTTAGCCACCAGGTTGAACAGCTTTAATTCATCGAGCCTCAACTGAGCAACCAGCTCTTCCGGTGCGCTCTGATTTTGCGGGGGACGTCTTCGTTGCATGTGAGTGTGGTCTCTCCATATCGATAAGTGCTTTGACTTACCATTTCATTCAGGCTTTTTATTAGCCTAACAGTTGTTTCTTCAGCATAACTTTGCGACAAATCCTCTTTTCGTGACTTTGATGTTGACCTTAGTCAGAGAGAAAGCCCTTATCGAGCTTTCTTCTGTAAGGGATATTGATACTTATTCCAATAATTAACGAGCCATTCAGATAATTTATGGATTTGGTATAAAGCTAATTCAATGTGGTTTGCTCCAGGTACAGCATCGCTTCAAGTACGCTGCCGCCAATGGCACGAGCTTTATCCGAAACGGTTGTAAAGTCGGCCTCAATGCCGCGGGGATCAATGTCGCCGATTTTAAACCCTTCAGTAACAGTTAATCCTTCATTGAGCAGGCCGCGTACCATGCCGTTCAATGGTGCAACAACCTGACTGTCGCCAACGTGGGCGATAACATCACCTTCTTCGACAATATCGCCGAGTTTGACGTGATTATGCATAATTCCCTGGCAAGGGGCGCGCAGAACTCGCTGGTGGGTGTATCCGGCGATATTGCCGGGGATCCCCGTATTTGGCTGGGTTTCCCCTTGATAGATGATCCGGCCTAAATGATGGCCGCGATTGGTTTCAATGACCGCATCACAATCGACGCCAGCATTAAAGCCCGGGCCTAAAGCTATGGTGACCGGAGCCATATCTTGGGTCGTGCCCAGGTTGCGTTTGGCAAGAATGGCATCGACAAGGAAGGTCGGTGCTAAGTTGCCAAGCGAGCAGCACTCCTCATCAACCATGACCGGGATCAGACCCTGTTCAATCGCATTGAAAACATCTTCACTGCTATGGGCTTTTCTGGCTGTCACGCCTTCGACTTCAATGGGATCACCGTATAAACACTGGGCAAAGGCAACGCTGCAGCGAATCACTGTGGGTTGGGCGATATCGGTCATCACGACTTTAAAGCCGGCATTATGAAGTCGAATAGCCACCCCTGTCGCGATATCGCCGGCGCCACGTACCAGCACCAGTTTGTTGCGGTTCAGGCGGGTATCATCTTTCATTAACCCACCAGAAGACTGATGTTTCACTTTGAGGACTTCAGCCATAATGCTGATGGCGATTTCTTCCGGCGTCTCTGCGCCAATATTGAAACCAATCGGCGAGTGAATGGCCTGAATATGGGCTTCGCTGACGTTACTTTTTCGCAAGTGATTGAATAAGGTTTGTACTTTGCGGCGACTTGCCATCAGACCGATATATTGGGTATCACAACCGACGACTTTGGTAATCGCATCTTGATCCTGATGGTTAGTCGCAATAACCACAAAGCTCTCTTTGTTAATATCTAGCTGGTCGATGGCATCATCCATCGTTTTACCTAAAATGCGTTTGGTTCCTGAGGGAAAATGCGCTTCGGCCAGGCTATCTTCGTAAGCATCGGCGACGCTGATATCGAAACCTAAAACGTGAGCCGCATGGGCAACGGCGCGGTTTACGTGGCCGCCACCAATTAGTAATAAAGCTGGGCGCAGGCCGTAAACATCGATTGAAACAGTCATTGCGCCGCCGCAGTCCATGCCCATCGCTTCTGGGCCGGATCGTGTCATACGGCCTTTTACTACCCGGGATTTCCTTTCTTGCAGAGCTTCAATGGACTGTTCGATGACGTAGCGTTCGATCATGCCGCCACCGACGGTGCCGATGATGGTACCGTCTGCTTTGATAAGCATTTGTCCTGAATGACGAGGTGCAGAACCTCGCGTTTCGATAATGTTAGCAAACGCAAAAGGCGTGTTTTGTTGTTCTAGTAGAGCTGCCTGAGCAAAAATACTCATTAATCTTGACCTCTATATCGCGTAAGTGCACAGATCTTACTGATTTCAGATGAATCATCACTGAACCTCAATGACTCAGACTCTCTGACTGCTAAAAAATGTAATCTGTTTCTTTGGTGAACTTATGTTGTGGGGAATGCTTTTATTGAGATGCGCTTTTTAAAACTTCTTGCGCCCGGGCGGCTTTTACTATGGCAATCCATTTAGGCTGATTAATGAACTTGGCAATGAGCACTGCCGGGATCAGGCAAGAGAGCATAGGGAGGGATTCATATAGGTACGTGCTTGCAAAAGCCTCTTCATGGAATATGTAGTTAAACAATGCGACGACATCGAGGTGAATACCAAACAAAACAACAGCAGAGGAAGTGATCAATAACAGTCCAAGTGCATCGCGAATGAATATGGTATATGCCTTCATTTTATTACCTCTTATTCTAAAGACTACTTATTAATTTATGGGTTCACTTAACCTTTTTAACGAATGTCATACCATTGCGACATTTATTAGGTGAACCGGAAAATCGTCTTTTTATTTATATTTGATTACCATCGAACCTCAGCAAGATAATCCGACATAAAACTCACTCCACTCATGAATTTTCCTATTATGGAGAAAGTGGCCGAAGCCACCTCCCCATCAGTCGGTCTTAGTCGAACGTGAGGCCGCTTTGCTGGATGGCCTTCAACACCTTCTCCGGCGTCAGCGGCGCCTCGGTGATCTGGATACCCAGGGCATGAAATACCGCATTGGCCGTTGCTCCAACAGGGCTAACCACTGAGGATTCGCCAACGCCTTTGGCACCGAAGGGACCATAAGCATCCGGCTCCTCAACGAAGATCACCCGAGTATTGGGCATGTCTGAGGAGCCGAGCAGTTTATAATCGGTGAAACCATTATTAATACACAGACCGTTGGCGTCATAGTAGGTCTCCTCGGTCAACACCATCCCCAGGCCTTGTTGGGCGCCACCATGCATCTGGCCTTCACACATCGCCGGATGCAACACCCTGCCAATATCATGGGTCAGTACCATGTCGTGCAGGGTGATTTCCCCTGTTTCGATATCCACTTCCAGATCGATGAAGGTGGCACTGAACGGCGGTGAGCTTTTCGTTTCATGGTGGCTCGACATGCCGATGATCTGTCCCGGGATCCCCTCGGGCTTACCGGTGGCCGGATCGATCGGCTGATATATGCCTTGATACGCGATGGTTGCCACGTCGATGGTACGCTCAGGGGCATATTTAACGAAGATCTGCTTGTTGACCATCTCGAGTTCATCGACATCGGCATCGAGGGCATGGCTGGCCCGCTCCAGCAGCTGGCGTTTGACATCTTCACAGGCGCTGAGCAGTGCACGGCCGCCGACGAAGGTGGTGCGGCTGGCGTGAGCGCCGATATCAAAACCGTTGCTATCGGTGTCACCGGTCTTTACGTAGACGTCTTCCATCGGCAAACCGAGTGATTCGGCGGCCATTTGATGCAGTACCGTATTCGCCCCCTGGCCGAGATCAGAACAGGCGGTACTGACGATGACACTGGCATCTTCGTTAAGCATTACAGTGCAAACAGTGTGCTCCAGAATCATTCCCGCGGCGCCACTGGTATGGTTAACGACCGCCACGCCGACACCGCGACGCTTGGTGCCGGTTTGGTTGGCATATTTTTCACGCTTTTCGGCCCAGCCTATCGCCTCGGCACCTTGCTTAATACACTCGGGCAGCTGGCAGGACTCATAAGGAACCCCAAGGATCCAGCTGTCGTCACCGACGCCCTTGCCCCACTTCAGACGCCAATCGACCGGATCTATGTTCAACTGAGCGCAGGCCCGGTCGACCATCTGCTCCAGGACGAAGTTCGTCTGCGGATTGCCAAAGCCTCGGAAGGCACCGGCCGGCGCCTGATTGGTGAAATACGCTTCCGACTGATACTTGAGGGCACCAAAATTGTACATCCCGGCCAGCCAGGCTCCCGTGGTGAATCCCACGCCTGAGGCATGGGTGAAGTAAGCGCCGGTATTGCTTTTGAACTTCGCCTCACAGGCCACAGGTGTGCCGTCTTTCTTGAACCCCAGCTTCATCCAGTAGTCGCCGGCATGGCGGCTCTCGGAGGCGACCCAATCTTCTTCGCGCAAGGATTGCACCTTGACCGGTCGACCTGGCACCGCCAATGCCATGGCGCAGGTTTCCGGCTCGAACACCAGCCCCAGACGGCCACCGAAGCCACCACCGACCATGGTCTGGTGGATCTTGACCCGCGACATCGGTAGTTCGAACAGTTCCGACAACATGACCTGCGACAGCTTGGGCATCTGCCCGGAAGACCAGCAGTTCAGGCGGCCACGCATATCGTAGTGGGCCACATAGGAATGGGGCTCCATCTGGCACTGCTTCTGCTTGTTAACATAGAAGGTGTCTTCGATGATAACATCGGCCTCTTTCATCAAAGACGCTGTATCGCCCCAGCCGTAACTGTTGTCCGGGAACAGGCTTTCCGGCAGTTGAAAAGCCATGTTGCCGGGCTTGTGCGGACTCAATTGCGGGGCGCCTTCCTTACTGGCATCCGCAGGTGTCATGATCACAGGTAACGGCTCGTATTCCACCTTGATCTTAGCGGCGGCGCGTTCTGCGATAGCTTCACTCTTGGCTATCACCCCACAGATGGCATCCCCCTGGTGGCGTACATAGTGAGTAAAAATATGCTGGTCTTCCAAATCCCCCATGACCTCAGCCATCTTTTCCGACTGGGTGATGTCAATGGCACTGGTGTTGTAGGTTTTCGCCGTCACATCCTCAGGCCGGAGGATCTTGACCACACCCGGTACTTGCAACGCCTCGCTAATATCCAATCTGGTTACTCTGGCATGGGCGTATTGCATGCAGCGCACAATTTTGCCGTACAACATGCCCGGCATCTTAATATCTGCGGCGTAAATGGCTTGGCCGGTGACCTTTTCAACGGCATCGTCCTTGGGAACATTTTTCCCGATAACTGAAAACTCACTCATGGTTTTGCTCCTGTCACTCGGCGGCGTTTATAACCGGGAAATCTTCGGCGGCTTTTTGCACTGCCTTGACGATGGCATCGTAACCTGTGCAGCGACAGATGTTGCCTTCCAGCTCCTTACGGATTTCCTCTTCGGTTGGATTGGGGTTGTTGAGCAGCAGGCTCGTGCTCTTCAACACCATACCTGGTGTGCAGTAACCGCACTGTACGGCGGACTCTGAAACGAAAGCTTTCTGCACCGGGTTAAGCTGGCCGTCTTTCACCAGGCCGATGGCGGTGGTGATCGAGCGGCCCTCCATCATGGCCGTCAGCGTCAGGCAGGAGTTGATACTCTTATCACCGTCGACGATGACGGTACAAGCACCGCATTCGCCGGTGCCACAGCCATATTTGGTGTCAGTCAGATTAAGCTGCTCGCGCAGGGTTTCTAGCAGGGTTTGGTTCGCTGGAATGCTGAGCGTCAAGGCTTCGCCATTGACAGTCAGGTTAACGGTGTGTTTATTCATTTATTACTCCGGGTACTGGTGTAAAAGGAATGCAGTCGACGGTTCAGGCGGTTAAGCCCGCAGCTTGGATTACCAGGCGCTTTACCAGCACTCCGGACATATGCATGCGGTAGTCCCTAGTGGAACGTTTGTCGTCAATGGGTGAGATCTCGGTGGCCACGGTATCGGCAATTGCAGCTAAGGTCGTGGCGTTGATTTCACTGCCTGCCAACAATGCCTCCGTCTTGGGCAGACGCATGGTGGTGGGCCCAACACAGCCTATGGCTAACCGGGCGCTGTGACACACCTTGCCATTCATCTCCAGTCGCACGGCCGCATTAAGCTTGGCTAAATCTTCGTTGACTCGGGTCATGCGCTTAAACACTGAGCGGGTACAGGCACCGGGGGCTGGCAGCTTAATTTCCATCGCCAGTTCGTCACGCTTGAGGGCGGTCTGGTTGTAGCCTGTCCAGAAGTCGTCGATGGGCACTTCACGGCTACTTTTATTGTTTTTCAGCACCAGTTGCCCTCCTAGTGCCAAGATGGCGCAGGAGCAGTCACCGGCGGGTGAACCTCGCAGCACATTGCCGATCACGGTGGCACTGTTACGGATCTGCGGGGTGGCAAAGGTCTCTGCCGCCTGCCACAAAGGGGGATAATGTTCCTTAATTACCTCGCTTCGCAACACTTGAGCGAGGGTGACCCGGGCACCTATATGCAGGCCCAGTTCTGGATCAAACTTGATATAATCCAGATCTGGCAACTCGGCAATGCTTATAACGGTGGCCGGGGATCGGCTGAATTTCATGGCCACCAGCAGATCGGAACCACCCGAAATGATAACGGCGCTCTCCCCATTGGTTGCCAACAATTCGAGGGTCTCATCGACGCTCTGTGGCGTTTTTAGCTCAAATTCCGGTAATAAACGACTACTCATAGATTTACCTTCTTTTTATTTTTATTAACGACACTCACCCTCAGCTCCAATTGGATCAAAGACAGAGGTATCTCTGTACTAAATGCACCGGTTGCTACTGCGCTTAGCTTAAACATCCAGCGACGGGAGAGGGATCTGCCAGCACGTTAGTTGAATTGTTATTTTTGTTGGTTTTGTAGCCACTTTCGATTGCAAGCAGTTACTTGCTTTTAACAGTAAATTTACATTGCCGGAGTATATCCTCGATAAATGAATGGTTTTAGTGACAGTAAGGGAATTCGTTTATACGCTTGCTGCATTACCGTTCCCGTAAGAAACGTGTTAGCGCTTTGCTAAGCGCAATCAGGATGAGGGGCTTGTTAGGGAGAGGAGGTTAAATGAAGCTAGGGTAAGTAGTTGTTAATAAAGTCACTTTTGGCTATTTTGTCATTGTGATTTACCATAACAACCGTTCTGCGCTCAATGGCAGGACACTTTAAAAATGGATAAACAATGGATGTAACGAAGTTGTTACGAAGTGCTTGGTCTTGGAAATAAGTGCCTTAATAGAATCCTCGTCCAGATGGTCAGGATGATTATGAGTAATTAATACCACGTCGACCACGGGTAGCTTGTCCGTTGAAGGAACGTTTTAGAGTATCGCTTAGGACTCAACCATCCAAAGGATCCTGCCCGTTGAGAGAACATGGGATCTGTCAGGATCACTTTGTTATCCATCTTGATAAGGAAAGTTGTGTGCCCTAGCCAGGCGAATTGGAGATCTCGTTGCCCATTCCACTGGGTAATATCAAATGGCTCCGCAGGCAGTAAGTTAGCAGGTATAGCCCCTTCTGGTTTATTAAAAAAATAGTCCCAGAATGTCTTTAAACTTGCGCCCACTTCAATGTCTGGCACCTGTTCCGGATTCTGGAATGTTTCCCCGTTCCATTGCGGGCTTTCTACAATACGTTGTTGTCGAATCAAATCAGATGCATTTGTAGCGGCAGAGCACCCAATCAAGGAGATCTGCATAAGGAGAAAAACAATAAGGAAGATGTTATTCATTACGAGCCACTTTCTTGATTGCATTTTTTATCTCGGTTACAGAGCTAACGTCGGCAATAACCGGCAAGCCGTAGTGGCGCTTGAATTGTGCAAGTTGATTGCCCTTGTTAGGGCCGAATTATTCGCTGCCACATACTTCATAACACTGCCAGCGGTTAATTTAAATGTTGGCGATATATCCATTCCGGTACTTTTAAGCCCTTTGGCAGTCCATTGATTACACGTATTCATTAAATGGTAATCACCAACCCCTTTATAAAATTGACTGTCTCCATATATCCCACTTTTTAACGCCAATACATTTCCAATGGTATTTTTGTAAAAGCTATTAGAAATGAAGCCAATCAATGACGAAAGCTCACCGTTAGTCAGGCAAATCTTTTCTATCTCACTACCCGAAAAATACGATTCAAYATTCTYCGGCACTGCRACTGAGTGTACAACTGACTCCGTTGACCAGAAGATGGCCCGTAGTGTCAATCCAGATGTRATTTCTTTTGCTTGATAAAACCCTTTATCTCCCCACCCAAACTCAATATATGGGGTATCTCCAAAGCGTCGTTTTAGTTCAGGGACAACTTCTTGAATTGCAGGYGCGGGAATAACAAAACCAGTATGCMACCCATGACTTACGACATAAACTTCATTTCCACCCAAACCAGTAAACTCTTCTGGATTATTAACTATCAGAGGTTTCGACGAACACCCCGATAGAATCATTAACAAAATCAAGATAACTAGATTATTCATACTATGACTTTAAAGAGCCCTAACGCTGTTGTTCACCGGCAGCAATGGAGCACAGCGGAATTGCCGACCGATCGGGGGACATGGTCCGCCATACGCAGCCTTTTCCCAGTCATTTAAACCTTGTTCCGTCCCGGGAGGAAGATCGTTTGAAGTCGCGCCTTCAGTTAGACCTGCTGCTTCCGGCGATATGTTATAGAGAACCTAATGAACCCACATCATCCTGGGCGCGTTCGGATCCGGCGCGTCGGGATCATCAACAATCAAAACAAGACTGCGCGTATGCTTCGGGACTCCATCCCATTCTAATGGTGGCGCGATATCTTCCGCCTCACAGGTGTATTTTGTTGGGATTTCTCCGCCGTCGGGGAA